>JANLPB010000050.1:0-19118 GCA_031366885.1 Ilumatobacteraceae bacterium
CGACACCGCAAACGCGGTTTCAGTGCCAAGGTTGCTGAGTCGTTCCGCAAGCGCCATGCGCCGACTTTACCCCATCGACCATCTCGTCGTTCCACCTAGCGGTACCGTCCCGCATCGTGGAACGCGGCTCTCCGACATTCCAGTCATCCGAGTGCCCACTCGCACCCCGGGGTGCGAGTACTCACTCGCATGGCGGCGGGGCACTCGCACAGGCGGCGTGGCACTCGCACCCGGGTTAGGGGTTAGATGTCGATGATGACGGTGACGGGGCCGTCGTTGACCAGCGACACCATCATTTCGGTGCGAAAGCGGCCGGCTGCGACGGTCGCGCCGAGGACACGGAGATGTTCGACAACCGCCTGCACCAGCGGTTCTGCGTGCTCCGGACGCGCCGCCGCGATCCAGCTGGGACGCCGGCCCCCGGACGTGTCGCCGTAGAGCGTGAACTGGCTGACCACCAGCACCTGACCGGTGGTGGCGGCGACACTCAGGTTCATCACACCGTCCACATCGTCCATCACCCGCAGGTGCCAAATCTTCTCGGCCAACTTGCGCGCGTGATCGGGCCCATCGTCGTGTGTCACCCCGACCAGGACACAGAGCCCCTGGCCGATCGATCCCACGACTTCCCCTGCGAGGGTCACACTCGCCGACTGCACTCGCTGCACCACTGCCCGCATGGCGCAACAGCGTACGGGAGCCGTCATGAGGAAGAATGACCGCATGATCGAATTGGTGGCGGGCGACGCATGGATGATGGTGCACCCAGACGAGGGCGGGCGTATTGGCCGACTGCAGGTCAACGGCCAGGCACTGCTGAACGACAATCCAGCCGAGATGCCATTCACGTGGGGTTGCTACCCGATGGTGCCGTGGGCCGGCCGAGTACGGCGGGGGCAGTTCAGCTTCGATGGGCGCAGCTATCAATTGCCCATCAACATGACCCCGCACGCCATCCACGGCACCGGCTTCGTCAGCCGGTGGGAGGTGCTCGATGCGGGCCTCGACTACTGCGACATGGCCGTCGACCTGCCGTGGGCGTTCGGCGGGCGCGCGACCCAACACCTGCAACTCGACGAGCACGGCCTGGCCGCAGTCCTTTCCGTCTACGCGACGGCGCACACCATGCCGGCCGTCATCGGTTGGCACCCGTGCTTCACCAAGCCACAGTCGGTGGATCTCGAATTCGCCACCATGTACCCCCGCGACGATGACTACATGCCGCTCAGGCCGCTGATCACCCCTCCACCAAAGCCGTGGGACGATTGCTTCACCCAGCCCCTAGGTCCGCTCCGGTTGCATTACCCGCGGCTGACAGTCACCGTCGACAGCGACTGCGATCACTGGGTGGCGTACGACATGCCCGAACACATCACTTGCATCGAACCCCAGAGCGGCCCACCCGATGCGTTCAACATCGGTGGCGCTGCCCGGTTAGAACCGGGCGACCTTCTCCAGCGCCACATGAGCATTCGGTGGCAGCCATGACGTCGCGTGGCGTGAAAATCTGCCGTGCCTCGACCGCACGACCGCCGTCACACCGCGTTGCACTTGCGTGACGGCTACCGACGGGTAACCATGCCCCGGTAGCCTCGTAACCCATGTCTGCAGTACCCCATCGGCCAACGACATCGGCCGCAGCCGAGGGCCTCGACCCAGATGCTCCGCTGAAGATCGCGTACCTCACCTACCGCGGCAAGCCGCACGTCGGTGGCCAGGGCGTCTACACCCGTCATCTCACCAAGGCACTGGTCGATCTCGGCCACACCGTGGAGGTCTTTAGCGGGCAGCCGTACCCGGTGCTCGACGAGCGGGTCACGCTGCACAAGCTGCCAAGCCTCGATCTGTGGAACGACCACTTTCCTGGTCGTTTCCCGGGCTACTGGGAGATCAAGAGCAAGGGCGACGCTGCCGAGGTCTTTACCCATCTGAAGGGCACATTCGGCGAGCCGCTGGGGTTCAGCGTGCGCGTCTGGGAAGCGCTCAAGAAACGCACCGGCGACTTCGATCTGGTGCACGACAACCAGTGCCTCGGCTACGGCATCCTCGGCATCGAGAAGATGATGCCCACGATCGTCACTCTGCACCATCCCATCACGCGCGACCGCGCGTTGGAGATGGCCCACACCACGGGTCGTCGCAAGCGGTGGAGCATCGGCCGCTGGTACAACTTCGTGAAGATGCAGGGCCGCGTTGCCAGCCGCATGCCGCGCGTGGTGGTGGTCAGTGAGAACAGCATCAAGGACATCCACACCGACATGAAGGTCGGCCTCGACCGCATGAAGCTGGTGCCCGTGGGTGTCGACCCCGAGTTGTTCACGCCGCTTCCCAACGTGCAGCGCCAGCCCGGCCGGCTCATCACCACGGCGTCTGCGGACGTCGCGCTAAAAGGGCTTTCATACCTGCTGGAAGCAATGGCCAAGCTCCGCACCGAGCGCGACGACATTCGCCTCACCATCATCGGTAAGCCCCGTGAGGGTGCCAGCAACGACCTCATCGACAAGCTGGGCCTGCGCCCGCACATCGACTTCGTGTCGGGCGTGCCCGACGAGCGAATCGTCGAGCTGTACGCGGAGGCCGAACTCGCTGTCGTGCCCAGCCTCTACGAGGGTTTCAGCCTTCCCGCGATCGAAGCAATGGCGACGGGCATCTGCCTGGTAGCAACCGACGGTGGCGCGCTGCCCGAAGTGACTGGCCGCGATGGCGACACCGTGTTGCAGTGCAAGGCCGGAGATGTTGAGGCACTTGCGGCCACCATCCGCCGCGGCCTCGACGATGCCGAGCTGCGCGCTCGAGTCGGGCTTGCCGGTCGCGCACGCGTTGTAGATCGTTGGACGTGGAAGCACTGCGCGCAGATGACCGTCGACCAGTACCGAGAAGTGCTGGCCATGCCGGCCAACGTCGCCAAGCTGCACAAGAACGGTCGCCTGCGCAAGAACGGGCAGAGGTAGCTCTTGCTCACTATTCGCTTCGACCGCCTGGGCCTGCAGCCCGGTGACCTCGTCCTCGACGCGGGCGCTGGCTTCGGCCGTCACGCGTTCGAGATTGCGCGGCGCGGCGCCAACATCGTGGCGCTCGATTACATGGCCGACGAAGTCATCCAGACCCGCGGCACGTTCGGCGCAATGGCGGAGGCAGGCGAGATTCCCGAGGCGCGCTACGTCGGCGCGTTGCAGGGCGACGCCACCCGCCTGCCATTCGCAACCGGGTCGTTCGATCGAGTGATCACCAGCGAAGTGCTCGAGCACATCCAGGACGACGTTGCTGCCATCACCGAACTGGTGCGGGTACTGAAGCCAGGGGGCACGTTCGCCGCCACCGTGCCGACGTGGTATCCGGAGAAGATCAACTGGCTGCTCAGCGATGAGTACCACGCCCCGAAGGCGGTCGGCGGGCACGTTCGCATCTATAGCGCCACCGAGCTGAAGGCCAAGCTCCGGACAGCCGGTTTGGACGTGTTGGGCAGCCATCACGCGCACGCGCTGCACTCGCCGTATTGGTGGCTGAAGTGCGCAGTAGGGCCGCGCGACAACGACCACCCGCTGGTGAGCCGCTATCGCCAACTGCTCGAGTGGGAGATCACCGACCGGCCCACATCGTTGGCATTGCTTGAGCGCGGCCTCGCCCCGGTGATGGGCAAGAGCTTCATCGTGTACGGGCAGAAGCAACGCAACGTGACGGTGCACCAGTGAGCCGCGTCCCCGATCTCGATGGCGTGCTCAGCGCCGACGAAGTGGTGCAGACCGCCGAGTCGATTGCCGCGCTGCAGCTCGACACCGGGATGATTCCGTGGTTCCCCGGCGGTCACTGCGACCCGTGGAATCATGTCGAGACCGCGATGGCGCTCGACGTCGCCGGGCTGCACGCTCCGGCCGAGCGGGCCTACGAGTGGCTGGTCGACATTCAGCGCCCCGACGGCAGCTGGTGGAACTACTACCTTCCCGACGGGTCGGTGGAGGAAGCCAAACTCGATACCAACGTGTGCGCATACATCGCCACCGGCGTGTGGCACCACTGGTTGTGCACGTGGGATCGCGGGTTCGTCGACCACCTGTGGCCAACGGTGCAGCGTTCGCTCGATTGGGTGCTGGGCATGCGCAAGCCAAACGGCACACCGCTGTGGGCATGCACCGAAGACGAACGCCCCTGGGACTACGCGCTGCTCACCGGTTCGTCCAGCATCTCGCACGCGCTGCGTTGCGGAGCCCAGTTGGCTGAGTTGATCAACGAACCACGCCCGGACTGGTGCGAGGCCGGTTCGCGCTTGGCTGATGTGGTCGCGAACCATCCCGACGCGTTCGAGCCCAAGGAGCGCTGGGCAATGGATTGGTACTACCCGGTACTGGCCGGCTGCATGACCGGCGAGCAGGCCAAGACCCGCCTCGCCGATGGCTGGTCGACGTTTGCGATGGAAGGCATGGGCGTGCGCTGCGTCAGTGACGAGCCGTGGGTCACCGCCAGCGAGACCGCTGAAGCATCGATTGCCCACGCCGCGATCGGCGACTTCTCGACTGCCACGGATCTGCTCGCTTGGACGCGGCCGCACCGTTGCGACGACGGCTCGTATCACACCGGCATCGTGTACCCGTCGCTGGTCCGCTTCCCGCCCGACGAGACCAGCGCCTACACCGGCGCCGCCGTCATCCTCGCGGCCGACGCTATTACGGGCGCCAGCGCCGCCGCCAACGTCTTCGTCCCCCGCCCCACCGACTGACCGGGGGAGTGTTCAAACGCTGGTCGCGCGGGCGTGCCAGAGTTGGTGCATGACTGAACGATTGCGGATGGGGTTGGTGGGGGCTGGGCCGTGGGCACACCTGTTCACGGGGCCGATGCTGGCCAGCTCCGAAGATGTCGAATTTGTGGGTATTTGGTCGCGACGACCCGAGTCGGCCACCGAACTCGCGCAGCACCATGACGTGCGGGCGTTCACGGAGCTCGACGAGCTCTTCGCCGCGTGCGATGCCGTCACCTTCAGCGTGCCGCCATCAGTGCAGTCAACATTGGCCGCTCAAGCCGCGGCCGCGGGGCTTGCCGTGCTGCTCGACAAGCCAGTGGGCGGCAACCTGGCCGAGGCAGAAACGTTGGCCGCAGCGATCGACGCCGCCGGCGTCGTCTCGCAGGTGATCTTCACCAACCGCTACTTCGACTCGACACGTGAGTTCATCGCCCACGCGCGCACTTTCGATTCGTACGGCGGTCGAGCGGCGTTCTTTGGCGACGGCTGCGTGCCCGGCACGTATTTCGCGACACCGTGGCGGGTGGCGGAAGGCGGCCTGCTCGACCTCGGACCGCACGTCCTCGACATCCTTGACGCAGCCCTTGGCACCATCTCGCGCATCACGGCCAGCGGCGATTCCCAACGATTGGTGCTACTGGAGTGTGAGCACGACAATGGGCGGGTCAGCCAGGCGGCGCTCTGCGCCACGACACGGCAAGCCGGCGGCCTGAGAGTAGAGCTGCACGGATTGGAAGGACAGCTGGCGCTCGACATCAGCGCGTTCACGCCGGAGCAATCGGGTGCGGAGGTCGCGACCGCGCAGCGCACCATCCTCAGCGAGTTCGCCGAAGCCGTTCGCACCGGCGCGAGCCACGAACTCGATGTGCACCGCGGCGTGCACCTCCAACGCCTGATCGACGACGCGTCGCGCCAGTTGGCTGAACAGGCTTGATGCGGAAGCTGGGATCCGTGGCACGATGAAGGCGTGAGCTTTCCGACGACCGACGACCTCTCCACACTGGCCAACGATGCGCTACAGGCGTGTGGCGCGCAGCCGATGGGCGCCGGCCCGCACGGCGCCCGCAGTCCCATCACCGGCGCGACACTGGGCTTCCTCGCTGCCACCGACGACGTGGACACGATGGTCACCAAGTCTGCCGAAGCGTTCGACGCCTGGCGTACCGCACCCGGGCCATTGCGCGGCGAACTGGTGCGCCGACTCGGTGAGCAGCTGCGCCTTCACAAGGCCGACCTTGCGCGCATCGTGACGCTCGAGGCCGGCAAGATCGAGAGCGAGGCGCTCGGCGAGGTGCAGGAGATGATCGACATCTGCGATTTCGCCGTCGGTCTCAGCCGTCAATTGCACGGCCTCACCATCGCCAGCGAACGTCCCGGCCACCGCCTGATGGAGCAGTGGCATCCACTTGGCCCAGTCGCAGTCATCACGGCCTTCAACTTCCCGGTTGCCGTGTGGAGCTGGAACGCCGCGCTCGCGCTGGTGTGCGGCAACCCGGTGATCTGGAAGCCGAGCGAGCTGGCTCCGCTGACCGCCATGGCCACGCACGCGTTGTTCGAACGCGCCGCGGCCGGCATGGACGTGCCCGCCAACCTGAACCAGGTGCTGTTGGGCGACGGAGCGGTCGGTGCCGACCTGGTTGCCCACGAAGGCGTGCCGATTGTCAGCGCGACGGGCAGCACGGCAATGGGCCGCGAGGTTGCCCCGGTGGTTGCCGGACGGTTCGGTCGCAGCATCCTCGAACTTGGCGGCAACAACGCGGCGATCATCGCCCCCAGTGCGGACATGGAACTGGTGGTGCGGGGCGTCACGTTCTCGGCCGCCGGCACGGCTGGTCAACGCTGCACCAGCTTGCGTCGCCTGATCGTGCACCAGTCGCGCGTGGACGAAGTGACCAGCCGGTTGGCCACCGCCTTCGGCAGTTTGCCCGTCGGCAACCCCTTCGATACGGGCACGCTGGTCGGCCCGTTAATCAACATGACAGCGCTGGACCGGATGGAGGCAGCGCTCGCCACTGCGCAGGCCGACGGTGGCAGTGTGCTGGTGGGTGGCGAACGCCATCTCGCCGACGAAGCGCCCGCCTCTGCGTACGTGCGCCCGGCAATTGCGACGATGCCCGGCCAAACCGACATCGTGGCCACGGAGACCTTCGCCCCGATTCTGTACGTGATGAGCTACGACAGCTTCGACGAAGCGATGCATCTACAGAACGATGTGCCCCAGGGCCTGGCCAGCAGCATCTTCACCACCGACGTGCGCGAAGCCGAGCGCTTCTGCAGCGCCGCGGGCAGCGACTGCGGCATCGCCAACGTCAACATCGGCCCCAGCGGCGCCGAAATCGGCGGTGCGTTCGGAGGCGAGAAGACCACCGGCGGCGGCCGCGAAAGTGGCAGCGATTCATGGAAGGGCTACATGCGCCGCGCCACCAACACCATCAACTACAGCAACGAACTGCCGCTGGCACAGGGCGTGCAGTTCGGCTGACACGCCGGCCCATCCTCGCGGCGAGCCAGCCTGAGTCGGAATCTGGCGACGAAATCTGAAAGACGCGACCACCCGCGTCAGCGGACTCGCAGCAGCACGCGCAGACTGCCGGTGGCGCCGATCTCCTCGAATCGGCCGCTCGCGATTGCCGGTCGATAGATACGTTCGAACGGTGGACGCCCACCGTCGGCCGGGTCCGGGAAGACGTCGTGAATGGCCAACGTGCCGCCCAGCGCGACGTGCGGCGTCCAGCCCTCGTAGTCCAGCCGCGCAGGCTCGTCGCCGTGCCCACCGTCGATGAACAAGAAGGCCAGCGGCGACCCCCAGTGCGCCGCGACGGCTGGCGACTGACCAACAACAGCGAACACCACGTCTTCCAGACCGGCGTCGTGGATGGTGTCGCGAAACGTGGGCAGCGTGTCCATCTTGCCGGTGCGGGCGTCCACTACCGAGGCATCGTGGTGCTCCCAACCTGCCTGATTCTCTTCGCTACCCCGGTGATGATCGACGGCGAACACAACGGTGCCAGCCGCCCGCGCCGCACCGCCCAGCCAGACCGTGGATCGCCCACAGTACGAGCCAACCTCGAGGAAGGGCAGCTCGGGAACAGACGAACCTGCGGCAACGGCCGCGACATACAGCGCATCCCCCTCGTCGGCCGGCATGAAACCCTTCGCTGCCAGCGCTCGGGCTCGCAACTCGGGCGCAAGGCTCACCATGTGTCCCAGTGGACGATGCTGTCGGCAGGTGGACGCTTGGCCGCCTTGAAGTCCGTGCCGACGGTGAAGGCCAGCGGGCTGAGACATACCTGCTGCACACTGTCGAACGGGATGCCCAGCACCTGCGCGACCTGCTCCTCCATCATCAAATGGACGGTGGTCCAGCATGTCCCCAACCCGCGCGCACGCGCGGCGAGCATGAAGCTCCACATCGCCGGTTGCACGTTTCCGAGCAATGACGCGGCCATCATCGCCGGCAGTCCGTCGGCCCGACCGGTCGTGCACGCGATGACCAGTGCCGGTGCATCCCCCATCCGTTCCCCGAGGAAGTCTGCTGACGTGGCGCTGCGCCGCTGCTGAGCGTTCGCATCGTCGCCTCCCTTGTCGATCGAGCCGATGTAGATCCCGTCCATCTGGCTGTAGATCGCGTAGCACTGGCGATAGATCTCGCCGATTGCGGCCCGCTTGGCGGCATCGCGAACCACCACGAACTGCATCGTCATGCTGTTCGAACCGCTCGGAGCTTGCATCGCGATGTCCACGCATTCGCGGATCAGCTCGTCGGGCACCGGTCGGTCGAAGTCCAGCCGTGTACGTACCGCACGGGTGGTGGTGAGCAACTCGTCGGGCGTGAGCGGAAGCAGAGTCATGCGGGCACCATAATCGCAACCATGATTTCGCACGAATGGCGGCTGCATGCGCGGGCGGCCGCGCGCGCACACTGGCCGATGCTGCTGCTAACCGTGTTCGTCGCCTGGGCGGCAATCGGCCTGCACCGCACCGGCCACACGTGGGGCGACGACTTCACGCTCTACCTGCGCCAGGCCGGCAGCCTGCTCGACGGCAACGTCGGTCAGGTCATTGCGGACAACCACTTCAACGTCGACAACGCCGCGAAACCCGGGTTCAGCCCCTACGTGTACCCATGGGGGTTCCCCGTTCTGTTGGCGCCGTTCTACCGACTCTTCGGCTTGAACTACGCGGCGCTCAAGCTGGTCGAAGTTGCAAGTCTGATCGCGTTCCTGTGGGGCTTCCACGCGTTGGTGCGCCGACGAATGGCGCGGTGGCTGGCGTTCGCGACAGTCGCCTTCGTCAGCACAACGCTGGCCTACCTGGCGCAGACCGACAGGATCGTCAGCGAGTTTCCGTACATGGCCACGGTCGTGCTGACGCTGTGGTGGCTTGATCGATTGCGCCGCGACCACCCGCTCGACGAAGCGAGCAGAGGACAGCTCATCACTCTCGGGCTGCTCGCAATGTGCGTGTTCAACGTTCGCCGCGAAGGATTGGCAATCGTTGCCGCCATCGCAGTTGCCCAGCTGCTCGATCTACAAGGTCGCCGACGAACTGCCGATCGCACGCAGATGTTCACTCCCTACGCGGCATTTCTCGGTGGCGTCGCGGTGGTGCAGTTGCTGCTGCCCAGCTCACTCGTACCCGAGTACGAGGGCTCCGGCCTGCATCAAACCTGGTCGAAGCTGCAGGGCCCATTTCGCACGGCCTTCGCCAGCCAGCTGGGTTTTCCGGGGCTGGCCGGCTGGGGGCTGCTGAGCGTATTTCTGTTGGTGGTGGCGGGCGTCATCTTGAGGCTTTGGCGATCGCCGGCCACCGACGCCCCGTTGGCGGTCTTTGCGGTCGGGTCGATGGCCATCGTCGGAATGATCCCTGCGGTGGCCGACCGCTACCTGCTTGCGATCACCCCCTTCGCCGTGTACTTCGCCGCCCAGGCAGTGGCCACCGTGCCCGTGCCGCGCAGGCTCAGCACTCGTCACATCGGTGCCTGGGTGGCGACGGGCCTGCTGGCCGCTGCCACTCTGTGGCACGTGACCGACATCCCCTCGGCCGTACGGGACGCGCAGCGTTTCAACGACAGCGGGAGTGTGCTCGACGGCCCGGAAGCGCCCGACGCGCAGGCCGCCTTTCGGGCCATCCGGACGTTCACTCACCAGGACGACGTGGTTGCGTTCTTCAAGGTGCGCGCGCTCACATTCTACACCGATCGCCGCGGCGTGCAATCCGACGTACTCAAGATCGTGCGGCAGCGAGCCGACTACTTCATGATGCGTCGCGGCAGCGTGCTCAGTCAGCCCCTGGTGGCCGACAGCGAAGCCGCCGACATGAAATGGAAGGAGGTCTGGAGTGATGACGATTGGGTGCTGTGGCGGCTGCCGTTGTACGAATCTCCCTGACGGCTGCGAGACTCGTCCGCAATGACAGCGCTCGACGATCTTGTGCACCTGCTCGACCTCGAGGCCATCGAGGTCAACATCTTTCGTGGTGTTTCGCCGGATGAAAACCGCCAGCGCGTCTTCGGTGGTCAGGTCGCCGGGCAGGCGCTGGTCGCTGCCACCCGGACGGTGCAACCCGATCGACGGGTTCATTCGCTGCATGCGTACTTCCTGCGCCCGGGAGACCCGAACGTCCCGATCCTCTACGAGGTCGACCGGATTCGAGACGGCCGCAGCTTCACCACTCGTCGTGTTGTCGCGATCCAACATGGCCGGGCCATCTTCAACCTGCAGACGAGTTTCCACGTCGTCGAGGAGGGACTCGACTACCAGGTCCCGATGCCGTTGAACGTTCCCGCGCCAGAGACGCTGCCCGACTTCAAGACTCGCATGGCCCCGTACAAGGACCGGATGGGTGAGATGTACGACCGTCCGCGCCCGATCGATCTGCGCCACCTGGGCACCGACCCGTTCAGCCGTCAGGGGCAGACGGCCGACGGCCAGCAGGTGTGGTTGCGCGCCGACGGCACCCTGCCCGACGACCCCACGCTGCATGCCTGCATCGTCACCTATGCCAGCGATATGACGTTGCTGGACACCACCATCTTGCCGTTCGGATTGTCGTGGGAAACCCCGGGGGTGCAGATGGCCAGCCTCGATCATGCGATGTGGTTTCACCGACCCTTCCGGGCGGACGATTGGCTGCTCTACGACCAACGCTCGATCTCCACGAGTAGTGCTCGCGGCCTCGCTGGCGGCAACATCTTCACGTCCGACGGCGCTCTCGCAATCAGCGTGGTACAGGAAGGTCTTGTGCGGGTGCCACAGTCGTGACGGTGCCCGCATGAGCGGGTCGTCGTCCGTCGTTGTCCTCGCCGTCGCTCTCACCGCTTCTCTGGCAGTTGCCGGCTGCGGCGTTGACGGAGACAGTACGGCCGCAACGGCGAGCGCTCCGTTCGTCACGTATGCGACAGTTCCGTCGCAAACGACGCCTGCTGACACGGTCGGCGAGTCGCCCAGTGCCACCGTTCCCGTTTCGGCCGAATCGGTGAGATTTGCCAGCTTCGTCAGCGACTTGAACAGCCCCGTCGACTTGGCCTGGCGAACGGGAGATCCAGCTCTTTACGTTGTGCTCCAGGGCGGAACGATCGTGTCCGTTCGTAACGGAGTGGCCGGCCCCGTCGTTCTCGACCTCAGCAACTCCATCACCAGCGGAGCCGAGCAAGGTCTACTCGGCCTGGCCTTTCACCCTTCGAAGTCGCTGGCCTACGTCGACTTCACCAACCGTGACGGTGACACCGTCGTCGTCGAGTACGCAGTGGCCGAGGACGGCATGTTCGACCCCTCGTCGGCTCGCGATGTGCTGACCATCGACCAGCCGTACGCCAACCACAACGGCGGCAACCTCGCGTTCGGTCCCGACGGCTATCTCTACATCGGCACGGGTGATGGCGGCTCGGCGAACGACCCCCAGCGGCGCGCGCTGAACGTCAGCACGCTGCTCGGCAAGATCCTTCGAATCGACCCGATAGCCGCGGGCGAGCAGCCGTACACCGTGCCGATCGACAACCCCTTCACCGACGTCGCCGGCGCTCGGCCCGAGGTCTGGTCGGCAGGACTTCGCAACCCGTGGCGGTTCTCTTTCGACTCGACGACCGGCGACCTCTGGATCGGTGATGTCGGCCAGGGAGCGTGGGAGGAGGTCGATCTCGCGCGAGCAGTCGACGGCGGTGGGCGCGGCACGAACTTCGGCTGGAGCGCGTTTGAAGGCACACATCGGCTCAACGCTGACCAGGCGACGGATGGTGTCACGATGCCGATCTTCGAGTATCAGCACGGCGACGCCGGCTGCTCGGTCAGCGGAGGGGCGGTGTACCGCGGTGCATCGCTGTCCCAGCTGGACGGCTGGTACGTCGCGAGCGATTACTGCAGCGGAATCGTCACCGCGCTGCACGCACCAGACGGCGAGCTCACCGCCGCAGTGCAACTCGGCACGATCAACGGTGTCAGCGCGATTCGGGCAGGGCCCGACGGCGAGTTGTACGTGCTGTCACTCAACGACAACGCCGTGTATCGGCTCGCGCCAGCCTGATCGGCAGGTGTCAGGACACCCGCTCGAACCGCACGGTTCGCCCTGCAACGTCGGTGGCAATCAGCTTGACGACCATCGGGTCGCCGGGCGTGACACCGTGCGCTTTCACCTTGGTGACGACGGCTACGTCGAGCAATTGGATTCGCGTGCCGTCGGCATCGTCGTCGACCACGACGGCATCGAACGACTCACCCTCATGACCGCCCAGAATCACGGCCTCGGCAAGGTCCAGTACGGCACGCTCGATGCGGCCTCCAGTGGAATCCGAGCGGTCCATCGGCTCGGGCAGCAACGGCAACGCCTTGGCGACGTCGTCGGGTACAGGATTGCCGTTGGCGACAGCCAACGCGACCTGCACCACATAACGATCGGCCAGTCGGCGCAGCGGCGCAGTGGCGTGCGCGTACGTTGCGGCCATCGCCGAGTGCCACGGAGTGACGCCACTGGTGAAGGGCTGATAGTCGGCACCGCCGCCCGCCCGCCGAGCAGCGAGCATGAAGGCAGCGTGCTTCGGGTTGTTGGCGTCCAGTGTGCGCGCGAAGTCCTGCAGCGACTGAGCCGCCGGCCAGTTCAGCTCAAACCCGCGCGCCGTATGGCGGAGTCGCTTGAGCGCCCGCTCGTCTGGCTCGGGCATCACCCGGAACAGACCGGTGTGCGCGTGGAACATCGCGTCGGCGACGGCCAGGTTGCAGGCCAACGACATGGCCGCGTTCTGATCCTCTGACGCCAGACGTGGCCGAAACACCAGCTGGTACCGGTCGCCGTCGATGTGCTCCACCTGTTGCTCGGGCGGCTCGATCGTGCCGGCCCCGCGCAATGCCGCGGCAGCCTGAACACGGCGAGCGAACTCATCAAAGTCGGCCGGCAGCTGGCTGGCGGTCACCGAGTCGTAGGCAAGTTTGGCCCGGCTGTGAATGATGGCCCGCTCGGCACCGTCGAGCACCGCCGCGCCGGTGCTGCCAACCCGCACGTGAAAGACCACCGCCGGGCGCGGGCCCTCGGGCAAAAGGCTGGCGGCACCTTCGGCAAGCACCGGTGGGTACAGACCGGCCTTACCGTCGGGGAGGTAGAGCGTCGCGCCGCGTTTCCACGCCTCACGGTCAAGGGCGTCGCCTGCGCGGACGAACCAGGCAACATCGGCAATTGCGTAGTGCAGCAGCAAATCGTCGCCGGTGCGCTCGATGGTGAATGCCTGGTCGAGGTCGGTGCTGGTGGCGGGGTCGAGCGTGACGAAGTTCCAGTCCGTGCGATCAACATGCTCCGTTGGTTCTCGCCGCGCCGCTGCGTCAGCGGCAGCGAGCACCTCGCTGGGGAACGACGTCGGGACCGAGTACTGCTTGCGAATTGCTGCAAGCCCGCTATGAAGCACGTTCGATTGATCGATGAGTGAACGCATTGCAACTACCACTTCTCCAATTGCGGGCTAGCGACGAGCACCCATGAACATGCCTTTGAGCGCGTCGTAGTGCTCAATGCAGTGACCGGCGCCCATCACGACGGCCTCCAGTGGCATGTTGGACATTCGTACCGGAACCTGGGTTTCCTTCTCGATGCGCTGCGCCAGCCCGCGCAACAGGCCACCACCACCAACGAGGTACATCCCGCGGACCAGGAAGTCCTGCGCCAGCTCGGGTGGGGCTTTCGCCAGGCAACGCACCACCGAGGCGATGATGCTGCTGACCACGTCGTCGATTGCGAAACGAATTTCCTCGGGCGTGAGCACCACCGTCTTGGGGAGCCCGGTCATCAGGTCGCGACCACGAACCTCAGCCTGGCTCTCGTCTTCGGTTTCGGCGGCGCTGCCGATGGCGACCTTGACCTCTTCCGCCGTGCGCTCGCCGATGGCAATGCCGTGCTCGCGGCGCACGTACGCCTGGATGGATGCATCGATGTCGAAACTGCCGACACGCACAGCCTCCAAAGCCACGATGCCGCCGAGGCTGATGACTGCGGTCTCACTGGTGCCGCCGCCGATGTCGATAACCATGTTGCCGATTGGTTCATCGATCGGCAAGTCGGCGCCGATTGCTGCAGCCATCGGTTGCTCGATCAACTGCGCGTCGGCGGCACCCGCACGTCGGGCAGCGTCGGTGACGGCACGCCGTTCGACCTCGGTGATGGCCGACGGCACACAGATGACGACCTTGGGTCGCGTAAACCGGCTGACACCGACACGCTGCAGCAGCAGACGGATCATGCGCTCGGTGATCTCGAAGTCGGTGATGGCACCACCGCGGAGGGGACGCACAGCCACGATGTAGCCCGGTGTACGCCCGATCATCTGCCACGCCTCGCGCCCGGTTGCGAGCACCTCGCCGGTCTGGCGATTGAGCGCGATCACGGAGGGCTCGTTGAGCACGATGCCCTTGCCCTTCATGTACACGAGTGTGTTGGCAGTCCCGAGGTCGATGGCGAGGTCGCGTGCCATCCTCAGCCCTTTGACGTGTCAGGGTTGGGCGTGTCGGGGTCGTTGGGCTTGCGGTCTTCGGTGGGCTGCGGCCGGACCCGATCCATCACTTCGCGGCGAGCCTCAGGAGACAGCGCATCGATGTGTTTGCGAAAGCTGACGACGCCCGGCTCTTGGCGCGACCCACCCCTGGAGAGGGTGATCCCGATCACCACAACGATGATGACGACAGCCGCAACGAGAACGTAGATCACGAACGGACCTCTGTCGGAGTGATCACGTCGTGCGCGCCGGCACCCCAGTCGGCACCCTGCGCCCACACTTCGTGCTTCCAGATCGGAGCGCTGGCTTTGAGCGCATCGATCGCAAACCGCGCCGCCTCGAACGCTTGCGGACGATGCGGTGAGCTGACGGCAGCGAGCACCGAACTCTCCATCAGGCCAAGCCGACCGGTGCGATGCAGCAGCGCAACCCGACCGGTTTGGGGCCAACGCTGGCGCAGCTCGGCAACGATGGCTTCGAACGCCGGCACAACCTGCTCGTCATACGCCTCGTACGTGAGATGGCTGACACCCTCGCGCATCTGCCCTGCCTCGTCGACGGCGTGATCGCGAACGGTGCCGCTGAACAACACAACCGCACCGCAGTCAGGCTGCAGGCACCACTCGTACACATCACCGACGGGCAAGACCTGGTCGGTGAGGCCCAACCATGAGTTGCCGGTTACAGGGGAGTGCACAACGGGGCATGGTAGCCGTGATCGCGCTCGCACCCACCGAGCGCTGCGTTACAGCTCCGCTGCTTCGTTGCGTCGCGCGATCCCACACGCGACGCGATCGTCACTAACCTCCCCAATTCGTGAGTTCGAATCAGTGGGACGAGGATGACCAGTGCCTGCCGGCGCCGTTGCCCGCCCACGAACGCGGGTGGCGTCACCCCAGCGAGGTAGGCCAACAGGCCTGGGCGTTCTCGGAACCGCCGCTGGCAATCGGGCGCGCGCTGACCGCAGCAACCGGTGCCATCGGGGGGCTTTTGGCGATGGCCGTGTTGTGGACCATGTTGCCCACGCAAGCCGGCCGCAGCGTTGTCGCCACGGTGCGCTCGACGATTGCCGGACGCGCGGAGACTGGCCTCGCCACGCCTCGCATCACCGCCGTCCCCACGTCGACGAATCCACCGGTCACCACGATCATCCAGCAACCAATGGCCACCTACCAGGTCGCGATTGGCGACGACGCGACCCTCACCGCTGTCGCGGTATCGGTCAACCACGGCAGCCTGGTCATCACGACAGCTGAGGCAATCACCAATGATCTCACCATCCAATTGTTGATGCCCAACGGCAACACCGGCGACGCACGCGTGCTGTTCGTGGACGACCGCAGCGGGCTGGCGGTGCTGGCCCCGATGCCGTCCGACGGCGGAGGCTCTATCGCCATCGAATCGTTCACGGTGGCAACCCGCGTGGTGGCAGGCGATCGGCTGACCTTTGTCGGCGAGAATCCAATGACCCTCACGGTCTCGGCCGACAACACGATCGACAGCGCGTGGTCGCGTGATGCATCGATTCCTGAAGGAGCGCCGGTGGTCAACCAGCGCGGCGAACTCGTCGCCCTGTGTTCCCATAGCAACGGGGTCGGCCGCCTTGTCCAACTGGCGAATCTCGACGATCTCCAGCAGGCCATCTCGGCGCTCTGACGGCTGGCGGCTTCAGCTCATCGACGGTGGGCGCGAGCACGTCGAATGCTGAGCACCACAGCGATCGCGACGGTGGTCAGCACGACGCCAAAGCCCCCCAGCGCAATCTCCTGACGACGCTTGGGTGACACCATCGTCCACCACTTGGCCTCGGTGCCCTCGACGTACGCCTGCTCGTTGGTGACCACTGGCCGCCAGCCAACCGCCTTCAACCGATCATTGGCGATCAGCCACGGCCAGCGCGTGTAGCTGCGCAAACCGGGCGGAATCGGGCCACGCTGAAAGCGCCACCGCAAGTTGGTGATGACCTCCGTCAGCCGGTCGGGCAGCTTGACTCGCGGCACAGCACCCGCCAACGCCCGCACCCGCTCGCCCGGGATGCACCCGTCGGGCGCGACGTTGTACACGCCGTCGAGACGCTGCTCGACTGCCAGCAGCACCGCGCTGGCAAGATCGTCGAGGTGAAGGAACTGCGCGGGCGGGTCCGCTTCCCCCGGCCGCTGACCCATCCCCGCCGCGAGCGCACTGGCCAGTCGGCTGGTGCCGTCCGCTGCCATGGCAATTGCCGGTCGCAGGACGGTGACTGAGCGACCCGCCACGCTCAGGCGCCACTCGTCGACCAATTGTTCGGCGGCGCCGAGCTGGCGGGCGAACGGAAACTCGACGTCGGGACGAAGCAGGGCGTCCTCGGTAATCGGTACCGGGTTGTTCGCCCACGCGCCGTACACCATCGCCGATGAGACCAGCACGACATGGCTGACCTGAGGATGGTCGTGCAGCGCGGACGTGATGCCGGCGAGGGCGCTTTCGCGGCGGACTGCCCGCGCGTCGGCGTCGGTGGCGGCCAGCCACACCAGCACGTCGCACTCCGACGGATCGGCTGCGTCTGCGCGGTCGCTGGCGGCCAGCAGCCGCAACACGCGCGCTCCCAGGCCACCGGTGCCGTCGCTCACCCACACCGGCGTGGCGATGTGGGTGCTGTCGATCACGCTCATCGCGACGACGCTACCCGCGATGGTCACTGCCGGCCGCGGCCGTCAGTGAGAGCGAAGTCGTTCGCCGTAGGCTTTGCCCATGGCTGACGATTCCACTCCGCCCGAATTCGGCGACAACCCGTTCGCCAACCTTCCGATGTTCGGCGACCTCGCCAAGGCAATGGCGGGCCAGGGTCCGCTCAACTGGGATGCGGCGCGGCAGTTCGCCGGGCTGGCCAGCAACAGCGGCGCGAGCGAGCCAAACGTCGACCCCGCCATCCGAATCGCGCTCGCGGACCTGGCCCGCATCATTGAAATGCACGTGCGCGACATCACGACGGTCGATACGCAGTTCCCCGAGATCACGCCGGTCACCAAGGGCGTCTGGGCACAGCGCACGCTCGAGGCCTATCGGCCGTTGTTCACGGAGCTGGCCACATCGCTGGGCCGACGCCCCGAGGCAACCGACGTGGAGGCACTCGCCGACACCGATCCGATGATGGCCATGATGGCGAACCTCAGCCAGATGATGGCCCCGGCGATGATGGGCATGGCAGTGGGTTCGATGGTCGGCCGAATGGCCGGCCGCACCTTCGGTCAGTACGACTTGCCGATTCCCCGCAGCGACCACGCGTTGCTGCTCGTGCCGTCCACCATCGATCAGTTCGCCGCCGAATGGGAGCTCCCCGTCGACGAGATGCGGCTGTGGGTGCTGGCCCAGGAGATGATCGGGCACACGTTGTTCAGCATCCCTGCGCTGCGGGACCAGTTCACCGCCCTCGTCCGCCAGCACGTCGGTGGCTTTCGCCCAGATCCATCAGCGGTCGCGGACAAGCTGTCGTCGATCGACATGGACGATGCCGGCGATCCGATGCAAGCCATGCAACGGCTGCTCTCGGACCCGGCGCTGCTGCTTGGTGCGGTGCAATCGCCCGAGCAGGCGTTGCACGCACCGCAGCTCGATGCCGCCGTCGCCGCCATCGTCGGCACGGTCGATTACCTCGTCGATTCCGTGGCCGCGCGAGTCATCGGCGGCGACGCGCTACGCATTGCCGAAGCCGTCCGTCGTCGCCGCTTGGAAACCTCGCCCGACGACTTGTTCGTGGAGCGGCTCCTCGGCCTGCAGCTGACGCAAGAGCAGGTGCAGCGCGGCAAGACGTTCACCGCCGGGGTCGTCGATCGGGTCGGCGAGGGCCGCCTCACCGAATTGCTCGGTCGGCTCTCCCCACTGCCCACACCTGCCGAGCTCGACGCTCCTGGTCTCTGGATCGCCCGCCTCGAGCTCTAGCGAGCGTCAACATGTGCGGGCCGTGGTCCGACGGATCTCCAGTCCATCGAGAAGGAGCCGGGTGGCCAGCACCGCGCCCACTCCCTCGCCTGCCCGAAGGCGGAGATCCAGGAGCGGTTCAAGACCCAGGTACCCCAACGCCAGGTGATGGGCTCGCTCATTGCTGCGCTGCCCGGCCACGAGATGCGCACTCACGCCCGGTTCCATGGCGCACGCCAGCGCAGCTGCCACGGTTGTCGCATAGCCGTCCAGCACCACCACGCCCCCGGCGGCCGCGACGCCGAGCGCCACCCCGCTCAACAGCGCGAACTCGGGGCCGCCCACCATCGACAGCAACTCGACACCGTCTGGCTGGCCACCCGTGGGGGGGCGCCCGCGCCGCCATGCCGCCGTCCCCACCCCCTTCATACGCGCGAACAAAGCACAAAAAGCGCCCGACCCCCGACCACCCAATTCGGTGGCGGGCCGGTCGCGGCAGGCCGCCGCCCCGCACCC
>JANLPB010000108.1:0-5460 GCA_031366885.1 Ilumatobacteraceae bacterium
ATAGAACGTCGGGGTTGGATCTCAGGGAGCGAGGGGAACTCAAAAAGATGGACGACATCAGCGTTGCCATGTTCACGGTTGCGAGCCAAGACGCAGCCATAGCGTTTTACACACAGAAGCTGGGGTTCGAGCTGCGGGCCGACACCCGCTTCGGACCGAACGGTGAGTATCGGTGGGTCGAGGTGGCCCCGCCCGGATCGCACGCTCGCCTGGCTCTGAACGAGCCGATGGGCGGCACACCCGGCGGCGGTGGCATCGGCGTCGAGACGCCCGATGTGCTGGCCGAGCATCGCCGGCTGAGCGCGATCGGTGGTATCGACCTCGATGCCGAACCGATGGAAACTCCGGGCGCGCCTCTGCTCTTCATGATGCGCGACCCCGACGGCAATAACATCGCCGTCGTCCAGTCGCCTGATCCCGGACTCTGATGGCGAAGACCATGACACCGAAAAGCACTGTCTGCCTGTGGTTCGATCGCGACGCAGTGGATGCGGCAAATTTCTACGCCGCGACCATTCCTGAGAGCTCGGTCGGCGCTGTAATGCGAGCGCCTGGCGACTTCCCCGACGGCAAGGAGGGCGACGTGTTGACGGTGGAGTTCACGGTGGCGGGAATCCCCTGTGTCGGTCTCAACGGAGGACTGGCGTTCAGACAGAGCGAGGCGTTCTCGTTCCAGATCGCCACCGAAGACCAGACCGAGACCGATCGGCTCTGGAACGCCATCGTCGACAACGGCGGCGAGGAGAGCGCCTGCGGTTGGTGCAAGGACAGGTGGGGCGTCTCGTGGCAGATCACCCCACGGGCACTGACGGATGGCATGGGGGACCCCGATCGCGCCGCAGCGAAGCGCGTGTTCGATGCGATGATGACGATGCGCAAGATCGACATCGCCGTGATCGAGCAAGCCCGACGGGGCTGACCACAACGCCCCGGCTCCGGGCCTCGGCGGTGCCTATCGCCGCTTGCGTCGTGATGGGATTCGTTGCACCTGTCCATAGTTCGTACCGTCGCAGCGCCCAACGCATAGACCAGTAGAACGGAAAGATCCCATGCCCCACCTGCCCCTCGTCGCTGCCATCGAACTCGCAGCGAAGAATCCAACAACCTTTCCGAATGAGAGCAACAAATACCGCGAAGCGCGTAACGCGTTGCTAGCTGAGGAGATCGACCTCCGCCGTCATCTTTGGCGAGTGGCCGAACAGCGACGTCAACTGCCGCCGGGTGGCGCTGTCCGCCAGGATTACGAGTTCGACGGCAAAGACGGGGTGGTGAGACTGTCCGAACTCTTTGGTGCGAACAACACACTCATCGTCTACTCAATGATGTACGGCCCGACCCGCGCCGAGGGCTGCCCGATGTGTTCGTCGATGCTCGATGCCTGGGACGGAGAAGCACGACACATTCAACAACGCGCAGCGCTGGCCGTCGTGGCCCGCTCACGAATCGACCGGATCCTCGAGTACGCCACAGAACGTGACTGGACCGGCTTGTCGTTCTACTCGGATCCGAGCGGCGACTACACGAGCGATTACGTTGGCGAACGCGACGCAGACCGGCCTGCGTATACCGTCTTCCAGAAGGACCCCGATGGCACCGTCCGTCACTTTTACAGCGGCGAAGGCACCGCTGAGATGGCCGATCCCGGCCAGGATCCGCACTCTGCACCAGACATGAACCCGCTTTGGGTGCTGCTCGACACCACCCCCGAAGGGCGTGGCACCGATTGGTACCCCGCGCTCGACGACTGAACGCCTGCCCAGCCAGCCGGGGACAAGAGAATTCAGTCTGTTCGATGCGTCGCTCCCGAAAATGGCATTGACCCCAGGCCGATGCGCCGAGTGCCATGAGTCGCCGTTCGAGGTCGGACCGACCCATAAGCGCATAGTGTCACGCGAACACACCCCAGCTGGCCAAGCACTACGGCAGCTATGCGTCGGGTCAAGGTTCCATCCGGGTCACGGTGGTGACGCGATCGATGGCCTTGTCGAACGAGGCAATCGTGCCGACGCCGGCGGTCTCCGCACATGCAACGAGGTACGCCTCGGCGAAGTCCAGCCGATCGACTTCGTAGACCTCGATGGCGCGAAGCAGGAGTGCGGGGTCGACGGTGATCATCGAGCGCATGGCAATGAGCGACCGCATCGCGGTGGCGACCTGGTCGCGAGGGGCCTTGTAGAACGACTCGAGGACATACACGGTTTCGGCGACGATCAAGTCGGCCAGATATAACTCGGGTTGGCTGGCGAGGAAGGCGGTGGCTCGCTTGGCCATCGCTGGCGGGTCACCTGTGAGGTGCCTGACGAGGATGTTTGTGTCGACGAACGCTGTCATAGGCGTGTGTCCGCGCGGGCCGAGCGTGTCGTGCGGATGACGTCGTCCCACGCTGCGTTGCGTCGGGCCGCCGGGACCTTGATCGTTCCGGCCAGCGACAGGAAGTCCGGAGTGCGCGCGAGCACGGCACGGTTGCCCTCCACGCGGAAGACCACATTGTCTCCCTCACCGATCCCGAGCGCGTCACGGACCGACTTCGGGACCGTGATCTGACCCTTCGAGCTCATCTTCGCTGCGATATCCATCACATCTCCTTACTCATAGCTGCATGTAAGGATAGCGCACCCTGAGACAGAGTCTCCGCCACCGCTCGTAGTGCCCGATGCGGCGCCCTATGTCCAGCGAGCAGAGCGGCAGCTCGGCGTTATCTCGCAGCTGACCAAGTGGTTCAGCTGGACCGCCCAGTTCGGCAGATCTGGGCGGTCGATCTCGCGGTCAGAAGACCAGGACGTCGACTGCACAGCGGATGCCGGGCGCTCGGGCGAGTCGAGCGTCAGCCGTTACGAGTGGGCACGAGAGGCCTTCGGCAAGCGCAACGTAGGTGGCGTCATATGGGGTCACGTTCGATCGCAGTTCGTAGGCCCGGATCATCAGCGGGCCGGTCGGAAAGCGGGCGATCGGGAGTGAAAGCAAGTCATCGACTGCTGATCGGAATCGTCGCGCGGTGAGGTCTCCACCGCGCCAGCGTCGGCGGAGGACGGAGACGGTCTCGACGTCAACGAGGTCCGGCGAGGACCACTGCGAGGCGGCAGCGATCCGGGCGCGCGCGGCGCGTCCGGCTTGCCCGTCGTCGCCGACCACATTGGCGAGCACCGACGCGTCGATCACTATCAACTGTCGCCGCGCTCCTCGTCGAGGTCAGCGACGGCTCGTTCAAGGCCCACGCGCCCACCGTTCCGGCGAGCGATGCGCGCAAGCACGTCGTCCATTGTGGGCATCGATGCCAATCGTGTGAGTTCAGTGGCCAGGAACTGCTGAAGTGACTGCCCTGCCGACTCGGCGCGGCGCTGCAGGCTCGCGTGCACGTCGTCGGGCAGATCGCGTACTAATACATTCGGCATGCTTGCATTCTGCTATCAAATCGACCAGAACACAACCACGGCTTGGTGCCAGATCGATCCCTCTTTGTGTCAAGTGGCTTCTTTCGAGGTGCCGCGGACGCGCTAGGTGGAGCCCGTGCAACGGCGCGTTGGCGGGTTTAAGGTTTGCTTTGGGTCCGGGAGTGACCTTTTCCGAAGTGCCGGGTGCCAGGGTTTTGCCGGCCGCGCTGGATGTGAGAGTCGTTCCCTGATTGTCCTCCCGGGCCTACTTGCTCCCGAGATCAGCTTGGAGTTGGCGGTAGACGCGGTCGGAGATCTGGCGCTTCAACGCACGCCTCGCTTCGCGTGGTGTTTTGCCCTCGGCGATCTTGCGGTCGTAGTAGGCGCGGCCCTCGCTGTGCGCGTGTCGGATCTGGGTGACTGCGATCATGTGGATCGCATGGTTCAACGTCCGGTTCCCTCGACGCGACAACCGATGCACCGTGCGACCCGACGAGGAGAACTCGACCGGCGCTGTGCCGTTGTACGCGGCGTAATGCCCGGGTGTCGGGAACCGTGTGATGTCACCGGTGTAACCAATCAGCATCCCGGCCAGGATCGGACCGACCCCGAAGATCCCCGGCAGCGACGTCCCCGACGCGATCACTTCGGTGGTGATGCGTTGCTTGTTGCGTCCTGCGCGTTCGTCGAGCATGACGATCTCGCTCAACGTGTCGTACGCGAGGTCGAGTCGTTGACGCTGCGCAGCCGTGGTCGGTGTGATGTCGAGCAGGACCTGTTCGGCCTGCTTGACCACGATTTCTTTGCGGATCCCACCCGGCACCAACTCTGCGACCAGCGCATGCAACCGGCAACACGCGCGGCTCTTCGCGCGGCTCGTGTCCAACTGGGCTTTCGCGAGCAGCCGCAGAATCGTGACGTGATCCTCGACGCGGACCTGGGCCAGCGAAGGGGCGCGTAGCGCGGCGACAGCGACAGCGCGGGCGTCGTTGGCGTCGTTCTTCGTCGACTTGCCCGAGCCCAACAGTCGCACCCGCGACGACAACGTCGCGGGCACATCCACCACCTGTTCACCGCGAGCAACGAGCTGCTGGGCAAGCAGATAGCCCAGACCACCCGCTGATTCGATCGCCCACGAACGACACTCGAACGGCGCTGCCCAGGTGAGCAGATCCGACACCTGAGCGGAGTTCGTTCGCACCTCGAGCCGAGCAAGCTCGGTCTCGCGTTCATCGATCGCGCACGCCGCGTGGAGCAGCTTGTGCGGATCGATCCCAATGATTACTGCCATCACAGTTCCCTCCTGAGAGTTGATGGGGAACCGCGGTGGGCACTCCTGGTTGAAGATCTCCTGCGCGCCTCTTTCGAGCCACACCACGGCCGATTCACCCGGCAGCTGGCACCTCGTTAGAAAGCCAACCCGCAGGCGGCAGGCAGTTCTTGAGCCAGACCACCGGACGAACCGAAACGCTACGAACAAGCCGCAACGCCATCAAGATCATCAACCAGGCAGCTCTGGCGCTACTGACGCTTGCGCGTTGTCGGGTCACGAAGGATTAGGTCGAGCAGGTGGGTACACGCTTCGTCTTCCGTGTCGAACTCTCGTCGGCCGACTTCATAACCGCGCTCCGAGTAGAGGGTGGCCCAGCCACCGGCACGAACGGTGAGCACATAGGTCTCCGGATCGTGCGCACCGTCGAGGTTATAAGACCTCGACTCCACACCTTCTCGGTCGACTATGCGACGCATAGCTGCTCGGTCGAGCGGATCGGTCACTTCGTTGCGCATCAGGGCAGGTTGCCCGATTCGGCGCGGCTTGTCCAGCGAGCAGTACGGCAGTTGTGGCGCGACACTCTGGGCGAAAGCAGTTCCGGAAGCCGGGACGAATCGCGCCCAGAATCATCTCAGGAACGAATCAGCCCTAGATTCCTCGGTAGCGCCTAATGCCCGATATGGCGCGCGTTCGCAAGCGGGTTGCGACGGTGCTGCTGGGGTGCGGGACACCTAGTTCGAGAGTCGTACCGTGGCTACGGAGCACTCGGTCTGACGCGGTACAGGCGGGGGCTTTCGGTACCGCTGTCGATCACCG
>JANLPB010000125.1:0-48934 GCA_031366885.1 Ilumatobacteraceae bacterium
GTCGACGGCTGAATGTCGCCGTTCTTCGTCTTCAAGCCGCGTAGGCCGACCGTGAAGGTGTGGCCCTCGGGCAGGCTGATGGCTGGGCGGATGGTCAGCAATCGGTCGTCGTCGCTGACCGCGTGAGCATCGATTTCGGCCCACAGCGGCACCCGTTCGCCGGTGTCATTGTCGATCAGCACGACAGTGGCATCGTCGGCGAGCGAGGCGCCGATGTCGGTCCACGTGGGCAGTTTGGAGGCGGTTGCATCCAGGCCGGGCAGGAATGCGAGCAGGGGAGTGTTGGGGCTGAAGCCGTCGTTGCGATTCCACTCGCTGAGGTCGATGTCGACGCCCGCTGCGTTGGTTGCGAGCGCTCCGGCGGGCATTGCGACGCGCACGCCGGTGTCGGTGGCTGTGTCCGCTTCGGTGTACGCGTTGCTTGGGAACGGGAGCAGGCAACGCTTGGTGTCCAGCGGATCGCAGCCGGCGGGACCGGCGGCCAGCGCGGCTTCCACCTCGGCGATGGTCTCGGGGGAGGCGTCGATCGGCTGCGGAGCTGAGGCGACTGTTGTGTCGGGCGGGTCCGTCGAGGGGGCGGCCGCGGCCGTCGTCGTGGACCCAGCAGGCGGGCTCGACGTGGTCGTGTCGCTCGTTGCCGTGCCGCCGTCGCTGCAGGCAGCCACGAGCAGTGCGACGCTCAACGTCGCGAACAGTGTGCGCTTCATCGTTCCCCCTCGGAAAGACTTCCGATGGTCACTCTCGCACAGTCGGTCGCCGCGAAAAGACTCGTAGAGAGGTGGACAATTCGTGTTACCGATGGGTAGTGTTACCCGTCAGTAACTTATCCTTCTGTCCCCATCGAGCCCTCCGACCAGCAAGGTGAAACCAATGGCCGACTTCGCGCTGAATGAAGATCAACTGCAACTCCAGAAGTGGGTGCACGATTTCGCGGAAGGCGTCATCCGCCCCGCTGCCCACGAGTGGGATGAGCGTGAGGAGTTCCCGTATCCAGTCGTGCAGCAGGCCGCTGAGATCGGCTTGTACGGCTGGGAGTTCCTGATGAACTCGTTCGGCGACCCGACCGGTCTCACCTTGCCGGTGTGCATCGAGGAGTTGTTCTGGGGTGATGCGGGCATCGGTATGGCCATCATGGGTTCGGCCCTCGCTGCCGCCGGAATCAGCGGCAACGGCACGCCCGAGCAGGTCATGGAATGGATCCCGCAGTGCTACGGCGATGCGAAGAACATCCAGCTGGGCGCGTTCTGTGTCAGCGAGCCCGACGCGGGCTCCGATGTGTCGTCGCTGCGCACACGTGCGGTCTACGACGAGGCGACCGACGAGTGGGTGCTGAACGGCACCAAGGCATGGATCACCAACGGTGGCATTGCCGACATTCACGTCGTTGTGGCTGCGGTCGAGCCAGACCTGAAGGGTCGCGGCCAGGCGTCGTTCGTGGTGCCCCCCAACACGAAGGGCCTGTCGCAGGGGCAGAAGTACCTGAAGCACGGCATCCGCGCATCGCACACTGCGGAAGTGGTATTGGACGACGTGCGCATTCCCGGCCGGTGCCTGCTGGGCGGCAAGGAGAAGCTGGACGCCAAACTGGCCCGTGCTCGCGAGCGCGGTCACAGTGGCGAGAAGCAGCCCGCGATGACGACCTTCGAGGCCACCCGCCCGTCGGTCGGAGCGCAAGCGCTGGGCATCGCCCGGGCCGCGTACGAGTACTCGTTGGAGTACGCCAAGGAGCGCCAGGCGTTCGGCAAGCCGATCATCATGCACCAGGCCATCGCCTTCAAGCTGGCCAACATGGCCACCGAGATCGACGCTGCCCGCCTGCTGATCTGGCGTGCCGCCTGGCTGGCCCGCAATGGCGGCTTCAAGAACGGCGAAGGTTCGATGAGCAAGTACAAGGCGTCAGAAGTTGCCGTTCGTGTCACCGAGGACGCAATCCAGATTCTTGGCGGCTACGGCTACACCCGCGAGTACCCCGTCGAGCGTTGGCACCGCGATGCGAAGATCCACACGATCTTCGAAGGCACGAGCGAGATCCAGCAGCTGGTCATCGCCCGAGCCATCAGCGGGATGCGCGTCGAGTAGCAGTCGCTGCCGGCCCCGGCGAGATCTTGAAGTGCTGAGGCGCCAGCCGATCAGAACAGATCGATGTCGGCTGCCGGTGTAGCGAACCTCGCCGTCGCCTGCTCGTGCCAGTTCAGCCAATCAAGGACCGCCGGAGAGACTGCGCCGACAATCTGGGGGCAGACATCGTTTGTAGGGCTCGTGAAAGCGTCGGTCCAGCCCGTTTCTCCGAGTGAGTCAGTGTTCCTCCCGACGCAACCGTTCCCACCGACGGGGAGAGCACCCGCCCTTGACAAGGGTGTGCCGGAGCCGCCGGTCCCGTCTCGGCAAGCAACAATGGGACATGAGTTGTGATCAACGGGCGCAACGGATCGCGCTCCTGAGCCGTCGAACACTGTGTGATGACTTCCGACACTAAGCCAGGGCGTGCCGGCGACCGGACGTGGATCGCTGCACTGTACGAGCGGGAGTGGCAGTCGCTCATGCGAGTCGCGTATCTGTTGACCAGCTCGCGGCAGACCGCAGAAGAGATCGTGCAGGACGCGTTCGTTCGCTTGCAGGCGACTCGGACGACCGTGCTCAACCCTGCGGCGTACTTGCGCACCGTCGTCGTGAACGCGTGTCGCGACGTTCATCGCCATCAGGCCGTGGTCGCTCGAAACCCACCGCCGGCACCAGAACCGGCGATCGCTGAGCATGACGAGCTCTTTGACGCGCTCGCTCGGTTGCCGTGGCGCCAGCAAGCCGCGCTGGTGCTCCGGTTCCACGTCGACCTCGCCGAGCCCGACATCGCCGCAGCGCTCGGCTGCCGTCCGACCACAGTCAGATCGCTCATCTATCGAGCACTCGCCACCCTTCGGAAGGACCTCAGCGAATGAACGCCACTCTCGAAGACCGACTCCGCCTCCACTACGACGAGCGCACGCGCGACATACCCGAACATGGTCCGGGTCTCGATGACGGGGCCGTGCTGAGGATGCACTCGGGGCCATCCGAGCGAAGGCCAAACCGAGCGGCACGCGTGTCACTGGTGATCGGCTCAGTTGCCGCAGCAACCGTGCTTGGGTTCGTCCTCATCAATAGCCCGAACTCCGGCCAGCAGGGTGTCGGCTCCGCTGGTCCAAACTCGCCCAGTGTCTCCTCGTCACTACCGCTCCAGGCGCTGGCTCCAGTCGAGACGCTGCCGCAGTCGACGGACCTATCCGACACCCCGTCCACCGCTGCGGCGTCAATGGCGGTCGACTGGTATCGGCTCCAACCCGATCTCGATGTCGCCTGGTATCAAGAGCCGAGCGGTCAGTCACCGACGATGCTGTGCTGGCGCACCCCCGCTGGCTCGGAGTGCCTCCCCGACGACTTCCCGGGCGCGCTCCCGCTGATCGTGCCGACCGGCGGAGGTCAGACTCTCGTCGTGACCGGAGGGATTACGGACACAAGGACGCTCGACGTGCAACTCACAAGCGGCGCCGTACTGAGCGCACCTTTGGAGATCGACGAGACGATCAGCTGGGGCGTTGCTCGCTATCAACTCCCCGACGGTGAGAGCATCACCACTGTCGGCAACGCATCGGTGACGGCGGGCGAGGCAGTGGACGTGCCAGGCCAGACGCTGCCGCCTGCCGTCGACCTCAACGACACTCCTGTCACCATCCCGGCCGGTAGTGAACTCAGCTACTGGCGATGGTTCCCCGACCTGGACATCTCGGAGCGACAGACCGCCGCAGGCGGCACCGAGCTGTGCTGGCGCACACCGGCAGGAACCGGCTGCATCGACGACTCGTTCATCAGCCCAGAGGTCGGCATCATCCCCACCGATGGCGGCGCAATCCTTCTCGCCCGACCGGCACTGATCGCCATCACCCCGGCACCTAGGGACCCGCTCGCCCCGAAGTTCGAGCAAGGCCAGCCGCCGACCACGATCACCGTTACCTTGTCAGACGGCTCGACTGTGGTTGCGGACGTCAACCACGGAGATCAGTACGGGGTCGGCTTCGGACGAGTCACGCTCGCCGCAGGCGTCACGATCGCGAGCGCCACATCGAGCTGAGCGTGGCAGCGGCGACCCCCAGGTTCTTCGCCCGAGTTCACCTCTTTCAGATTTTAGTTGCTTGCTCTCAGCCCGAGTCGTTGCCTGTCAGGTCTTCCACGTTCAAGGCGATACCCAAACGGACGGCGATCTTCCCGAACGAATCGAGTACGGCGTCGAGGTCGACTCCGACCGGCACGGTCAATTGGACGATGATCTCGAAGCCCCTGCCACCATCCTTGCCCGGCAAGTCGGTGACCGTGCCCAGACGCGAGATGCTGATTCCGGCTTCGCTGATCGCTGTGGAGATCTCATGGACAACGCCCGGTCGGTCATCACCGGTGAGTCGCAGGCGGACTTCATCGGCATCGGGCGCAACGACGGGGTCCTCGACCTGCTGAGCCGTGACGTGCAGCCCTTGGCTACGCAGAACCAACAGGTTGGTGAGCAGCTCGTCGACACGGTCGTCGTCGACCTCCACCACCACGACGCCAGCGAAGGTGCCAGCGATCTCTGCCAATTCGCTGCGCTTCCAGTTGCCCTCGTGAAAGCGAACCACGTCGGCCAGTGACGCGACGACACCCGCCCGGTCGCGTCCGATGATGGTCAACACCAATTCGATCATCCCGTCACTATGGCACGGAGGCGCAGACTCGCAAACCAAGGACCCTCTGTGACTGAACGCGAGCTGCGGCGTAGGGTCGGGGGATGCGCTTTGGGATCAAGACAGCTCCGCAGAATACGAAGTGGGCCGACATGTTGGCGGTGTGGAAGGAGGCTGACCAGATCGAGTTGTTCGAGACGGCGTGGAACTTTGATCACTTCGAGCCGATCTTCTCCGATCGCACCGGTCCGTGCCTCGAAGGCTGGTCGATGCTCGCCGCGATGGCGGCGCAGACCAGCCGCATCCGCATCGGTTGCCAAGTCAGCGGTATGCCCTATCGCCACCCGGCTGTGCTCGCCAACATGGCTGCGACCATCGACATCATCAGCGACGGCCGACTGATCGTCGGTCTCGGCGCCGGCTGGAATCAGGACGAATCCGACGCGCTCGGCATTCGGCTGCCACCGATGAAGGAGCGCTTCGAACAGTTCGCCGAAGGCGTCGAGGTGATCGTTCGGCTGCTCAGCGACACGGTGACCGACTACGACGGCAAGCACTTCACCCTGCAGCGGGCACGGTGTGAACCCAAGCCCATCCAGCGCCCCCATCCGCCCATTGCAATCGGCGGCACCGGCGAGCGCAAGACACTTCGCCTTGTGGCGCAGTACGCGCAGCATTGGAATGCACTCGTGCGCGACCCGACGGAATGGCAGCACAAGAAGGACGTCCTTCTCGCGCATTGCGTCGATGTTGGCCGCGACCCGTCAACCATCGAGTGCTCCGTGAACATGTGGTACAACCCCGAGACCGGACCGTCGGCGCTCGCAGCCGACGCGGCGCGCTGGGCAGACGCCGGGGTCGACGTCGGCATTGTGAACCTCTCGGCGCCGCACGCGCCGGCGCCGCTCGCGGCAATTGCCGAAGCGCTCGCACCCCTCAACTAACGGGTAATCGAGGGTTACTCCACTCGTAGGGCGCTGGTGAATGGTCGGCGGGCATCGCGGAATGCGAGCGGGAGACAGAGAGCCGCCACGCACGCCAGCGTTGCTCCGGCGACCCATCCCAGCGCCGACCCATTCACCACCGGGAAGTAGACGACGTGGGCTCGGCCCGCGATGAGGGACCAGACCTGACGGCCGACGACGACGCCCAACGGCAGCCCGATGGCGGCGCCAACGAGCGCGATCGACAGCCCATGAACCTCGGTTGTCATGCCGAGTGAGCGGGGCGAAAGGCCTAAGGCTCGCAGCGTCCCCGCGTCGCGCCGTCCAAGTCGGCGGGTGACGGTCACCGCGTAGATCGCGGTTACCAGGCCCAGGAATAGCACCAGACCCGCCACCAGGGCAGCGAGGCCGCGCACGTCGCCGAGGCTCGACACGCTGGCCGGCACGAGACGGCCCTCCGACGTCAGGACGTTGATGCCTGCGGCAGTCAATTCTTGGTCGGCGGCTGCAGCGTTCACACCAGGCCTCCAGGAGAACACCACCTGGTGGATCTCGGTTCCGTCGATGCCGCCCAGGAACTTGGCCCCAGCGACGGTGAGCACTATGCCGACGTCATGGTTGAAGTCGCCTTCGGGTAGCAATACAGCCCCGACGATTCTGAACGTGGCGCTTCCCTTCTCGTGATGGAGCTCGATGCTGTCGCCCACATGAAGACCCATTGCCGCCAGGGACGCAGGGCCAATCGCGACCTCGTCTGAGAGTGTGGGGAAGTGGCCGCTCGTGAGCGCGGCGCCGGTGTCGCCGCGTCGTGCGTCGTACACAAGGACGGGCAGGCTCCGATCGTCGGGCCCGTGGACGCCGAACGCGACGTGGACGGCAGCAAGGTCCACCACCCTCTCGTCGGCCTCTAGTATCGCCATCGCTCGGTCGGCGACCGCCAGGCCCTCGCTGCCCTCGCCCCCGTCGGCCGCCCGCTGGTCGGCCGGCCCCTGCCCGCTCAAGAACGGATCGACCTGCAGCCGATCAATCGAGGCGCCAACGATCAGGGCGGCGACCGCGAGGGTCGCGGCCGCGACCACCGCTGCTGTCGCCGATCGGCTCAGGCGGCCGCCGCGGTCGGTGGCGCCAAAAAGGGCGCGACGGACACCGAGCGCAACTGGCAGCGGGCGTTCGAGTGGCGGAGCAAGGTGCGTCGCTGCCCGGGCAGGGCGCACCGGTTGGCTGGCCCGAAGCGCTGCGATGCCGACCAGCACTGTGAGCACCACGGCCGCCGCGACAGCCACGATCGCCGCCGTCAGAGGCTCGACCACCACCGCGCCACCGGCTGGATCGACGGCCGCGGCCAGCCCCACAGAAGTGCGCGGGGACGCGACCGCGCCCGCCACAATTCCCGCGCCCAACCCGACTGCGATCGCCGGCGCGAGCACGAGAATTGCGAGACCCATCACATCCGGCTCCGTCCAGCCGATTGCGATGAGGGTCGCACGATCGGCGGCAATCTCGCGTGCCAGGCGGACGGTGAGCAGGCCGATTGCGGCAAGAGCCGCCAGCCCGAACGTGGCCGCAACGAGACGCAGGGCGGCAGCGATTGTTTCGAGGCTGTCCTGTACTCCCTTTGGCCGACCGTTGTGCGACGTCTGCACCTCGATGTTGTCCCCAGTGCCGGTGCCGAAGCTCTGCCCCGCTTCCAGCTCTACACGCTTGGCGTCGGTGAGTATCGCTTGTACATACGAGTACGTGCGGATCTGGTCCTGGTAACGATCTGCGTAGGCCGACGTGAGGTAGAGCACGTTGCCCGTCCGCGTGAAGTCAACCGGGGCAAGGGCGACGCCGACCAGTGTGACCTGTGTCTGCGGGCCGTCCGGCGGGCCAGGGTCCTGCCCGGAAAAGGCGGCTTCCACCCACTCAAACGTTTCCGATTCGAGGTCGACCTTGTCACCGATCCGCAGGCCGAGCTGGTCCACTAGCGCCCGGTTCATCACCACTTCGTCCGTCCTCGCCTCGTTGGCTGCGCGCCCTTCGACGATGACGGGAACATCTACGGCCGCCGCGCCCGGCAAGGGGTAGGGGGCGAACGAGAAGAGGTTGTAGTCCGGGAAGAGCTGCGCTCCTTTGGGTTTGACGAAGAGCTCGCGGCCAGCGCCCGCGGCCACTACCCCCGGTGCCGCCGCGACCGTTGTCAAGAGGCTGGCTGCTTGATCGCCGCCACCGAGTACGACGTCCGACGCCCTCGTCTCCTGGCGGAGCCGATCCATCGCGGTGACGGATCGAGCGGCACCCAGCAGCACGGCGAGCACGACCCCGAGCGACAGCGCAACCACGATCGTGAGCAACGCGCATTGGCGCCAACTGCGTTGCCAGGTCCGAATTGCCACCAGGCCGATCGCGCCGCGACGGGCAGCGCGGTGGTGTCTCCCTGCCTCATCGCCCCCGTTGGCTGTCACGAGGTCATCCAAGCCCATGTGATGGCGTCCTACAAGGGTGGTGGCCTCCCCTCGGATGGAGTCGCCAGCACGACCAAGGCGTTGCGAACCTCATCGTTTGGTGCGCAGCATGGCCTCGATGCGCGCGACGCGCGTGCGCGCCGGGGGGTGGGTTGCGGCCAGCCGGTCGCGCCACGTGACGGGTCGGTCGCCGCCGAAGTCGGCCACGAAACGACGCAACGCGGTGGCGAGCGGGCGGCCAAAGCCCATCCCGACTGCCCGATGATCGGCTTGGAATTCACTGTTGCGACCAACGATGTTGGCCATCATGTTGCTCAGCAACAGTCCGCTCAGGAACACCCATGACACGGCGGTGAGGAGTGCGGCGATCGTGCGGCCGACCGCCGTGATTGCGGAGGAGTGGCTGGCGTAGCTGGTGGTCGCGGCGGAGGCAACGTTTTGCAGGAAGAAGCCGATGCGCGCAAGGAGCAGCACCGGGATCGACAGCCATTGGCCAACTGTGAGTGCCACGGTGTGCAAGCCGAGGTGATGACTCAACTCGTGCGCCAATACGCCGGAGAGTTCGTCTCGCGGCAGTTCCTCGATCGCATAGGAGGTGACGACGACCAAATGCCCACCGCAGGCAAACGCGTTCAGTTCGCTGGAGGGCAGCACTGCGAGCACGTACCGTCGTGCCGGCAGGTCGTTCATCTGCAGTACGGGCCGCCACGCCGGCGCCAGCGCCCCGCGCTGCTCGGCAGTCGGCCGGTGAGCCCCCATCAGCGGCGCCAGCACGAACACCTGCACGGGGCGCAGGAACAGCAGCACCACCGCCGCCAGGTAACCGAGCGCCAACCACACAAAGGACACATCCCAGACCAGGCGTAGGGGAGCCCAAAAGACCAGCAGCGCGAGCAACCACACCGGCACAACGGCAAGGACCGGTGCGAGCGCGGTGAGTGCTGATGTATCCAGATTTCTGCGCGCTGCGCGGTCACGCCGCATGGGTTCCACCGGCCCAGGATACGAGGAATCCGCTGCTCACGGGCTGTGAGCGACCCCTCACAAGAATCTCCGCTATCCCTGGGGCAAGTTCGGTCGATAACTAACCTGACCAAACGGTGCGAACGACGCGCCGCGCAACGATCGAAAGGGTCAGGATGACGTCGACGGTGCCCGCAGCACAAGGTCTCGGCACCGAGCCCACTGTCGTTCACCTGCTCGAATCCGCCCGTGATCTCGAGTCGACCGACATCGGACGAGCTCGATCGCTGGTTCAGCAGGCTCGCGTGATGGCGCGCTCGCGTCACGACCAGCACGGCGAGGCAGAGGCGCTCTACCGCCTTGCGGAACTGTCGTACGCGTCTGGTCTGAGTAACGAAGCGTTCGCGGTTGCCCTTGAGGCCCGCGATCTGGCGCACCAGTGTGGCGCGACCAAATCGGAGGTCAACGCGCTCAACCTGATCGCTGCCGTGCAATACCAGGCTGCCAACTTCTCGGAGGCGTTGACGTCTGCACTCGCGGCGCTCGAGCTCTATCGGTCCACCAACGAGCGTTCCAGCGAAGGCCTACTCCTCAACTCGTTGGCCGTGATTCAACACAGCCTGCGCGACACGGACCGGGCAATCGTCACCTACGAGGCTGCGCTGATGGCCAACAAGGGGCAGGACCGCCCGGATCTTGATGCCATCACGCTGGCAAACATGGCCAAGGTGCGCGCCGATCGCCATGAGGATCTCCTCGCGGTCAGTCTTGGCGAATCGGCCCTTGACCTTGCGAAGGCCCACTCGCCGGAGTTCGTTCCAGAGATCCTCGCCCGTCTCGCGATTGCGTATGTGTCGCTGGCCGCGCTCGATCGAGCGACCAGCTGTCTCGACGAGGCCGACGGAGTGCTGCGCGACCGCACAGCGCGCCGTGTAGCGCTCTCACCGGGCAGCGTCGTCACGGTCCGTACCGCCCGCGGCGACCTCTACGTGGCGCAGCACCTTCGTGACCATGCGCTACGCGAGTGGAGCGAGGCGCTGGAACTCGCGGCGCAGGCCAACATGACCGAAGTTGCGCTGACGCTGCGCGAGAAGCTGGCCAACCTGTGCAAGGAGATGGGGCGCTTCGAGCATGCGCTCGCGCACCAAGAGGCCCGCTACGCGTTGAACGAAGAAATGTTCAGTCGCGGCACGGACCTGCGTATTCGCACGCTGCAGATCCAGCACGACACAGAGGCCGCCCGCCATCAGGCCGAGATCCTGCGACTGCGCACCACCGACCTGGAACTGTTCGTGTCGCAGCGCACCGACCAGATGGAACAGTTTCTCGTTGAGTCGTTGTTGCGTGTGGCCGTGCTCGCTGAGTATCGCGACACCGACGCGGTTGCTCACCCGATTCGTGTCGGCGAGCTCGCTGCGCAACTTGCGACTGAGTTGGGCGAAAGCGCCGAGTTCGCGGATCGTCTCCGGCTGGCCGCTCGTTTGCACGACATCGGCAAGGTCGCGGTGCCCGACGAGGTGCTCCAGAAACCGGGCGCCCTCACCGCCGCCGAGTTCGAGGTCATCAAGACGCACACCACCCTCGGCGCGGAAATGCTGGAGGGCAGTCCCTCGGCGCTCGTCCAGCTCGCAGCAGAACTGGCGCTCTCACACCACGAGCGATGGGACGGTTCGGGCTATCCGCACGGTGTGGCGGGCGAACAGATTCCGCTCGGTGCGCGCATCATCACCGTCGCCGATGTCTACGACGCGCTCATCAGCGCTCGGGTGTACAAGCACGCATGGTCGCCGGTCGATGCCATCAACTATGTGGTGGCCGGCAGGGGCAGGCAATTCGAGCCCCGCGTTGTCGATGCGTTCGTGGCGGTCATGAACCGCCGCGATCCGGCGCTGGTGTCGCGGCTCGACCAGTCAGCGCTTGCGTAACCCACTCGCCCACCAGCGCGGCGAGGTCATCAATCGGAATGGCCAGGCGGCCGCTGCGATGCGCGTGGCTGAACGACGAGACCGAACCAAGCACGCCGATCGCGTAGAACGAGGGGTCGCCGTCGGGTAACAATCCGTCGGTCTGTGCGGCTTCGATCAGGCGACGCACATCGGACGCGTACACATCGCTGCCTTCCTTCATCACCGAGCTCAGCGCCTCGTCGGTGCGCTCGACGTCGAGCAGCGCGAAGTAGGTCTGGTGCTCCGCCATGAAACGCACGCTCGCTTCAGCGCCCTGGCGAATGCGCGTCACCGGGTCGGCGGCAGCGTCCATCGCGGCAGCCTGGGCGCGGCGCAGGTTCAGCCGCATGGTGCGGACCAGCTCCGCAAAAAGCGACTGCTTCGTCGGGAAGTACCAATAGAACAGTCCCTTGGCGACGCCCGCCGCCGTACAGATGTCGCTGATACGCGTCGCGTCGTAACCCTTCTGCGTGAAGAGTTGCTCGGCTGCCTCCAGCAGTTGCTGTTTGCGCTCATTGCCCTGCTCGGTATGGCGGCGATCATCAACCATTTGCTCAGTCCAGCAGGCATTGACCCGCGGGTCAATCCGCGCGCTCGCGACAGTCGTACACTCGGCCACATGGCAGCCACCCGACCGGACAGGATCAGCGGGCGTTCGCGCAACGAGAAGTGGAAGAACGCGCCGCTGCGGATCGAGATGTTGGAGTGCATCAACTGTGATGCCTGCCTTCGTCATTGCCCTCCGCAATTTGGTGCCATCTTCAATCACGGGCCCGACGTAGTGATCATTCCCGAGCTGTGCAGCGGGTGCGACAAGTGCCTGCCGGTGTGCCCGGTGAACTGCATCTACCCGTTCGACGACTGGGCCTCGAAAGGTGCCCCCACCGAATGGTGGGATGAAGCCGCAGGGCCTAACGACCCGTATCTGTAGCGGGCCATATCTGCGATTCCTTGCTGACATACTGCACGGATGCCTGCACTGATCCCCGGCACCTTGCTGTCGTCGATTCCCAGCCCGTCCGACGGAGTGCTGCACGTTGGCCCTCTCGCCATCCACGCCTACGGGATGATGATCGCGCTCGGCGTCGTCGCGGCGGTGTGGCTGGCAGGTCGTCGCATGGAAAACGCCGGCGTCGGCACGCGCGACGATATGAGTTCCATCGCTCTGTGGGCGGTGGGCGCAGGCGTGATTGGTGCGCGGTTGTATTACATCGTCACCGACAAGAGCCAGCCGTGGAAGGAGCCCAGCCGGTGGCTCAAGATCTGGGAAGGCGGGCTGGGAATTCCCGGTGGTCTGCTTGCCGGAGTTTTGGTCGGCGTCTGGGCGATCAAACGCCGCGGGCTCTCGGTACCCGGTGTGCTGACCGCCGCGGCGCCGGCCATTCCGTTGGCGCAGGCCATCGGCCGGCTGGGTAACTGGTGGAATCAAGAACTCTTCGGGCGCCCCACCACGTTGCCGTGGGGGCTGGAGATCGACGACGCCCACCTGCCCGCCGGTTACGCCTCGGGCACACTGTTTCACCCGACGTTTCTCTACGAGGCGCTGTGGAACCTGGCCCTGTGCGGTGTGCTCATCCTTATCGACCGGCGGATGAGGCTGCGGCCCGGCCGACTGCTGGCGGTGTACGTCGCCGGCTACTTCACGGGCCGTTTCTGGATCGAGGGGCTGCGCATCGACCCGGCCAATTCCGGTGGTGGCTGGCGGCTGAACCAATGGGTGTCGGTGTTTGTCGTTGTGGCTGCAGTGCTGTATCTCGTGATCGACCGTCAACGCCATCTGCATGACGAGCCCGCCCCACAGCTCGCCGTGGACGAGCCGCCCGCCTCGGCCGACGAGGTAGACGGCGACTACGTTCCGCACGATGAGTGACGACGTCGTACTGATCGAGCATCGCGAACCCGGCATCGCGCTGATCACCCTCAACCGGCCGGAACGACTCAATGCGTGGAACGGCCCCCTCGCCACCCGCTACTTCGAGCTGCTCGACGAGGCGGCGGCCGATCCCGCCGTGAAAGTCATCGTGGTCACCGGCGCGGGCCGCGGGTTCTGCGCCGGGGCCGACATGGAGACCTTGCAGGACATCGGCGCCTCCAGTGGTGCAGGCGGCGCCGAGAGCGCCGCCGGCGGCCGCCCGCAGTACCACACGACACTGATCCCCAAACCGGTCATCGCTGCCGTCAACGGCGCGTGCGCCGGCATCGGCATGGTGCAGGCGTTGATGTGCGACGTTCGGTTTGCTGCCGCCGGCGCCAAATTCACGACGGCGTTCTCGCGGCGCGGCCTCATCGCCGAGTACGGCATGAGTTGGGTACTCCCTCGTCTCGTCGGCACTGCACGCGCGCTGGACCTGCTGTTCTCGGGCCGAGTCTTCCTGGCGGAGGAGGCGGCGCTGATGGGGTTGGTCAACGAAGTCGTTGCGGCCGAACATCTTTTGGATCGCACACTCGAGTTCGCCGCGGAACTCGCTCAGTTCGCGTCACCAACGTCCATGGCCGTCATCAAGCGCCAGGTCTACGGCGACTGGGACCGAGGGCTGATTCCCGCTACTGACGATGCGATCGAGATGATGAAAGCGTCGCTTCGCCGTGATGACTTCAAGGAGGGTGTCGCCAGCTTCATGCAGAAGCGTGCGCCGGCCTTCAGCCGGATCGACACTCAGGCCTAGGCCCTCGGCACGCTGGCTCAGCCAAGCGCCCGGAGCTGCTCCGCGAGCACCTCGGGTATCACCGGGTTGAAGAATTCGCCGCACGCAACCTCCGCGGCAGCGATGAATCGCGGCACGCCCGCGCTGCGCCATGGGGAAACGATCTCGATGTTGAACCAAGCCTGCGGCCAGTCGCCGCCATCGCTGGGGCACTGGTTGAGCCACATCATGTAGGGCAACGGCTGGCCGTACAAGCGGTCGAGGCGGCCGAGCACGTCGGCGAGTAGCGCGGCCAGGTCGTTGCGGCCCTCGCTGTCGAGGCGGGGCAGGTCGGGTACCTGCAGGCGCGGGGCCAATGACAACGCAATCGGGTACGTGCTGGCGAAGGGCACGGAGGCCAGCCAGCTTCCATGGTCGGCGACCAACCTGTCCCCGGGGTTCAGGTCGGGCGCCCACTTCGCCTCCAGCAAGTGCAGCGGACGGTCGGGGATGTGGTCATAGGCGTAGATCTGGCCATGAGGATGTGCGATAGTCGCACCCACTTCCGGGCCACGGTTCTCGAACACCAAGACGAAATCGACGTCTGGTCGAGCGGCCAGCGCCTCGGTGCGCTGCGCCCAGAGATCGACAACCTTGCGGGCCCCCTGAACGCCCAACGACGCGAACGTCGCATCATGTTCAGAGGTGTAGAGCACCACCTCACAACGCTCGCCGGGCATCGCCGGCCAGCGATTCTGGAACCAACGCACGTCGTACGGCTCGGGTGCCTCGCGACCCCCCGGACAGAACGGGCATCCGCTGCTCGGCAGGTTGGGCCGCGCTTGGCGGGTTCCGACGACGTGCACGATCGTGCCCAGGTAGGGATCGGTACGTACGTCGTGAACGTCGGGAGCAGGGCCGTCGGCGGTGCCATCAATCGACGTGTCGGGCTGGCTCATCGCGTGCTCAGTCGGGGAGTCGAGCGCCGGTGGCGGTGTCGAACAGGTGCAGCGCGCCGACGTCGGGACGAAGTTGGACGGCGTCGCCCGGGCGAGCCGTGGAAAGGCCCTCAGCGCGAGAGACCACCGAGACATCCGGGTGACCCTCCGGCGCGCAATACAGATAACTGTCGCTGCCGAGTTCCTCGACCGTGATGATGGTGGCGTGCATCCCTTCGCCGTCGGTGCCGTCCGGCCCGAGGAGATGGAGCCCTTCGGGGCGCATTCCGACGGTGATCTGATCGGAGGTGAGCGCGCTGCGCTGGGACGGCGTGAGGGGGATCTGCAGTGACGCGAACTCGGCACCATCAGCGGTGACGGTGCAGTGCACCACATTCATCGCCGGTGAACCAATGAAGCCAGCAACGAAGACGTTGGCGGGTTTGGTGAACAACTCTCGCGGCGTCGCGCACTGCTGCAACAGGCCGTCCTTGAGCACGGCGACCCGGTCGCCCATCGTCATTGCCTCCACCTGGTCGTGGGTGACGTACACGGTGGTGGTGCCCAGGCGTCGTTGCAGCGCCGCAATCTGGGTACGGGTCTGCACGCGCAATTTGGCATCGAGGTTGGAGAGTGGTTCGTCCATCAAGAACACCTGCGGCTGCCGCACGATTGCGCGACCCATGGCGACGCGCTGACGTTGGCCGCCCGACAATTTCGCCGGTTTGCGGTTGAGGTACTCCTCGAGGTCGAGCAACTTGGCTGCCTCCATCACGCGAGTTGCGATCTCTTCTTTGGGCATCTTCTTGACCGTCAATGGGAAGCCGATGTTCTCGGCCACCGTCATCTGCGGGTACAGCGCGTAGCTCTGGAACACCATCGCGATGTCGCGATTGCCGGGGGTGACGTTGGTGACATCGCGGTCACCAATGAAGACTTCGCCCTCGTCGATCGGCTCCAACCCCGCCAGCATGCGCAACGTCGTGCTCTTACCGCAGCCCGACGGCCCGACGAGAACGAGGAACTCCCCATCAAGGATGTCGAGATTCAATTCGTTGACAGCCGGCCGAGCGCCCGGGCTGTAGACGCGGCTGGCATTGCGAAAGGTGACGGTGGCCATTTCAGGCTCTCCTGCGTTCGTTGAGGTCGGTACCGAGGACGGTGTCGTCGACAAAGGATGGGTCTGCGAGCAGCAGCCGCCCGACGTGCTCGTTGAGCACCGCTCGAGCCGACGGCGCAAGACTGCGGTCGGTGATGAGGACTGCTGCGTCGGAGAGGGCAGCCATCGAACTGAGCCCGGTGATTCCCCACTTCGTGGAGTCGGCCAACACCACGAGATGCTCCGTTGCCGCGCAGAACGCGCGGTTCGTCTCGGCCTCCATCAGGTTGGGTGTCGTGAAACCTGCGCGCTCGCTGATGCCGTGCACGCCCATGAAGACGGTGTCGAGATGCAGCGTGCGCAACGCCGACACTGCGACTGGCCCCACGAGCGCGTCCGACGGCGTGCGAACCCCGCCGGTGAGTACCACGGTTCGGTCTGCGCGTTGCGATTGGTGCAAGACGTCAGCCACGCGCACGGAGTTGGTGACGACAGTGAGATCGGCCACATCGACGATGCGCGAGGCCAGTTGCCACGTGGTCGTGCCGGCGGTGATGCCGATGGCCGTGCCGGGCTGCACGAGCGCCGCCGCAGCCATCGTGATGGCGTGCTTCTCGCGAGTGTTGCGCAGCGACTTGGCCTCGAAGCCGGGCTCGTCGGTACTGCGCTCATCGCGCAGCGTCGCCCCGCCGTGAACCTTCTCCAGCATGCCGGCCTCGTCGAGTGCCTCCAGATCGCGGCGAACCGTCATGTCGCTGACGGAGAGCAACTGCGCCAACTCGGTCACTCGGACCGAGCCGCGACGGCGCACTTCCCCCATGATCACGTCGTGGCGCTGGCGTGCAAACGCGCGCGAGGAACCGATGTCGGTGGGCGCTGGCGTGTCACTCATCGCTAGGCAGCCTGCACGATTCCAACGCCGAAGTCAACAGAAACGAACGAAGTATCTGATCGATTTAGTCCTTTCGCTGTTCGAATCAGTCGGCATCTCACAAATGTTGTTTGTATTTCGAACATGAGCCTTGACACGCCTCTGTTTCCGTGCGATCTTGCAGTCAGTTACGCCGGGTCTTTACCCAGCGTTCATACACACCAGTTACCGAGGGGGAAACCAGTGTCCGAGAAGTACGAATCATCTCCGAGCCCATCAGAGGTCGGGTTCTCATTGGTGTCGCGCCGCACGCTGCTGGCCGGTGCCGCCGCGGTCGTCGGCACGGGGGCGCTGCTCGCCGCCTGTGGCGATGACAGCAGTGGTGGTAGCAGTGGTGGCGGCGACGTCAAGGCCGAAGTCACCTTCGGCTCGAACTACAGCGACGAGAAGCCCAAGGCCGCCATGGCCGCAGCGGTGGCCACGGCAGGGTTGAACGTCAAGATCAACACCGTCGACCACAACTCCTATCAGGAGAACTTCAACACCTACATCCAGCAGCCCGACGATGTCGTGTGCTGGTTTGCTGGTTACCGCATGCGTGCGTTTGCCGGCAAGGGTGTCGTTGGCGACGTCAGCGATGTCTGGACCAAGCTGACGGGCATGAGCGAGGGCTTCAAGAGCGCGTCCTCGGGCCTCGACGGCAAGCAGTACTTCGTGCCGCTGTACTTCTACCCATGGGCCATGCACTACCGCAAGAGCCTCTTCGAGGAGAAGGGCTACGCAATCCCCAAGACATGGGACGATTTGCTGGCGCTGGCCGAGAAGATGAAGGGCGACGGCATCACGCCGTTCGCTGCCGCCAACGATGGCGGGTGGCCGCAGATGGGCATGTTCGACATGATCAACCTGCGCACCAACGGCTACGACTTCCACGTCTCGCTGATGGGTGGCAAGGAGAGCTGGACCGACCCGAAGGTGAAGCAAGTGTTCACCAACTGGGCCACCATCCTCCCCTACTACCAGCCCGACGCCAACGGTCGCACCTGGCAAGATGCTGCCACCGCACTGGGCAAGAAGGAGGCCGGCATGTACCTCCTGGGCACATTCGTCACTTCCAACTTCGACCCGGCCACCGATACGGCGGCGCAGGAGATCATCGACGACATCACGTTCTTCGCGTTCCCTGAGATCGACGCTGCACACGGCCAAGACGCGGTGGAAGCCCCGATCGACGGTTTCATGATGGCGAAGAGCCCGAAGAATGAAGCCGGTGCCAAGGCACTGTTGGAAGCCCTCGGTCAGGCGGCGGCTATCGATGCGTACATTGCGGTCGACCCGTCCGTCGTCGCAGCTCACAAGGACGCGAAGACTGACGCCTACTCGCCGTTGCAGAAGGCCTCGGCCGAGCTCGTCGGTTCGGCCAAGTACATCGCACAGTTCCTCGATCGCGACACCGACCCGGACTTCGCGTCCAAGGTCGTGGGCAAGGGTTTGTCCGACTTCCTTGCTGACCCCAGCAAGATCGACGACATCCTCGCCACCATCGAAGAGCAAAAGAAGACGTACACCTTCGAGTGATCGGTCAACCCTCGCCGTGTCTACCGAAGTTGTGAAGGCGGCGCCCCGCAAGGGGCGCCGTCGGCACTACTCCCAACTGAGCCGCACGGACAAAATCGTCCTCGGCGTGATGGTCGGGATACCTGCCACGTTGCACATCGTGCTGGTGTGGCTCCCTGCGCTCATGACGCTGATCCTGTCGTTCATGAGGTGGGACAACGTTCGACCTTTGAGCACCATCACGCCGGTGGGCTTCCAGAACTACTGGCAGATCTTCACGATCTTTGACAACCAGCTCTTTCCGGCCCTGTTCAACAACTTCCTGCTGATCTTCTGGCTGTTCTTCTGTTCCGCCATCGGCATCCTGCTGGCATACCTGTTGGACAAGAACATCAAGGGCTCGCGCATCTACCAGAGCGTGTACTACTTCCCCGTGGTGCTGTCCGTTGCGGTGGTCGGGTTCATCTGGAAGAGCGTCATGTTCTCGCGCGACTCGGGTTTGTTGAACATCCTGTGGCCGGGCAAGCCCATCGACTTCGTGGGTGACCAAACGAAGATTTTCGAGATCAGCATTCCGTTCCTCGACTTTCCGTTGGGCCTCTCCAAAAACTTCGCAGCACTGCTGATCGCGATGGCGTGGCGTCACATCGGGTACGTCATGGTGTTGTACCTCGCCGGCTTGAAGAGCTTCGACCCGTCGCTGCGTGAAGCGGCCGCCATCGACGGCTGCAGCGAATGGCGAACGTTTCGGCGCGTGATCTTCCCCACTCTCAAACCGATCAACGTGGTGGTGGCAGTGATCACGGTGATCGAAGCGCTGCGCGCGTACGACATCGTTGCCGCACTGAGTGAACCCCGTGGCACGGAAGTGATGGGCACCTTGGTGACCAACAGCCTCAGCGGCGAGGGCGGCGGCCGCGTGGGCCTTGGCTCCGCGTACGGCATGGTGCTGTTCCTGCTGTGTATCGGCTTCATCATCTGGTATGTGGTGAACAACTTCCGCGAGGGCGAGTCGTGAGCGCGGCGTCGACCGTCGGTGTTCGCCGGTTGCCGCGCCTTGCGCTGCAGGCGTTCCTCATCACTGTTGCTGTGGCGTGGCTGATACCGATGGTCGCGGCCTTGCTGTCGTCGTTCCGATTCTTCGAGGCCGACACGCTGAAGAACGGTGTCTTTTCGTGGCCGCGGTCGCTGACCCTGGCGAACTACCGCGAGGCGTGGAAGGTCGGCGAGATTAGGACGCACTTCCTCAACACGATGTTCATCACCATCCCCGCACTGTTCTTCATCCTGTTGCTGTCGAGCATGGTGGCGTTTGCCTGCACGCGTTTCTCGTGGCGGTTCAACGTCTTTTTCCTAGTGCTCTTCACCGCTGGCAACCTGATGCCTCAGCAGGTGATCTTCCAGCCGCTGTATCAGATCTTCAAGAACACGCCGTGGCCAGATTTTCTGGCCGACGCGGGCCAAGACCCGCTGTTGGGCAACAAGGTCGCGGTGATCTTCATTCACGTCGCCTTCCAGACCGGCTTTTGCACATTCGTGCTCTCCAATTACATGAAGACGATTCCCAAGGAGCTTGGTGAAGCGGCGATGGTGGACGGGGCAAGCGTCTGGCGGCAGTACTGGCAGATTATTTTGCCGCTGTGTCGGCCAGCGTTCGCTGCACTGGCAACACTGGAGTTCACATGGCTGTACAACGACTTCTTCTGGGGCAATGTGTTGCTCAACCAAGGCTCCGAGAAGCCGATCACCTCGTCGATCGCTGTCCTCAATGGGCAGTACTCCAGCGACTACAACCTCATTGCCGCGGCGTCGATGCTGATCGCCATTCCGACGCTGGCCGTGTTCTTGGCGCTGCAGCGCCACTTCATCAGCGGGCTGACACTCGGCGCCAACAAGGGGTAGGGGAATGATTCATCTGCGCGGCCGGCAGGCCGACGTGGTGATCGACACCTCGTTGGGCGTACCGGTCATTGTGTACTGGGGTGAGCCGCTGGGTTCCGTGGAACCCACATCGATTGTCACCGCCTTGGAACGGCCGCTGCTGCAGGGCAGCATCGGTGTCGTTGCGCCCATCAGTGTTGTGCCCGAGCACGGCTCGGGCTTTCAGGGACGGCCGGGTTTAACGGGGTCTCGGCGCGGGGGTGTTGCATGGGCGCCACGATTCTCGGGTGTGGACGTGTCGTTCGTCGAGGGCGGAGTGGTGGTGTTGGCGCGCGACGCGGTCGCGGAATTGTTGTTGTCGACTCGCATCACACTCGACGAGGTTTTGAGTGTGACGTGCACTCTGACCAACGAGGGCACCGGGCGGTATCTCCTCGACGGAATGCACCCGACTCTGCCGCTGCCGGCCCACGCCTGCGAGCTGTTGACCTTCGATGGTCGGTGGACGCGCGAGTTCCATCCGGTGCGGCGCCAGTGGGGGAGCGGTAGCTGGATTGGCGAGAACCGTGCCGGGCGCACCTCGCATGAGCACGCACCCCTCGTGTTCGCGGGCGCGCCCGGCTTCGGAGAGTGGCCCGGTGAGGTGTGGGGTGTGCACGTGGCCTGGAGCGGCAACCACAGCATCCTCGCCGAGTGCTTGCCAGATGGCAGGCGTTACGTCCAGAGTGGCGAGCTGTTGCATCCGGGCGAGGTGTGCCTGGAGGCCGGCGAGTCGTACTCGACTCCAGACATCATGGGCACCTTTTCGTCGTCGGGTCTCAATGCCGCGGCGTGGGGTTTTCATCGTTCGCTGCGGTCGTACTCGGTTCATCCGACGCGGCCACGGCCGGTGCTCTTGAACATCTGGGAGGCGGTGTACTTCGACCAGTCGACCGCCCGGTTGCAGGAGTTGGCCACCGACGCCGCCGCGCTCGGTATCGAACGGTTCGTCGTTGATGACGGCTGGTTTGGTTCGCGTCGCGATGACCGCAGCGGGTTGGGCGATTGGTGGGTCTCACCCGACGTGTATCCAGAGGGGTTGGCCCCGCTGATCTCGCATGTGCGTGGGCTGGGGATGGAATTCGGAATCTGGGTAGAGCCGGAGATGGTGAACCCGGACAGCGACCTGTTTCGTGCTCACCGTGACTGGGCGTTGGTCACGCCCGGGTACGAGCCGGTGCTGGGGCGGAATCAGTTGGTGTTGGATCTCGGTCGCGCTGACGTTTTCGCCCACGTGCTCGGTCAGCTGGACGCGCTGCTGCGTGATCATGACATCGCGTTCGTGAAGTGGGACATGAATCGCAACCATGTGCAGGGGAGCGGCGCGTCGGGCTCGGCGGGGACGCGGGCGCAGACGTTGGCCTTCTATCGGCTGCTCGACGAGCTGCGCCGTCGACACCCGTCGGTGGAATTCGAGAGCTGCGCAAGCGGTGGCGCCAGAGTCGACCACGAGGTGCTGCGGCGCGCCGAGCGAGTGTGGACGAGTGACTGCAACGACGCGCTGGAACGTCAGACGATTCAGTGGGGCGCGTCGATGTTGATTCCGTATGCGTTGATGGGAGCGCACATCGGGCCGCCGCGTTCACACACGACTGGCCGAGTTCACTCGCTCGCGTTTCGATCGCTGACGGCTTTGTTTGGTCATCTCGGTGTGGAGTGGAACGTGCTGGACTTGACGGACGACGAGCGGTCCCAGTTACGCGAGGTGATTGCCCTCCACAAGCGATTCCGGTCGCTGCTGCACACGGGCGATGCGGTGCGCTTCGAGCCCGTGCTGAATGGACAGGCGGCGGCGAGTCATGCATACGGGGTGTACTCGATAGATCTGCAGGAGGCGCTGGTGGCGCACGTGCAGTTGACGACGGGCATGAGCCTGCAGCCGCCGCCGCTGCGGTTGCCGGGCTTGGCAGCTGAGAGGTCATATGTTGTCGAACAGGTGGCATTGCCTGGTGCTCGGGTCGCGTGGCCGGGCTCTGGGTTGGTGCTGACTGGGGCGCAGCTGGCAGCGCACGGAGTGCAGTTGCCGCGCCAGCATCCCGAATCCGGGATGCTGTTGCATCTGCATTCGGTTGGGGCAGCCTGAGTAGGGCGCTTTGGCGGCGTAGGGTTTGGTGGCGGCGGGGCGGCCGAGCGGCCGGGTCGCCAGCCCATCCGGGTCCGACGCCTGCGAAGCTGTCCTTGCCTGCCGCGCGCCTCCCCTTGGCGAATCTCCACGTGATGATTCGAAGGCGGAGGTCGGGTTGCTGAATCCCCGTCTGGGAATCTCCACGTGACGAAATGAAGGTGCCGAGGAGCGGGGAGGAGGAGCCGAGGGAGGAGCCGCGACTGGTCTCGCTGGCCCCCTAATCCACACGGGGAGATCCCCCAACTGGCGGAGGCGCTCTTCACTCCGGGGGCAAATCGTCACGTGGAGATTCGCCAAGGGGCAGCGGAGGACTGCGCACCGACCGCGCCGGTGGGCTGGGGGCTGGGTGGGCTGGTGGGCTGGTGGGGCTGGGGACTGGCGAGTCGGCGAGTCGGTGAGTCGGTGAGTCGCCTCAGCCTTGTCGACCAACCGCCACCAGCAATTCTCACCGTCGCCGACGAGCTCACTGCGAAACTGCATCACACCCTGGGCGTACAACGTCGCTATGGACGATGAACGAATTACCCCCATTCCCCGCCCCAAGCAGCGGTCCTGCCTGTGGTGCAGCACGGTCTTCACGCTTCGGCAGGGCCCAGGCCGCAAGAAGATCTATTGCAAAGTCAGCTGCCGTCAGCGCGCGTACGAGCGTCGCCGCGGCTTGGGAGTCTTCCCCCCGCCGGAGCAGCTGGTCGCCCGCCCGGGTGGGCCGCTGTCGCATCTCCCAAACCGGTTCACCCGCTACGAAGCCGGCGGCATGACGGTCAACCACCTCTACAAGGTGCACGCCCTGCGTCCTGCCGGCTACGCCGAAGCCGGTGAGCGCCGTGCAACGCTCTGCGGTCTGAAACGGCGGCCGTTCAACCAAACCTTCAACGACGGGCTTGTCGAGCACACCTGTCAAACGTGCGTCAAGATTGCTCGTCTCAGACCGCCCGCCCGAAGGGTGTTCCCCTCGAGCGACCTGGCCGCCTACCGCGCCCAGCTCGACGCCGTCGGTATGCAGCTCTCGGAACTGGGAATCAACAACTACCTCGTCCGCCCCGATGTCTCGGCGCGGCTGCTGTTCGAATTGTTGGCCGCTGCGTAGCCCGACGGACGAGCAACAATTGTCCTGCCAGCCAAGCGGCGCCTCCCCCTAGGATTTACGCGTGTCCGCACGAATCTCCGCAACAGATGTTGCCAAAGTGGCCCGGCTCGCTCGCCTGGACGTCACCCCTGCCGAAATCGACCTGATGACGTCGCAGCTCGACGGCATGCTCGAACACTTCGCCGATGTCGACCTACTCGATCTGGCTGATGTCACGCCGATGACACAGCCGTTTCCGCTTTCCAACGTGTTCCGCGCCGACGTCGTGCGCCCGTGCCTCGACCGTGAGGAAGTGCTCGCTGCGGCTCCCGCCGCCCAAGATGGCTATTTCCAGGTCCCGCCGATTGGCGGCGAAGGCTGATGGGTGCCGCCCACTCACACGCCTCCGATATCGCCGCCGCGGTACGCAATGGCGTCACCACCGCCACGGCCGTGTTGGAAGGCCACCTCGCCAGCATCGCACAGCGCGAACCAGAGATTCACGCCTTCAATCTCGTCCTCGCCGACCAGGCCCGTGAGTGCGCCGCCACGATCGATGCGCAGGTCGCCGCAGGAAACGACCCCGGCCCGCTTGCCGGTGTCACCATTGCGCTCAAAGACAACATGTGTACCCGGGGCGTCCCCACTACATGTTCGTCCAAGATTCTCGAGGGCTGGAAGCCGCCGTACAACGCCACCGTGGTCGACACTCTCGCCGCGGCCGGTGCCGTGATCGTCGGCAAGACCAATCTCGATGAGTTCGCCATGGGCAGCAGCACGGAGAACTCCGCGTTCGGCCCCACCAAGAATCCACACGACACCACACGAGTGCCTGGCGGCAGCAGCGGGGGTAGTGCCGCCGCCGTTGCCGCAGGCTTCAGCCAGATCGCTCTCGGCAGCGACACCGGCGGCTCCATACGCCAGCCGGCCGCCCACTGCGGTGTCGTGGGGGTCAAGCCCACGTACGGGTACGTCAGCCGCTACGGACTGGTTGCCTTCGCGAGCAGCCTCGACCAAATTGGGCCCTTCACCAACTCGGTTGCCGATGCAGCGCTGATGCTCGACGTCATCGGCGGCCACGACCCGCTCGACAGCACCAGTATTCCGCAACAACACCCGTCGTTGACGGAGGCCATCCAGCAAGGCGTCGAAGGATTGCGCATCGGTCGCATCACCGACCTCCCGGCTGGCGCCGACCCGGATGTGCAGGAGCGTCTCGAAGCGGCGTTCGACGCGCTACGAAACGCCGGCGCGACCATTGTCGACGTCACCGTGCCCGCCTTCACCTTCGGGCTCACCGCCTACTATCTCATCGCCCCCGCCGAGGCCAGCAGCAACCTGGCCCGCTACGACGGTGTCCGCTATGGGATGCGCGTCGAAGCCGGTGACACCAACGCAATGTACGGCGCCACCCGCGCGGCAGGTTTCGGCGAGGAAGTGAAACGACGCATCATGTTGGGTACCTATGCGCTCAGCGCCGGCTACTACGACGCCTATTACGGCAAGGCGCTGAAGGTGCGCCGCCTGATCCACGACGACTTCCAACGGGCCTACCAAGACGCCGACGTTCTCCTCACGCCGACCTCGCCGACGGTTGCGTTCAAGTTCGGCGAGAAGGGCGACAATCCATTCACGATGTATTTGTGTGACACCTACACCATCCCCAGCAACCTGGCCGGCCACCCCGGCATGAGCGTCCCCTTCGGTACCGGCGCTCACGGAATGCCTGTGGGGGTGCAGGTCCTGGCCGGCACGCTGCAAGAGCCGGTCATGTTCCGTGTGGGCGCAGCGTTGGAGAGGGCGGTGGCGAAATGAGCGAGTACGACGGCTTGCCCGGCGATTGGGAACTGGTCGTGGGCTTGGAGGTCCACGTGGAACTGGCTACCAACACCAAGTTGTTCAGCGGCAGCCCCAACCGATTCGGCGACGAGCCGAACACCAACATCGACCCGGTCACGCTCGGTCTTCCTGGCGCGCTGCCCGTGCTCAACGAGCAGGCCGTTGAGCTAGCTATGCGTGTCGGCGCTGCCCTCAACTGCACCATTCAGGCGTGCACTTTTCACCGCAAGAACTACTTCTACCCCGACATGCCCAAGGCGTACCAGGTCAGTCAGTACGACCAGCCGCTCAACATCGACGGCCACCTCGATCTCCCCAACGGGGTTCGCGTCGGCATCGAACGCGCCCACATGGAGGAAGACGCCGGCAAGAGCACTCATGTGGGGGGCTCGGGCGGTCGAGTGCACGGGGCCACTGCATCGTTGATCGACCTCAATCGCGCCGGCGTGCCGCTGGTCGAAATCGTCAGCCGCCCAGACATCCGCAGCGCCGACGACGCTCGTTCCTATGTGAGCGAGCTCCGCAGCATCCTTCTCGCCGTTGGTGCCAGCGACGCCAAGATGGAGGAAGGCAGCATGCGCGTCGACGCCAATGTCAGTGTGCGCAAAGCCGGCGCTCCTCTTGGCACCCGCTGCGAGATTAAGAACGTCAACAGCGTGCGCAGTGTCGGCCGCGCCATCGAGTACGAGGCCCGCCGCCAGATCGACCTCATCGAGAGCGGCGACGTAGTTCGTCAGCAGACCCGCCACTGGGACGAAGGCGACGGACGCACGCACACGATGCGCAGCAAGGAAGACGCCGACGACTACCGCTACTTCCTCGAGCCCGACCTGGTGCCATTGGTGCCCTCGCAGGAGTGGATTGATCGGGTGCACGCCGCCTTGCCGATGCTGCCGGCCGCACGCCGTGCCCGACTCGCCGAGGCCACCGGACAGGGTGCGACGAGTGAAGCCGTCAGCAGCGTTGTCGAACGCGGTCAGGACGATTACGTTCTGGCCGTCGGCGCCGCCGGCGGCAATGTCGCACGGGCGCTCGTGTACGTCAAAGAGGCGTTTGCGGACTCGCCACATGTCCCCGCCGCCGACCTCGCAGCCCTGACCAAATTGGAGACGAGCGGTTCGCTGACCGCCACGCAGGCAAAGGCCGTGCTGGCCGAGCTGGTCGCCAACGAAGGCGGGGATGCTGCGACGATTGCCGCCTCCAAGGGTTTCGAGGCGATGGATACCTCGGCGCTCGACGGTTTCGTGGGCGCAGCGATTGCTGCCGACCCCGACGCCTGGCAGAAGTTTTGCGCCGGCGACGGCAAAGCCATGGGCGCGCTGGTTGGGCTGGTGATGAAGGCCAGTCAGGGCAAAGCCGACGGCAAGCAGGTGACTGCGCTGCTCAACCAGAAGAAGGCAGCGAGCGCGAACTGAGCGGACACCCACGAGCGAAGCCGCCAAGCCACCCATGAGGTGACGGCTCCACCCGTGAGCATCGTGATGTGCAGTGTGCGACCCTTCGCATGAGGGGAAGGTGAGAGCAGGCTGGGAGTTCGCTAAGAACGTTCAGCGGCGCGGCCGCTACAGCAGCGACGCCAGCGTTGCCTGCTGACGCAGCCAGACCGTCGCGTCGGCAATTGCCATCGGGCGGGCGATGTAGAACCCCTGCGCCATTGGACACCCCATGATCATCAGCTCAGCCAACTTGGCTTCGCTGTCGACACCCTCGGCGACCACTTTCAGGCCAAGGGAATCGCCGAGGCGGAGCAGCAGTTCCACGATCGTGCGGTCGAGCGGGTTATCGCACATTCCCGCCACGAAGACCTGATCGATTTTGAGCGTGTCGACGGTGAGCTGATGAAGGTAACCCATCGAGGAGTACCCGGTCCCGAAGTCGTCGATCGCCACTTTGATGCCCTGCCTGCGGAGATCGTCGACGACGGCGCTGGCGCGGGCGACGTCGGCGACCAAGTGGGTTTCGGTGATCTCCAGATCGATCATTCCGGGGTCGACCCCAGCCTGCGAGCACAGACGGTCGACCAACGGGCTCAGCGAACCGTCGATGATGTGACGACCGGAAATGTTGATCGCGATCCGCAAGCTCGCCGTCAACGGATCGTCCTGCCACGACCGGAGGATGCCCACAGACTGCTCGATGACCCACGCGTCGATGTCGAGAATGACACCGGTGCGCTCCGCAATCGGAATGAAGTCGTTCGGCCCGATCTCCCCGATGCCCGGCCTGTTCCACCGCAACAGTGCCTCGGCACCCACGGGGTTCTTGGTGGCGACGTCGATGATGGGCTGCAGCTTGAGCGCGAACTGTTGATCGAGGATGCCCTGGCGCATGGTGAGGGCCATCTCCGCCCGATCTTCGATGTCGCGGGCCAACCGGGCGTTGTAGACCTCGACGCGCCCGCGGCCAGACTCCTTGGCGTGGTACACCGCGGAGTCGGCCTGCGCGATGCAGTCGAGAGGGTCGCTGGTGCCGTCGACGATCGATACTCCGGCCGATGCAGAGATCGCGAAGAGTTGGCCCCCTGAACCAACGCACGGTGCCGACACGATGTCGATCAGTCGGTGGGCAAGCGATGTCACCTCGTGAACTTCGCCGACCCTGTCGACCAGGACAATGAACTCGTCGCCACCGATACGCGCGACCAGTTCGTGAGGGCAGGCCGCACGCAGCCGACCGCCGATCTCTCCAAGGATTCTGTCGCCTTCTCCGTGACCCTGCGTGTCGTTGACGCTCTTGAACCCATCGAGATCGAGGAACACGATTGCACCGCGCACCTTCTCGGTTCGCGCAGTAAGTGACAGGACAGCGAGGTGCTCGAGCGCAGCGGTTCGGTTGGCCAGCCCGGTGAGTGAGTCAGTACGGGCCTGAATGTTCGCGGTGGCCTCGGACGCATGCAATTTTGATGTCACGGCGGCCAGGTGGGCGACCGACTGACGCAGCGTGTCACCCAGTCTGCCGGGCAGGCTGTGGTCGAGTTGCGTGTCGCCGAGCGCCAATCGACGAAGCTGCGCGTCGTACGTCCGCAGCGTGGTGACCATCTGGTTGAACGTGCGCATGACGACGCGAATGTCGGAAGGGCCAGTTGGTTTGATCGGGGCCAACGCGAGATCGCCTTCGACCACCTGCTGGCTCTGACGCGTGAGGCGGCGCAGGGGCCGCAAGATGGAGATCAGCACGAGACCCAGCAGGACCAGACTGATACCGATGGCGGCGAGCATGACCACCAAGGCGTTGTGCTCGTCGAGCGCCGCGTCTGCCTGCAGATTGTCGGCGATCTGTACTTCCTCGGCCAGGAACTTGTCGGCGTAGGCCTGGAGCGTCGTGAGGCGGTCGAACGAGGCGGTGAGAAGGTTGACGATGGAGCTGAGCACGCTGCCGCTCTCGATCACCTGCGTATCACCCTGCGAGCCCTGCACCATTCGCTCGGCCCATATCGGTAACGACGCGTCGACGGCAACGAACGAGGCGTCGGATGTTGCATCGTCGAACGCTGCCCGTCGTTCCGCGGAAATCATCCCTCGTAAGTCGCTGAGCCCGGCCTCGAACGCGCCTGCGGCCTCGATCGTGTTGAAGACGCGGTCGTGGTCGCCGCCTGAGATACCGGCCTGGGCGAGCAGATGCAGTTCGGTCGTTGCGTAGCCGAGCGTGTCGAGGAGCTGATCGGTCTCGGCGCCGACCTTGGCCAACGCGCTGGTGGTGGCCATGTCGAACACCTTGCGACCGCGGGCGTTGAGTTCGTCGAGCATTGCGATCAGACGAGTGAACACGGCGTCGACGTCGGCCCCTTTTTGCGTCGAGTGGTCGAATGCGTCGCGTACCGTTGCCAACTGGGCTCGAATCGAATCGGCTTCGACTTCGAGGGTGGCGCCCGATGACATCACGAGGCCGGACCCAGCGGACACGAGCTCATCGAGCCCTGCGTCCAATTGCGTGCGAGCGTCCGCGACCATCCCGAGGTAGTCGATGCCTGTCGCCACGGCGAGAGCGTCGCGGTCGATGCCCAGCGCCTCCGCTTGCGAGACGCCATCCGTGGTGGTGAACTCCACGTACAACGGAACGATCAGATGACCCCCGCGTTGGAAGATGGCCACCTGGGTGCGCACCGCGGCGGCCGACTCGGCGGCACTTCGATGGGCCTGCACTTCGCGGTAGGCGAAAATCTGCAGCCCGATCACCGGTACGAGAAGAACGGTGAGCAGCCGCGCTGCAAGCGAACGTGGTCCGAATCGCCCAACCCGAACCGAAGCCTGGCGTCGCTTGACTGATGTGCGGTCAGTCACTCTCACCCTCCTCGCGCGCCTTCATTCACCGTGCGCCGAATCTACAGGACGAGGGGTCAGCGATAGCGTCGCTGGGGATGTCGTCCACGTCGTTCGCACCATTTCGTTCGCGCTCATTTCGGCTGATGTGGGGCGGCGCGCTGCTGTCAAACGTGGGCACATGGATGGAGACCGTCGCCCTGGGCTACTACGTTGCGGACTCGACGGGGAAGGCCAGTTGGTCGGCCATCGTTGCTGCGGCGGGCTTTCTTCCTGGGGCGATCGTGGGGCCAGTGGGCTCCGCAATGGCCGATCGCCTGCGTCGCCGCCGCGTGCTCGCGATTGGCAGCATGGCGTCGGGGCTGATCGCCGGTGCGCTGGCGCTCTGGGTCGGAACGGGGAAGGCAACGCCCGCAGGCATTGCGGTGGTGGCGTTCATCGCTGGGTGCGTGAATGCGTTTACATTCCCGTCATTTCAGACGACATTGCCAACCTTGGTGCCGCGCGAACAGTTGGTGAGCGCCGTCGGGCTCTCCAACGCGCAGTGGAACATCGGCAGGGTCATCGGTCCTGCGCTTGCCGCCATCGCGATCGCGATCGGAGGCATCCAGGCCGCGCTGTGGTGCAATGCGGCGAGCTATCTCGCCGTGGTGACTGCCGTGGCGTTGGTCCCGTTCCATCAGCCGCCCGGAGAGCGACGGCCCGTGTTCGGCGCATTGGCGGACGGTGTTCGATTCGCACGCGCGTCACCCGCAATGCGCTCGATGCTGCTGATGATGATTGCGACAATCGCAATCGCGTCACCGTTCATCGCGTTCGTGCCTCAAATGGCGACCACCGTTTTGGGTGGCGGTTCGAATGCGACCTCACTCCTGGTGACCTCGCAGGGTGTTGGCGCGGTGATTGCCGCATTCACGCTCGGAGCAGTGACGCAACGGTTCGGCCTTGCCCGAGTCATGCTCTTCGCTGTCGTCGCGTTGTGTCCCGCCCTTGTCCTGTATGGGGTAGCACCGTCGGTATGGTTGGCCGCGCCCGCCCTCTCATTGGTGGGGCTGGCGTACGGGTACGCCTTCACTTCCTTCGCCGGGGTGGCGCAGCAGTCAGCCCCCGACGAGCTGCGCGGTCGCGTGTTGGCAGTCAACTCTTTCGTCCTGGGTGTGCTATATCCGGTTGGTGCGTTGCTGCAGGGCCAGGTCGCCGACGCGATTGGGCTGCGCTGGGTCACCGTCGGGTCGGGCACGTTGCTGTTCGTGGTGGTGGGGATCGTCGTTCTGCGACGTGCAGTTCAATCGGACCGGAAGCACCCCGCGCTTGCCCAGTAGGCTCGCCTCATGTCTGACCGCGATGGCACCCCAGTCGATGTGAAGCCCCGTAGCCGCGATGTCACCGATGGCTTCCAGAAGGCGCCAGCGCGCGCCATGCTGCGCGCAGTCGGGATGACCGACAACGATTGGGACAAGCCGCAGGTCGCCATCGCAAGCACGTGGAACGAGGTGACGCCGTGCAACATGACGCTGCGCAAGTTGGCCGAGTTCTCCAAGGACGGTGTGCGTGCGGCTGGCGGCTTCCCGATGGAGTTCGGCACCATCACCGTCAGCGATGGCATCAGCATGGGCCACGAAGGTATGCGTGCCTCGCTGGTGTCGCGCGAGGTGATCACTGACTCGGTGGAGTGCGTGATGCACGCCGAGCGGCTTGATGCGTTTGTCGGGTTGGCAGGTTGCGACAAGAGCATCCCCGCGATGCTGATGGCTGCGGCACGGCTCGACCTTCCCAGCGTCTTCGTGTACAACGGTTCCATCATGCCGGGTAGTCATCGCGGCGAGGCCACCGACATCACCAGCGTCTTCGAAGCTGTTGGCGCCTGCGCACTGGGCAAGATCACCGAGGAAGAACTTGGCGAGATCGAGCGCACCGCGTGCCCCGGCGAGGGAGCGTGTGGTGGCATGTTCACGGCCAACACGATGAGCTCCATCGCCGAAGCCATTGGCATGTCGTTGCCGGGCACCGCGTCGCCGCCGGCCATCGACGGCCGCCGTGAGAGCGACGCCCGTATGGCTGGCGAAGCAGTTGTCAATTTGCTACGCCTCGGCCTGACGCCTCGGATGATCATGACCAAGAAGGCGTTCGAGAACGCCATCGCCGTCACCTCCGCCCTGGGTGGCAGCACCAACGCGGTGTTGCACCTGCTGGCCATCGCCAACGAAGCCGGTGTCGAGCTGGCGTTGGACGACTTCAACCGTATTGCCGCGAAGGTTCCACACATCGCGGACATGAAGCCGGGCGGCAAGTTCCACATGAGCGATCTCGACCGGGTCGGTGGTGTTCCTGTCGTGCTCAAGCACTTGCTCGACAACGGCCTGCTGCACGGCGACTGCATGACGGTGACCGGCAAGACCATGGCCGAGAACCTTGCCGACATCAACCCGCCCGCACCCGACGGCGTGGTCGTGCACCCGCTCGACAAGCCGCTGCACAGCGAGGGTGGCATCGTCGTGCTACGCGGTTCGCTGGCTCCCAAAGGCGCGGTTGTCAAGGTTGCGGGTTTGTCCGCCGAGCAGAAGCAGTTCGTCGGCACCGCTCGTGTCTTTGACGGCGAAGACGGCGCGATGGCGGCGATTCTGTCGGGGTCCATCGAGCCGGGCACCGTCTTGGTCATCCGCTACGAAGGCCCCAAGGGCGGGCCCGGAATGCGCGAGATGTTGGCCATCACCGGGGCGCTGAAAGGCGCGGGTCGCGGCGCCGATTGTGCGCTCATCACGGACGGCCGCTTCAGTGGTGGGACATGGGGTTTCTGTATCGGCCATGTGGCGCCGGAGGCGACCGACGGCGGCCCGATCGCGTTCGTGGCCGACGGCGACCAGATCTCCATCGACGTGAATGCGCTGACGCTCGACCTGCTCGTCGATGACAGCGACATCGCCCGCCGCAGGGCAAGCTGGCAGCCGCTCGCGCCGCGTTACACCTCTGGAGTACTGGGTAAATACGCCAAGCTCGTGCAGGGTGCCGAGACCGGCGCCATCACCAACACGCTGTAGCGGCGCAAGGTCGGGTGGGTGCCGGTGAACATTCACGAAGTGCTCCAACTGGTGCAGCTCCGCTCGTTCGAACGCGACCCGGTCCAGCGACTACTGAACAGCGTTCACACCGCCGACGATTTCCGCGCGATCGCTCGTCGCCGGCTACCCCGAGCCGTGTTCGACTACGTCGACGGTGGGGCCGACGAGGAGGTCACGCTCCGGTCGAATCGGGAAGCGTTCGCGGCGCGTCGGTTGTACCCCCGCCTGCTACGCGACATCTCGGTCACCGATGTGTCAGGTTCCCTCTTGGGGCATCGTTTTGCGCTGCCTGTCGGCCTGGCGCCCACCGGCTACACGCGAATGATGCACCCCACCGGCGAAGTCTCGTCTGCACGTGCGGCGATGGCGGCCGGAGCGCCGTACACGCTGTCGACGGTATCGACGACGACGATCGAGGACGTCGCCGCCACCGGGCATCCGAACCTGTGGTTCCAGCTGTACATCACGAGGGATCATCGGCTGAGCGACCCGCTCATCGATCGCGCAGCTGCCGCTGGGTACACGGCCCTCGAGGTCACCATCGATACGGCGGTCACTGGGCGCCGGCTGCGCGACGCGCACAACGGTCTGACGATTCCTCCTCAGCTTTCACCGGGCACGATCTTCGACATCGCGCGTCGGCCGCGCTATTGGACCCGCATGCTCCGCAGCCCGGCCATCGACTTCGCCAACTTCGCGGCGCTGACTGCCGACGAGGCCAAGAGTGCGTCGTCCACCCAGATCGGTGGCCTGTTCGATGACACGCTGAACTGGGCGCACATTGAAGCCGTGCGTGCGAGATGGCACGGCCCGCTGCTGCTGAAAGGCCCGATCGGAACCGACGACGCGCTGCGGGCGCTCGATCTCGGCGTCGACGGATTTCATCTGTCCAATCACGGCGGGCGCCAGCTCGACCGGTGTGTGCCCACCGCCGAACTCATCGCACCGCTGCGCACAGCCGTCGGCCCACGCGTACCGATCGTGGTCGATTCCGGCGTGCACTGCGGGGGTGACGTGGCCATTGCGCTCGCCCTCGGCGCCGACATGGCGTTTGTCGGCCGCGCGTACGTCTACGCGGTCGCATCGGCAGGCGAGCGCGGTGTGGCCCACCTGCTGTCGCTGATGAGCGCAGAACTGAAGTCGGTGATGCAGTTGTGCGGTGTGGCGACACTGTCGCAGTTGCGCGAGAACGGGCCGGCGCTACTGGGCGGCATGTCAGCTGTTACGTGAAGATGATCTGGCCGCCGGCTGCCAGGTCGTAGAAGTCGCCAACGGTGATGATGTCGGCGACCTGTTCGACGAAGTCGTCTTTCGACATGCCGAACATGTCGACGGAAGCCTTGCAGGCATACATGCCGCAGCCGGTGTCACCGATCATTTCGATGAACTCGTGGATCGGTGGAATGTCCAACTCGTCCATCTTCTTCGACATCATGTGCGTGGCGATTCCGCTCATACCCGGAAGACCGCCGATGAGCGTGGGGATGTGCATCGCCGGGTTACCGACGGTCGCTACCTTGATGTGGTCGATTCTCTTTTGATGGATGGCGTCGAGCCCGAAGAAGGTGAAGAACAGATTGGCCTCCATGCCCTCCGCTCGAGCGCCGTTGGCCATGATGAGCCCCGGATAAATGCCCTCCAACGAACCCTTGGAGATGATGATCGACACCTTCGTGATCGGCTCGGTGCCCTCAGTGCGATAGCTCATGATCAGATGCAACCTTTCGGCTTGGGGATGCCCGCGAGACGAGCGGCCATCTTGGCGGGGCCTTTCGGGAAGAGTAGGTAGAGGTCCTTCACGCCGACGCCGGAGGTCTTGCCCAGCACGCGGACGGTGGGGCCGGTGCCCTTGGCGAAATACTCCTGTCGCATGAAGTTGAGGACTGTCCAGTGCGGCGCCGTCAGAACTTCGATGCCGTCGGTCTTGGCCATCTCCTCGGCCATCGCAGGCGTCCAGGCATTGGGGTCCTCGAAGAACCCTTCGTCGTTGAGCTGCACTGGCACTCCGGCATATGTGGTGGTGCTCATGCCGATACTCCTTCTTGAAGTGAGGTGGCGGAAGTGTCGGCGGGCGTTTCCTTGCCGCGGGTGGGCATGTCCGCGCCGATGCCGGGGAGGTCGCGACCTGGCAACAGCGCATGCCAATAGACCCATTGGAACATCAGCTTGCCAAGGTGGTTCATACGGCTCTCCTTCAACAGCGGCATGCCGACGCCCGCGGGGAAGTGTCCCGGCAGCGGCTCGGTCTCGTAGTTGAAATCGATGAGCAAGGCCTTACCGAAACCGGTCTCGATGAAGCAATTGGCGTGGCCGTCGTAGGTGGAATCCAGCGGTTTGTGGTCCAGGAAGCGGATGATGTTCTCCACGAGCACTTCGCCCTCGAAATGTGTCACGGAGCCGGCCTTGGAGGCGGGGATGTTCGCGGCATCGCCGATCGAGAACACGTTGCTCTTCGCGGTGGACTGCAGCGTCTGTTTGTCGGTGGCCACAAAGTTCAATTCGTCGCCCAAGCCCTCGCTGCGGCCGACGAAGTCGGCACCGCTGTGCATCGGCACGACAACCGCAAGATCGAACGGCACCTCGCGGCCGTCATAACCGATCAGCCTTCCGCCGGCACCGTCGACCTCACCGGTGTTGAATTCGGTGACGAGGTGGATCCCCTTCTCCGAGAGCAACGAGGCCAGAGTTGCCGACGCGACGGGCTTGGTGAAGGCACCGTCGAGCGGAGTCGCGTAGGTGATCTCGACCTTGTCGCGGATGCCGCGTTCGGTGAAATACCAGTCGGCCAGGAAGCAGAACTCCAGCGGCGCGACCGGGCACTTGATCGGCATGTCGACCACGTTGACGACCAGCTTGCCCCCTTCGAATCGGGCGAGCGCCTCGGCCAGGCCGGTGGCACCGGCGAGGTCGTAGAACGTGAAGACTGTTTCGTTCCAGCCTGGCCCCGTGAGGCCTTCTGTCTCGGAAAACGCAAGCGTTGCCCCGGTCGCGATCACCAGCAGGTCGTACGTCAACTCGCGGCCACCTTGCAGGTACACGAGGTCGGCGTGGATGTCGACGCGGTCGATGGCGTCCTGAACGAACTCGATGCTCGTGTGCAACTGCTCGTGCCGAGGCCGCACGATCTCGGAATGCTGCGCAAGTCCGAAGGGCACGAACAGCAGGCCCGGCTGGTACACGTGGTGGTCGTCCTGGTCAACGACGACGATCTCCACTGGTTGCTGTTCGCTGCCGTGGTGGCGGTAGTGGCGGTGCAGTCTGTTGGCAGTGAGAGTGCCGCCGGTGCCCCCGCCGAGGATGACGATTCGCTTGGTCATGAAAGCCGTCCTTTCGACTTTCATCGTCTCGCTGCAGATACCCCACGGGGTAGAGCCGAAAGACCCGGATCAGGGCTGCGGACGGCTCTTTGACACTCTCCACTCAGCAACGCAACGCCAGCCGACGAGGGTGGCGAGGTTGAATGCGCTGGCAACGATGACGAAGGGGACGGCGGTCCCGCCGTCGAAGGCCAACTTGCGCAGCACCAATCCGCCGACGATGGTCATCAGCCAAATGATGACGCCGGTGGGCACGGCCAAGGGCGACCGCCACGCCCGCGCAACGAACCAACCGGCGACTAATGCGACGAGGAAGGGTGCCGCCACTTTCGCGGCGCCGGCAATGACCGAACCACCTTCGTCGTGGTTCTTGCGGCCGATCAACACGAAGATGAAGATCGACAACACATCGAGGGCGGCGGCGAGCCGCAGCTGGTTCCGGTCACTCATGCAGATGGAAACGTCCGAGTTGGCCGCGGTAGAACAACAACGGGTTTGGCTCCGTCTCCAGCGGGCTGTGCTCCAGTTCGAGCACCCGGCCCAGCACGAAATGGTGATCACCCGCGTCGATGACCCCTTCGATGGTGCAGTCGATCCAGGCGATCGCCCCTTCGATGACTGGCGAACCGGTGATTGGCGATGGGTGCCACGCAACGCCCTCGAACGGGTCGACGATGCTGCTCTTGGCGAACTGCCAGCACAGGTGGGCCTGATCCGCGCTCAGCTCGTTGACGACGAACGAGCCCGTTGCATTGATTGCAGCCCAACGTTCCGAGTCGACTTGCGGAAGGAAGCCAACCAGCGGCGGGTCGAGCGATACGGAAGTAAATGAACCAATGGTCAGCCCAATCGGGGTGCCATCCGACGTGGTCGCAGTGACGACGCTGACGCCGGTGGGGAAGTGGCCCAGCACTTTGCGGTAGGTCATCGGATCGATCGACATGATTGCGACTCTATGCGTTCGCACGTTGACCGCCAATGTGGGAACCTAGCGACGTGGTCGCCACGTGAACGACAAGCAGGCTCTTCGCAGCCGAATGCGGCTGGTGCGCGACCTCGTCGACGATCACTTGCTGCGCAGCGTGCAGCTGTGGGCAGCGGTTGCGGCGACGCCGCAGTACGCAATGGCCACCAGCGTCATGGCCTTTGTGGGGTGCAAGGGTGAGCCCGACACCGACCCTCTTTTCGCCCGCCTCGAGGCCGACGGTAAGCGGCTGCTGCTGCCCCGCGTGCAGGACGGCAACCTCGTCGTCTGTGATGCCGGGGGTTCGATGGCCGTCAGCAGATTCGGCATCAGCGAGCCCACCGGCCCTGCTCTTGACGTCTCCGAGGTCGGGTTTGTCGTGGTACCCGGTCTCGCGTTCACCGTCGAGGGTGCACGCCTCGGCTACGGCGGCGGATTCTACGACCGTTTCCTTCGTGGACTGGCGGCGCCCAACGCGGGCGTCTGCTTCAGTGAGCAACTCGTTGATGAGCTGCCTGTCGAGCCACACGACGTGTTGGTTCAACAGGTGATCAGCGCGTGATGCCGTTCAGTCGCGAGCAACTCGACGAGGCCGTCGAGATCGTCGGCGCTTCCATGTCGCCCACCCCTCAATTCGCGTGGCCACTGCTGGCCGAGGCTGTCGGTGCACACGTGTGGGTGAAGCACGAGAACCACACGCCGACCGGAGCGTTCAAGGTGCGTGGCGGACTGGTCTACATCGAGCACCTTCGCCGCGATCGGCCACATGTGGCGGGTGTCATCAGCGCCACACGTGGCAACCACGGACAAAGTGTGGCCTTCGCCGGTCGTTCGAAGGGTGTGGAGGCAACAATCGTCGTGCCGTTCGAGAACAGCCCCGACAAGAACTCGGCAATGCGCGCATGGGGCGCCACCCTCATCGAGCATGGCCACGACTTCCAGGCGGCCCGCGAATTCGCGCAGACCCAGGCAGTCGAACTCGGGCTCGAAATGGTGCCGTCGTATCACCCCGATCTGGCCGTCGGCGTCGCCACCTATGCGCTCGAACTGTTCACCGAAGCCGGCGAGCTGGATGCGGTCTACGTACCCGTCGGAATGGGCTCGGGAATCTGCGGACTGATCGGTGTTCGCGACCTACTCGGTCTGCGCACGGAGATCGTGGGCGTGGTCGCCGAGCGTGCGCCAGCAACGGCGCTGTCGTTTGCTGCCGGGCACGTCGTGAACACCGAATCGGCCGACACTTTCGTCGATGGCGTCGCGTGCCGGGCGCCCGATGCGAGCGCAATCGACGTCATCGTGCACGGAGCCTCCCGCATCGTGCGGGTCAGTGAGGACCTCTGCGCCGATGCAGTACGACTGCTTCTGCACACCACCCACAACCTGCCCGAACCCGCCGGTGCAATTGCAACGGCGGGCCTGATGCTCGAACGTGAGCGTCAGCGGGGCAAGCGCGTTGGGGTGATCATGAGTGGCGGCAACCTCGACACGGCGTTGATGCCAACGCTGATTGCCGGCGGCACGCCTTCGGCGTAGGCCGCCCGCGCATCACGAGCGATCAGCCCTCGTCGTAGTACTCGCGGCCGAGGTGGGTGATCTGGTCCTCGTCCATCATCCAGCGCAACGTGTTCTCCAACTTGCTCTGCTGCACGAACAGGTCGTGTTCGGCGTGCAGACCGGGGGCCACCATCGGCGCCTTGTAGTAGAAGCTGAGCCATTCCTGGATGCCACCCAGACCGGCGCGCTGTGCGAGATCGCTGAACAGCACCAGGTCGAGCGCAAGCGGTGCGGCGAGGATGCTGTCGCGGCAGAGGAAGTCGATCTTCAGCTGCATCGGGTAGCCGAGCCAACCGAACAGGTCGATGTTGTCCCAGCCCTCCTTGTTGTCGCCGCGCGGCGGGTAGTAGTTGATGCGAACCTTGTGGTACACGTTGCCGTACAGCTCGGGGAAGGTCACCGGGTCGAGGATGTGCTCGAGCACACCGAGCTTGCTCTCTTCCTTGGTCTTGAAGTTGTCCGGGTCGTCCAGCACTTCGCCGTCGCGGTTGCCCAAGATATTGGTGCTGTACCAGCCAGACAGGCCCAACATGCGTGAGCGCAGCATCGGGCCGATGACGGTCTTGATCAGCGTCTGGCCGGTCTTGAAGTCCTTACCGCTGATCGGCACCTTGCGCTCGGTGGCCAGATCACGCAACACCGGGATATCGACGGTGAGGTTGGGGGCGCCGTTGGCGAACGGAACACCTTCCAGGATGGCGGCATAGGCGTACAGCATCGAAGGGGCAACGGTGGGGTCGTTGGCATCAATGGCGGCCTCGAACGCTTCGATCGACTGGTGTGCCGGGCCTTCCTCGATGTAGATCTCGGTGCTGGCTGCCCACAGCATGACGACGCGGTCGACCTGCTTCTCTTCCTTGAAGCGGTTGATGTCCTCGCGGATTGCGTTGAGCATGTCGCGCTTGTTGATGGTGTGCATCGTGTTGTCGGCGTCGATGCGCTTCACGTACTCGCGGTCGAAGGCGGCTGGCATCGGGCGCACGTCGCGCAGCGCTTCGCTGATGGCTTCGATGTGCTTGCCACCCTCGAGCACGCCGGCGCGGGTTGCTGCGACGTAGGCGTCGTCGGGGAACGGATCCCATGCACCAAAGACGATGTCGTCGAGCGACGTCAGCGGCACGAAGTCTTTGATCAGCGGGCTGCGGCCATCGGTGCGCTTGCCGAGGCGGATGTTGCCCATCTGGGTGAGGCTGCCGACGGGCAGCGACACGCCCCGCTTGACCAGCTCGACGCCGGCGATCAGGGTGGAGGCCACGGCGCCGAGGCCGACCGTGAGCACGCCGAGGCGGCCGGTGGCGGGGGCAACTGTGGGTGACTGAGGTGTTGTCATGGACGACAGGTTAGGAACTTGGAGCGCTCCACGCGACACACTCACGGATTGGCCGTTGATTTCTCCGGCAGCCACGGGAAGTGGTCTCCGTGAGAATGAGGAATTATCCCTATAGACGTGAAAGGGCTCGGACCTGCACAATGCAAGGGATGAAGCATCCACGAGGTATTCCTTTTGCCCTATTCATGTCCGCAGCGACCGTCTTGGCCGCATGTGGATCCGACACCGTTGGAATCAACGCCCCGACGACACCGCCGGCTGGCGACGTCACCACTACGGCAGCGGTCACGGAGACGACGGGAGGCTCCGTGACGACCGACCCCAGTGGTGACATCAGTTCCTTCTCCGACGTGCAGCCGGCGGTGCTGCAGTTCGAGGGAGCCGGTTCGTTCCGCGAGCCCGGTGGCGGTCAGGAAGCGGTCGGCTGGCGTGGCTCCGGCTTCTTCATCAGTTCTGATGGTCTGGCTGTCACCAACAACCACGTGGTCTCTGGCGCTGCCACCTTGAAGGTGTATGTCGGCGGCGACTCGGGCAAGTCGTACAACGCCACGGTCGTCGGCGCGTCTGAGTGCAACGACCTTGCGCTGGTGCAGGTTGACATGCCCGGCGAAGTGCCGTTCTTGAATTGGGCGGCCGAGGATGTTCAGCCCGGGCTCGACATCTATGTCGCCGGGTTCCCCCTTGGTGACCCGGAATACACGCTCGTCAGCGGCATCATCTCGAAGGCGAATGCCAACGGTGAGACCAACTGGGCCTCCATCGACGGCACCGTGCAGTACGACGCTCAGCAGCAGCCCGGCAACTCGGGCGGTCCGGTGGTCGACAAAAATGGCGACGTCGTGGCCGTGGCCTACGCTGGCGGAGACGTCGGTGGCACCGGCACCAACCAGTTCTTCGGCATCAACAACAGCATCGCCCAGCAAGTGGTCTCCGAGCTGAAGAATGGCGACTTCGAGTCGATTGGCGTGAATGCCAAGGCATTTGTCGACCAAGAGGCTGGCCTCGCCGGCGTGTGGGTCTCGGGTGTGGCGGCTGGTAGCCCGGCCTCGACCACTGGCATTTTGCCTGGTGACATCGTGCTCAGCCTGAATGGCTTGCCCGTTGGGCAAGACGGCACCATGAGCAGCTACTGCGACGTGTTGCGCACTGCCGGAGCCAAGCCCATTCAAGTCGAGGTGCTGCGCTTCGACACCGGCGAAATTCTGACGGGCGAGATCAACGGTGAGAAGACACTGGAGGTCAGCCAGCTGCTGGCCACCGACGCTGTACCGGAGGACCTGCCGACCAGTGCCGCCTACACGTATGAAGAAATTGTCGACGACACCGGCCAGATCCTGATCGACGTGCCCGTTGAGTGGGCCCAACGTCAAACACAGGGCCAGGCTCTGACCGACGGCAACCATGCCGCAATCGTTGCCGCACCCGACATGGACGCGTTCCTCAGCACGGATACGGCGACCGGCATCTTGGTGGCGGGCTTCTTGGGCTCGGACTATTCGACCGTGCTCGACGCCTACGAGGGCCAACTGAACTGCACGGAATCGGGCGACGTTCAAGACATCGACAACGGCTACCTCGCTGGCGCCGGGGTGGTGTACTCCGGCTGCGGTGATGCAGGGGGTTCCACGGGCCTCGTGGTGTTGGGTACGCCGGACGGCGGTGCAGCAATCCTCCTCATCGCACAGCTCAACACTGATGCCGACTTCGATGCGCTCAACCGAGCGGTTGCGTCGCTGATCTACGTGCCGTCCTTCGGCTGACAGCGGCACAACGGCGCCCACTCACGCAGCCATCAGCGACACTCAGTCGCTAGATTGCGTGAGTGGGCGCCATTGTCGGGCGCGAACTTGGGAATTGTCATTGACCTCGAGGTTGCAAAGCTGGTGGTGAAAGTGCCACACTGTCGGCGATGCCTGCCAACACCGCCCTCTTTGCCTTCTCGGTCGTAGTACTTATCGTGTAGACGCACGCCCACATAGTCGCGTGCGTCCAAAGCCTCCCAGTTGGGAGGCTGTTTCGTTTTTCCGGCAAGTTTCGTTTGAAGTACTGAAGGAGAGTCATGAAGATCACCGGGGCCCAGGCCCTCATCAGATCGCTGGAGATGGAGAACGTCGAGACCATCTTCGGTCTGCCCGGCGGCTGCATCCTGCCGGCGTACGACCCGTTGCTGGACTCGCCGATTCGCCACATCCTCGTGCGCCATGAGCAGGGCGCCGGCCACATGGCTGAGGGCTACGCCCACGTCACCGGTCGTCCCGGCGTCGCGCTGGTCACCAGTGGCCCCGCGGCCACCAACATGGTCACGCCGCTGATGGATGCCTACATGGACAGCATCCCGATGGTGTGCATCACCGGCCAGGTGCCCACTGCGGCCATCGGCACCGATGCATTCCAGGAGTGCGACACCGTCGGCATCACCCGTAGCTGCACCAAGCACAACGAACTGGTCATGCGGGCCGAGGACATTCCGATGGCTGTGCGCCAGGCGTTCCACATCGCCACCACCGGCCGCCCAGGCCCCACGTTGATCGACATCCCCAAGGACTGTCTGACCAACATGATGGAGTGGAACTGGCCCACCGATGAGGAAGTCATCGCCAGCCTTCCCGGCTACCGGCCGAACACCAAGGGTCACCCGCGCATGATCAAGGAAGCCGCCAAGCTGATCATGGCCAGCGAGCGGCCCATCTTGTACGTCGGGGGTGGCGTGCTCAAGGCTCGTGCCGCGGAAGCGTTGCGCGAGTTAGCCGAGCTGACCAACATCCACGTGGTCACCACGCTGATGGCTCGCGGCGCGTTCCCCGACAACCACCCGCTATGCCTGGGCATGCCCGGCATGCACGGCAACGCGACTGCCATCACCGTGATGCAGAAGTCGGACCTGCTCATCAACCTGGGCGCCCGGTTCGACGACCGGATCACCGGCAAACTCAGCGAGTTCGCCCAAGAAGCCAAGATCATTCACGTCGACATCGACCCAGCCGAGCAGGGCAAGGTTCGCCGGCCCGACGTCCCGATCGTGGGCGACTGCAAGCAGGTCATCGAAGAGATCATCAAGGCCATCAAGGATTTGCTGCAGAACGGCACCGCGCAGGCCGACACCGGTGAGTGGCGCAGTCGCATCAGCGGCTGGCGCGAGCAGTTCCCGCTGGCATACGAGGCCAGCGAGCCCGGCGAAGCGTTGAAGCCGCAGTTCTGCCTCGAGCAGCTTCGTGACAATGCCCCCGAAGGCACCATCTTGGTGAGCGGCGTTGGCCAGCACCAGATGTGGAGCAGTCAATACTGGGAATTCAACGAGCCCTACACCTGGGTCAACTCTGGTGGTCTGGGCACGATGGGTTTCAGCATCCCCGCCGCCATCGGCGCCAAGGTCGGTCGCCCCGACCGAACGGTGTGGGCCATCGACGGTGACGGCTGCTTCCAGATGACCGCGCAGGAGCTGGTCACCGCCGCTGTCGAGCGCATTCCAATCAAGGTCGCCATCCTCAACAACAGCTACCTGGGCATGGTTCGCCAGTGGCAGGAGATGTTCTACGACGAGCGCTACAGCGAGGTCTACCTCTCGCCTGATGTCCCCAACTTCGTGATGTGGGCCGAGGCAATGGGTTGCGTGGGCATCCGCGTGGACAGCCCCGAGGAAGTGCAGCCGGCCATCGACAAGGCCAACAGCATCGACGACCGTCCAGTGGTCATCGACTTCCGAGTCGATGCCCGCGAGAAGGTCTTCCCGATGGTTCCCGCCGGGTTCGGCAACAGCGACATGCTTCTTCCCGAGTGGCAAGAAGCCAACCGTGGAGGTCTCAAGTGAGCGAGTTCGCCAGCCAACATCACATCCTGTCCGTGCTGGTGCAGAACCGGCCGGGCGTGCTCGCCCGGGTGGCCGGCCTTTTCGCCCGTCGAGGTTTCAACATCTTCAGCCTCGCGGTCGCGCCGGCTGAGGACGAGGGCTTCAGCCGCATCACCATCGTGGTCGATGTGGAGAGCACCTCCCTGGAGCAGATCGTCAAGCAGCTGTTCAAGCTGATCGAGGTCGTCAAGATCAGCGAACTCGACCCCAGCCGCAGTGTCGAGCGCGAACTTCTGCTTGCCACCGTCCGTACGACGGGCGATACGCGCGGCCATGTCGTGGAGCTGACCAACATCTTCGAGGGCAAGATCCTTGCCGTCGGCGTGGAAGCAATCACCGTCTCACTCGACGGTCATCCGGAGAAACTCGACGATTTTGAGGAACTTCTCACCGGTTATGGCATCGTGGAGCTGCAGCGCACCGGCCGGGTGGCGCTGCCCAAGCTCGATCGCGAAGCCCGTCTTCGCGCGGTTTCCAACAAGTCCAATCAAGGAAAGGCTGGCTGACATGGCCGCAAAGATGTACTACGAGGCGGACGCAGATCCGTCGATCATCCGCAGTCGCAAGGTGGCCATCATCGGCTACGGCTCGCAGGGGCACGCTCACGCGCTGAACCTGAAGGAGTCCGGAGTCGACGTCGTCGTCGGCCTGCGCGAGGGTTCCAAGTCGGCCGCCAAGGCTGAAGCCGCCGGCCTCAAGGTGATGGACATCGCCGCCGCCGCCAAGTGGGCAAACGTGATCATGCTCACCATGCCCGACACGGAGCAGAAGGCCACGTACGAGGAGTTCATCAAGCCCGCAATGCGCAAGGGCAAGGCGCTCGCCTTCGCTCACGGTTTCAATATCCGTTTCAAGCGCATTCGGCCGCCGAAGTCCGTCGACGTGATCATGATTGCGCCCAAGGGTCCGGGTCACCTCGTACGCCGCACCTACACCGAGGGTGGCGGCGTGCCGGCACTCATCGCCGTGCACCAGGACGCCTCAGGCGGCGCCCACGCGCTGGCCCTGTCGTACGCGGACGCGATTGGTGGCGCCCGCGCCGGTGTTATCGAGACCACGTTCAGCGAAGAGACTGAGACCGACTTGTTCGGTGAGCAGGCCGTGCTGTGCGGTGGCGTCACGTCGCTGGTGCAGGCCGGGTTCGAGACGCTGGTCGAGGCTGGCTACCAGCCCGAGATGGCGTACTTCGAGTGCTTGCATGAAGTCAAGCTAATCGTCGACCTCATGTACGAAGAGGGCATCGCTGGCATGCGTTACAGCATCTCCGACACCGCTGAGTACGGCGACCTGACCCGCGGCCCCCGCGTGGTCAACGCCAAGACCAAGCTGGAGATGAAGAAGATCCTCAAGGAAATCCAGTCCGGCAAGTTCGCCAAGGAATGGATCGCCGAGAGCGAAGCTGGCCGCCCGAAGATGAAGGAACTGCAGCACGCAGGTGCCACCCACCCCATCGAAGAAGTCGGTGGCCAGTTGCGCGCGATGATGCCGTTCCTCGGTGCCGGCAAGCAGAAGGTCGCCGACATCAGCGGCGGCTGATTCGGTGGTGCTCCAAATCTGCCAACATCGGCGTTGAGATGCGGCACTGCTGCAACTCAACGCCGATGTTGTGTGTTCAGGGATTGTGTTCAGCGGCCGCCGGTCCACCGGAGGAACGTGCGTGGAGTGCCGGGCAGGTTGGGGTCCTACTCGGGACCGGCCTGGCCGCTCCGGTCCGGTGTCGGAGCTGAGGGTGCCGGGGTCGACGCCTTGGTCGGCGTCAGGGTCTGTGTGCTGCCCCGCATCCTTTTGTCCTTTGCCTCCTTCTCCGCCTTGCCTTCGGCAGCAGCCTTCTCATCGGCCTTGGCGGCATCCTCTGCATTCCTTTCGGCCTCTGCGGTTGTCTCACGCGTGGCCATCGGGGGTGACCCTTATCAGGTCGATCTGGGGCACCAACCAATAGCTGGGCAGCGTGCCATCGCCGAGACTCTCGATCAGCCACGGCATCGAAGGGCGGCGGCTGGCATCGAAGGAATCGCTGCCGCACGCCTTCTCGTCGGCGTCGGTGAAGCCGTCGTTGTCGCTGTCTGCTGCACCAGGCGCAGCGTGAAGCCTGCAGTGTTGAGGCAGTTGACGATCGGTGGATTGCCGCCCGCCGACGCGGAGCTTGCCGCGAAGAGAAGTGCGGCGCTGGTTGCCAGGGTCGGGAGGACGGTGAATTTTTTCATGGCTGCAGCCTCTGCGCTCGCACGGCTCGACGCATCGCGCGAAACACCTATCGAATCCCCTAATGTAATTCCGACTTGAATGGTCGGGAATCGGAACGCTACGCTCTCAGCCCATGAGCGACAACTGGGGTTTTGAGACACGGCAGATACACGTTGGCGGCGAGCCCGACCCGGCTACCGGTGCTCGAGCGGTACCGATCTATCAGACGACCAGCTTCCAATTCCGCGATGCGTCGCATGCGCAGAACCTGTTCGCGCTCGCCGAGATCGGCAACATCTATACACGCATCATGAACCCCACCCAGGGTGCGCTCGAGGCTCGCCTGTCCAGCCTGGAGGGTGGGATCACCACCGCTGTCGGGCTGCCGGGAGCTCTCGTTGTTGCGTCCGGTCAGGCCGCGGAGACGCTCGCCATCTTGACGCTGGCGGAGAACGGCGACCACATCGTCGCCAGCCCGTCGCTGTACGGCGGCACCTACAACCTGTTCCACTACACACTTCCCAAGTTCGGCATCGAAGTCACGTTCGTCGATGACCCGCACGACCTGGCCCAGTGGGCGGCCGCTGTGCGCCCGAACACCAAAGCGTTCTACGGCGAAGTGCTCGCAAACCCGCGCAACGACGTGTTCGACATCGAGGGTGTCAGCAAGGTCGCTCATGACAATGGCATTCCGCTCATCGTCGACAACACGGTTCCCACGCCGTTCCTCATCCGTCCATTCGAGTGGGGTGCCGACATCGTGGTGCACAGCCTGACCAAGTTCGCCGGTGGCCACGGCACCAGCATCGGCGGCGCGATCATCGACGGCGGCACATTCGATTACGCCGCCAGCGGTCGCTTCCCTAACTTCACAGAGCCCGACCCCAGTTATCACGGCCTGCCGTATTTCCCGGCTCTTGGCCATGGCGCATTCATCATCAAGGCTCGCGTGCAGATGCTGCGCGACTTGGGCATGGCCATCTCGCCGTTCAATGCGTTCCTCATCCTGCAGGGCCTGGAGACGCTGAGCCTGAGAATGGAGCGTCACTTCGAGAACGCCGACAAGGTTGCCGCGTTCCTCGTCGACCATCCGCAGGTGGAAGCAGTGTCCTACGCCGGACTGGAGAGCAGCCCCTGGCACGAGCGGGCGAAGAAGTACGGCGCCGGCAAGGGCTACGGCAGCATCCTCGCCTTCGATATCGTCGGCGGTAAGGAGGCCGGCCAGAAGTTCGTCGAGGGTCTGCAATTGCACAGTCACGTCGCCAACATCGGTGATGTGCGCAGCTTGGTGATCCACCCGGCCAGCACGACGCATAGCCAGCTCAGCGAGGAGGAGCAGGCCACGGCGGGTGTGCGCGCCGGCCTCGTGCGTCTCAGTGTGGGTCTGGAGAACATCGAGGACATCCTCGCCGACCTCGAAATCGGCTTCGCTGCCGCCAAGTAGCCGTTCGTCGTCGGAAGCTACAGTCTGCCGACATGGCGTTCGTTCGAGGCGATCTTGCGGATGCCCATCTGGCCGCTCTTCGTCATGTGGCCGCGCCGGGTAGCAGATTCACAGGTGCCCGCCGATTGCAGATCGCTGCGGTCGCCCGCGATGCATATCTGACAACCGGGCCGTCGAGGCCATGGGAGCGCCCCTACGGAGACGCGCCTCTGGATGTTGCATACCGACTTGCGCGCCACGCGGGAACCATCAGCCAGGAGTGGTACGAACAGATCGTCACAGAGGGCACGCACCCACTGGACTGGGTAGAGGTCGTCGGCATCGTGGTGGCAGCCGTGCCCGTGTACGCGTTCGCCCGCGCGGCAGGGCTGCCGGCTCCGATGACGCCCGATGCAATCGATGGTGAAGCGCACGGCCGCGAGGCCGCAGAGCTTGCGCCCGCCACGCTCAACTGGGTTCCGGTCGCGGCCCCTGCTGACCGAACGGCGTCGGTAGTGCAGGCTCTGAGTGCGCTGCCCGACGAGTGGGACAACCTGTGGCAGCTCGCTGGCGCGCAGTACATGAGCGATGCACAGATGGCCGATCCGTTGTGGAGTCGCGGCACCCTCAGCCGTCCTCAGATGGAACTGATTGCCGGACGCATCTCCCGAATACGCGAATGCTTCTTTTGAACAACCGCACACGCGAGCATGCTCAGTTGGAGCAGCACAACGGCCAGCACGCCCGCAGATCTTGCGGCAATTACTGAAGGCACTGGCGACGGCGGCCTGCCCAACGGCCGCGAGCTGATCGACTTCACCAACGCGGTTGGTGGCGTCGACGAGGCGGCGCTCGCCGCAGCCCGCGACGCGCTCTGCGCCTCCGCCGGCGAAGCGTTCATGGTGGACGCAGCAGCGGTGATCGCCAACTTCGAAATGATGACCCGTGTCGCCGACGGTACCGGCGCCCGCTTCCCGAACGAGTCTGCGGGGCATCGCACGGCATTAGATCAGCGGCTCGACATCGGTCACTTCACATCAGCACGCTGAACGCGGGCGGGTCTCAGCCGTTCGGAGATTCGTCGCCGGAGTCGTCGCGTTGCTCGCGGAGGAATTTTTCGAGCTCCTCGGCAAGGTCCTCGCCGCTGGGCATTGCGGCCTCCATCTTGCGGTCGTAGTCGTGTTCCAACATCATCACGTACGGCGCGGCTTGATCGTCTTCGGCCACCGCCTCGTCATGCAGGCTGCGCCACCGCATTGCGTCCTCGGCGAGCGTGGCATGGCCAGTCGGCACGCCCAACACGTGCTCCAAATGTGCCAGCAGCGCGGCTGATGACTGTGGGTGTTTTGCGTTGCCGAGGTAATGGGGCACCCCCACCCGCAACGACACTGCCGGAATGCCGGCGGTGTCGAGGCGCTCCTGCAGCACGCCGACCAGGCCGGTCACGCCCTGATACTGCGGGCGACTGAGACCCAACGCACGCACCAGCCCATCGTTGGTGCTACTGCCCACCACGTGGGCCGGGCGAGTGTGGGGAATTGCTTCCGGGGCAGCGCCCAGGGTGACCACCATCTCGCAATTGAGCGCCCGGGCGACGCTGATGATGGCGTCGGCAAACGTTGCGTAACGCAGGTGAGGTTCGACGCCAGCCAGCAGCACCATGTCGTGTGCGCCGCCGGGGAAGCGGGCGACGCGGAACTCGTTCTCCGGCCACAGAATCTGGCGAACGTCAGTGTCGTCGAACTCGACCTGTGGCCGCTCCTGTGTGAAGTCATAGAACGGATCGGGGTCGATGGAGGCAACGATTGGTGCCACGCGATCAACCGTCAAGGCGTCGATGGCATCGGTGGCAACCTCGGCAATGTCGAACAGGCCGCGCAATGCAATGACCAAGATCGGCCGGTGCAGCGGCGTCAACATCTCGAAGGCGGTGGTAAGCACGTTCTCGGTCACACGGTGGCTCCGGCCAGTTG
>JANLPB010000128.1:0-13086 GCA_031366885.1 Ilumatobacteraceae bacterium
CCTATGACACGTGCGATTGTGAAGGGTGCGGGTGATCTCAGGTGCGGTATTTGTCGGCGGGGACGCTGACGAAGAAACGGGTGCCCTGGTCGTCGACGCAGGTGGCTGCCGCACCGCTGTCGTAGAACACCGGTTCCTCGGCGATGCCGCCCATCTCGCGCACGCGGGCGACCGTAGCGTGGATGTCGTCGACCACGAAGTAGAGGTCGGCGGAACCCGCAGCGGCGCCATGTGCGCTGCCGGGAGGCGCCGAGATATTGCCGATGTGGCCGTTGTCGGGGTCGCTGAAGGTCCAACCGAGCACGGCGCCGTAGAACGCCTGCGCATTGGCGAGATCTGGTGTGGGCAACGTGAAGTAGTACAGGTCGCCCTGCTCGTAGTGCTTCAGTTGATGATCGTGCACGTGCGCCGGTTCGGCCGAACTGCGCTGCAACTCGAAGCCGCCAGCGCTGCTGTTCGCTGCGTACTGCTCGTCGGTGAAGCCCGCGATCGGCGAGCTGATGCTCCACTGATGTCCCCAGGCATCTCGCAGCGTCCCTTGGCGGTGGCCATAGAACTGATCGGCGATGGGGCGGACTTCGGTCGCACCCGCGGCCATTGCACGAGCGAAGACGTCGTCGACGTTGGCAACCTCCAGCGTGAAACTGGTGGATGTGCCGCCACGTGTCGTCGGGCTGATCGCTCCTGCCTCCGGATACTCGTCAGCCAGCATGAGGCGGCTGTTGCCGATGACGATCTCGGCGTGACCGATGCGACCGTCGTCGCCGACCAGCCGGTGGTGTTCGGCCGCGCCAAATGCGGCAACATAGAAGGCGATTGCCGCAGCGGCGCCGTCGACCACAAGGTATGGCGTGACGGTGTTGTGAGCTTCTGTTTCGGGCATGGTGTGCTCCAATGGTGTCGGTGCATTTGCAAGTTGTTGGCGGAGTCGGCTGGCGAAGGTGGGGGACGGTTCGATCGGCGAGGTGTCGGCGCGCAGTGCGTCGAAGGCGTCGGGAGTTGTGCTCATCGTTGGCCTCCAGCCAGTTCCGTTGCGGCCACGCGATACGCGGTCTTGGCTCGCATGAGCAGCGATTCCGTGGCATGCAGGCTTCGTTCCAGCAACGCCGCCACCTGGTCGACTGGCAGGCCGTCGAGGTAGCGCAATGTGAGCGCCGCACGGTGATGGGGGAGCAGCCGGGTCAGGACATCGCCCACGTGCAGAGCATCGATTGGCTCGTTGTCGTCCGTCTGTGGTGCGGTGCCTTCCCACAGCTCTTCGAGTAGCTGCTGGTTGCGAGCGCTCTTGCGCCAATGGTCGACCAGCTTGTGTCGAGCGGTGCCGATCAGCCACGGCACGTTCACCTCGCTACCGGTCTGGGTGGCAGTCAGTGCCGCCAGAAACGTGTCGGCGGTGAGGTCCTCGGCGGTGGCAGCGCTGTCGCAGCGACGGACGAGATAGCCATAGACATGCGGCAGGGCCTCGTCGTATAGCGGCAGCAGGGCGCTCACGGGAGTTCATCGTTCGGTGGCATCAGAATCCGTCGCGATCGTGCCAGAAATTTCACGGGCCCCGCGCTTCGGCCCTTGCGTGGACGAACGTGTGTTCGCTATGGTCGCGAGTTCCTATGGGCTTCAACAACCCCAACATGCCGTGGACCGACGTGGAAGCGCTGCTGTCCGGACGCGACCCAGCACGTGGGAAGGATGGTCGCGCGCCGGGCAGCCCATCGTGGAATGGTGGCGGCGATGGGCCGGCTCTGAGCCGCAAACGACAGCCGTTCGAAGCCTCCCGGGAAGCGGATGTAACTCGTCCGCTGATGCGCCCCGACACCGGCCACGTGCCGTACGCGGAGCTGCACTGCCACAGCAACTTCTCGTTCCTCGACGGTGCCAGCCACCCCGAGCAACTGGCCGAGGAAGCCTCTCGCCTGGGCCTGGAGGCGCTGGCCCTCACCGATCACAACGGCTTCTACGGCATCGTTCGCTTCGCCGAGGCTGCCCGCGCCGTCGGCCTGCCCACCGTCTTCGGCGCCGAGATCACGCTCACCGCGCAGGGCCGTCAGGTGCGTGCCGAAGCCGAGACGCAGCATCAGGTCAACACCGGCAACGTTGCCGACAGTCACGCTCCCGACCCGCACGGCGAGCACCTTCTCGTGCTGGCCGAAGGCCCGGCAGGGTATGCGCGTCTGGCGCGTGCGCTCAGTCTCGGCCATCTCGCCGGCGAGAAGGGTGCACCGCAGTTCGCGTTCGCCGACATCGCAGATGCAATGGGCGGTCATGGGTGGGTGCTCACCGGCTGTCGGAAGGGCGCCGTGCCTGCAGCGCTGGTGGACCATGGCCCGCGGGCCGCGGCGCGCGAGCTGCATCGGCTGGTCGACGCCTTCGGTCGCGACCGCGTGCTGATGGAGCTGTGGGACCACGGCAACCCACTCGACTCTGTACGCAACGACGCGCTGGCCGAATTGGCCGCGCGACACGATGTGGGCTGCGTTGCCACCAACAACGTGCACTACGCCACGCCCGCGCAACACAAGCTGGCCACAGCAGTCGCAGCAGTGCGCGCGCGGCGCAGCCTCGACGAGCTCGACCCGTGGTTGCCCGCTGCGTCGGGCGCTCATCTGCGCAGCGGTGCCGAACAGCTGCGACGGTTCCTTCGCTACCCCGGCGTGGTCGAGCTGGCCGCCGAAGTCGGGCGGGCAGCTGCCTTCGATCTCTCGCTGGTGGCGCCCAGCCTGCCGCCGTACCCGTGCCCGTCTGGACTCGATGGCGAACCCTTGAGTGAGATGGCCTACCTCCGTCAGATCGCGGAGGCTGGTGGTCGTCGTCGCTATGGCGAGCGGCCGGGAGCACACGAAGACCTCTCGCTGCGGGCTCGTGCGTGGCGCACCATCGACCATGAATTACAGGTCATCGAAGGCCTCGGCTTTGCCGGCTACTTCCTGGTGGTGTGGGACATCGTCGAGTTCTGCAACCGCGCCAACATCTACTGCCAGGGCCGCGGCAGTGCGGCCAACAGCGCGGTCTGCTTCGCCCTCGGTGTCACCAAGGCCGACGCGGTGAGCCTGGGTTTGCTGTTCGAACGCTTCCTCTCTCCCGAGCGCGATGGCCCACCCGATATCGATCTCGACATCGAATCCGACCGCCGCGAGGAAGTCATCCAGTACGTGTATCAGCGCTACGGACGGCATCACACCGCACAGGTCGCCAACGTCATCACCTACCGCGCTCGGTCCTCGGTGCGCGACATGGCCAAAGCGCTGGGGTTCGCACCCGGCCAGCAAGATGCGTGGAGCAAGCAGATGGATGCGTGGGGCGGCGTCTCCACGACGGCGAAGCAACCCGACCACGACATCCCTGCGTCCGTGCTCGAACTCGCAGCTGAGATCGAAGACGCACCGCGTCACCTTGGCATCCACTCTGGCGGCATGGTCATCTGCGACCGTCCGGTGATCGAGGTCTGCCCCGTGGAGTGGGGACGCATGCAGGACCGCAGCGTGCTGCAGTGGGACAAGGACGATTGCGCGGCCGCCGGTTTGGTGAAGTTCGATCTGCTCGGCCTCGGCATGCTCAGCGCGCTGCACTACGCCGTCGATCTCATCCGCGAGCACCGTGGCTACGAGGTGGATTTGGCCACCATCCCGCAAGAGGACGACGTCTACGCAATGCTCTGCCGCGCCGACACCGTCGGCGTGTTCCAGATCGAGTCGCGCGCGCAGATGGCCACGCTGCCGCGGCTGAAGCCACGCCGCTTCTACGACCTCGTGGTGGAGGTCGCGCTCATTCGCCCCGGGCCCATCCAGGGTGGCTCGGTGCACCCCTACATCCGCCGTCGCAACGGGCAAGAGCCCGTCACATACCTGCACCCGTTACTGGAGAACTCGCTGGGCAAGACGTTGGGCATCCCGCTCTTTCAAGAGCAGCTGATGCAGATGGCTATCGACGTCGCCGGCTTCAGCCCCAGCGAGGCCGACCAACTGCGCCAGGCGATGGGCAGTAAGCGCAGTCGGGCGCGGATGGAACAGTTGAAGATCCGTCTCTTCGAGGGGATGGCCGAGCGCGGCATCACCGGCGCGATCGCCGAAGAGATCTTCATGAAGATGGCCGCCTTCGCCAACTACGGCTTCCCCGAATCGCACAGCGTCTCGTTCAGCTACCTCGTGTATTCGTCGTCGTGGATCAAGTTCCACGAGCCGGCAGCGTTCTGCGCGGCGCTGTTGAATGCGCAGCCGATGGGGTTCTGGAGCCCGCACTCGCTGTGCCAAGACGCTCGTCGCCATGGCGTCGTCGTGCACTCGCCAGACCTGAATGCATCGTTGGCGCTGGCAACGCTGGAGCCCTGCCCCGACAGCGTCGGCGGCGTCGCTGTTCGGCTTGGCGTCGGGTCGGTGCGCGGTGTGGGCAGCGAGCTAGCGGCGACAATCGAGGCCGGTCGACCGTATGCGTCGTTGGAGGAGTTGGTGCGGGCGGTGCCGGCGCTCACGTTGCCGCAACTGGAAGCGATGGCCACCGCCGGCGTCTTCGAGCGCAGCCTCGGGCTGGAACGACGCGAGGCGTTGTGGGCAGTGGGTGCCGCGGTGCAGTCGCGCCCCGGTCGGCTGGAGGGCATCGTGGTGGGCCAGCAGGCGCCGCACCTGCCGGGCATGGCACCGCTGGAGGTCGCAGTCGCAGACCTGTGGGCGACGGGTGTTGCGCCCAACGGTCACCCGACCCAGTTCTTGCGTGATGCGTTGGCGCAGCAGGGTGTGGTGACGGCCGTCGGGCTGTGGGACTGCGAGCCGCGAACGAAGGTGCTGGTGGCGGGTGTGGTGACGCATCGCCAGCGTCCGATGACGGCACAGGGTGTGACGTTCATGAACCTGGAGGACGAGACCGGCCTGATCAACATCGTCGTCTCGAAAGGCTGTTGGGCGCGCTATCGAAAGATCGCCCGCGGTGCCCCTGCACTGCTGATTCGCGGTCGCCTGGAACGCAGCGAGGGCGTCATCAACATCAGTGCCGAAGAGCTCACCCCGCTCGCTGTAGCCGCCAACAACCCCAGCCGCGACTTCCGCTGAGCATGCAGGCGACAGTCGCTGGACGCTCGGGTCGGGAAGATCCGTGGTTGGGAGAGCGCTTGGGACGCTGCCAAAGACTTCACATTTGCCATATGATGGTGACGGTGGACTGCTCGGCGTGTGTGGTCTTCATCAGCGGGGAGAATCTGCCAGTTTGGAGATCGGCTACTGGGTGCGTTCCGGATCTACAGGCCAGGGCATCGCTACCGCAGCGGTGCGCGGGCTCGTCCAGGCGGCATTTTCCATTGAGGGTGTCACGTATCTGGAGATTCACCACGACGCGGCCAACACCGTGAGCGGGCGGGTTCCCGAGAAGGTCGGCTTCACCCGAGTCTTCGAACAACCGGACGTGCCAGCGGCGCCGGGCGAGGTTGGCATTGACGTCACATGGCGGCTGCACCGCACCTGAGCGCGCCGTTGTTGCGAGAGCCGTAGTCGACGATATGGTCGACTTCACGGCCATCAGGCCGGATCGTCGGCAAGCCGACCCCGTGTTCAATCTCACGAGGAGGTCGGTCATGCCGAACAGCCGCGATGTTGTGTCCCGTCATATTGTGTTTCCGCCGGACAACCCAACCGGCGAGTGCACCGAATGGTGTGCGCCGCTGCATCAGTTCCAAGAACGGATCGCTCGCCACCCGATGGCAGTCTTCTTCGACATCGATGACTTCATGTGTATGGGTGGCGGGCGACGTGTGGAAGTACGTCGAACCTCGAGAGCTCAGCGATGAGAGCCCAGGAATGTACAGACGCCTGAAGACGGTCGATGAGGCGCTGGCACGTGTTGGACTTCACGAGATGCCATGGATGGATCCAACGCGCTTTGGTCACCTTGGTTGGGAACCAGGGCTTGACGAGGACGCAGCGGAACTCGACACGTGGGACCACCATGGGGCTTGGTAGTATGGGTACCCATATGAAGACGACGGTCGAGATCGCGGACCCGCTGCTCGAGCAGGCGAAGGCGGAAGCGCGCCGACGAGGCACCTCGTTGCGCGCGCTGATCGAGGAAGGTTTGCGGCGAGTGATCGCCGAGCCGACGGCGGCCGCCTACGTGTTGCCCGACTGCTCAGTATCTGGCTCCGGACCCACAGATCTCTGGTTGAACAGCACATGGGACGACAAGTTGGAGATGATCTACGAGGGACGCACGTGATCGCGGTTGACACCAACGTGTTGGTCCACGCGCATCGCCGTGACTCACCCTTTCACGCCGGCGCTCAGCATGCGGTCGTCGGTCTCGCCGAAGGTTCGACCGTGTGGGCCATTCCGTGGCCATGCGTCCACGAGTTTCTCGGAATCGTCACCAGAGCGAGTTTGTGGAAGCGCCCTTCAACCGGGGAGGAGGCGCTCGCTCAGGTGCGCGCCTGGTTGGGGTCGCCAACTGTGCGACCGCTCGCCGAGACGGATCGTCACCTTGATCTGATGGCGGATCTGATCATCGCCGGTCAGATCACCGGAGCGAAAGTTCACGACGCCCGCATTGCGGCGATGTGCATCGGTCACGGAGTGCGTGAGCTGTGGACTGCGGACAGGGACTTCAGTCGGTTCCCGCAGCTGCGCACCCGCAACCCGATGATCGCATAGCCTCGGGTAATGAGTTCGCCGGTGGTGTTGCCTGTTGCTGATCGTTGGTTCGAGCGCTGCACGATCGATGACTCCATCACGTTGCTGTGGGAGCCGCACGTCGTCGCGCTCATGCGCTGCAACATCTGGCACGTCCGCGGACGCGACCGCGACCTCGTGATCGACACGGGTATGGGGGTGTGCAGCCTGGTCGAAGAAATGGGCGCGCTGCTCGACAGGCCGGTCACGGCGGTCGCAACGCACGGACACGACGATCACATCGGTTCGCACCACGAATTCGTCGACGTCATCGCGCACCCGCTCGAAGCGCCGCTCCTGGAAGCTGGCGCGCTGCACACGCTCGACATGGTGAAGGGGTGGGGCGAGGAAGCGGTGGCCATGCTGACCGCGTCCGGCTACCAGCTGGAGTCGCCGTACTTCGTCGACGCGCTGCCGCCCGGCTATGTGTTCGAGCAGTACCGCCAGCAGCCAGCGCGAGTCACCCGCCAGGTCGTCGAAGGCGACATCATCGACACCGGCGACAGGGCGTTTGAAGTACTCCACCTGCCCGGACACTCGCCGGGCTCCATCGGTCTGTGGGATGCAGCCAGTGGCACGCTGTTCAGCGGCGATACGCTGTACGACGGGCCACTGCTCGACGAACTGCCCGAGTCGAACATCCCCGACTACTGCGCAACGATGGAACGCATGCTGACGCTGCCCGTGCAGATGGTGCACGCCGGCCACGACCCCAGCTTCGATCGAGCTCGCCTCCACGAACTCTGTCGCGCCTACCTAACTCAGCGCGGCTGACAGGTCGCGGAGACCAGCCACACGGAGGCGTGAAGGCGCACAGCGCCATCCACTACCCGGCCGCGCACCGACGCGCGCGCTGCATCGATCACGGCGGGTTGGTCCTCAACGGCCATCTGTTCACGCATGAGTTGACCTGCCTCCGACGCGAGCACCAGGGCAAGGCGTTCCTCGACACCGTCAGAGTCTGGCCAGCCGATCGCGCAGGGCACCTCATGACCGACGATTGAGATGTCGCTCCAGCCCGCGGTGGACAGGATTCCTCGCGTGCGATCAGGATCGGCGAATGCAAATGGCCCTGGGGCGTGGGGATGCAACGGGGGTGGCGGAGAGGGCAACGTGGCACGGATGACTTCACCGCCGGCCCACACCGCATCGGATCGTGCCTGATCGTTCCAGCACACAAATGTCAGGTGTCCACCAGGCGCAGTGAAGTGAGCAATGTTGGCAAACGCTGCCACCGGATCGTCGAAGAACATGACGCCGAAGCGGGAGACGACAGCGTCGTACGGGCCACCGAGCGGCTCGGTTTGCGCATCGGTGACCTCGAACGTCGCCCGCGGTACACGACTGCGTGCGGCCTCGACCATCGGTGTGGAGATGTCGACGCCATGGACCTGGGCGCCAAGCTCGGTGATCGCGAGTGAAGTGGTTCCATAGCCACAGCCGACATCGAGCACTCGTTGGCCGCTGGTGAGAGCGGCGTGATCGAGCAGCAGCCTGCCGACTGGTTCGAGCATGCAATCAAAGGCTCGTTGAGACGCGACCCACGACTCGCCGCTGCGGTTCCAATGCTCTCGGTTCTTTTCGTTCGCCACGTCGTCAGGGTAGGCGAGCGCCTTATCCGGCGGTGACGCTTCCGAGTTCGGTGCCGGCGATATCGAGCGAAATCGTGTACGTACCGGGTGCCGTGATGACGAAGCCGGCGGCAGAGCCGGGAAGCAGGGTCTGGGCGTCGGCACAACCGATCTTGACCGCGTCGAGGTCGGCACCATCGGCGGGCATGATCCCGAAGACCTGACCAACGGCCACGGTGAGCGTGGACGGCGACAGCGTCCCGTCGGCCTGAATTGTCATGGTCGTCGCGGGAGTGATGTCCGCGGAGTTGACGCCCGATGCGCTGTCGGCGCTGAACAGAACAGTGACGCTACGAGACATGGTTCCGGCATCGATACCGGCCTGCTGGTCGGCATCACAGTCGACAGGGTCGACCGCCGAGCCGACCGACGTCTCGGTCTGATCTTCGGTGGAGGCCTCACCGGTGGTGGCCCCGACGCCGGTGGTGTCGGCAACCGTCGCCGTGCCGTTGCTGCCGGTGTCGGACGCATCGGACGAGCATGCCGATGTGCCGATCAGAAGGCCGATGGCCAGGGCGACGGCGCCAGCGCGCGAGTGAACGAGTGACATGAGGAACTCCAGCCGTGAGGGGTTTGTCCACCGTGGACGACGGGGAGACGGTAGCCCGTCGTGCCTGGCCGCGGCTGACTCGAGCGACGATTAGACCCGAGAACGGTTGGTGAGGTAGGCGCCGAGAATGGCGATGGCGCAGCCGACGATGGCCAGGACGGCGACCGATTCGTGGCGAACCAACGCCCCCAGCAGTAATGACACCACCGGCACGATGTACACGCTGACTGACGCGCGAGTGCTGCCCAGCCGACCAGCGTTGCTGGCCATCACCACGAACGCGAGCGCAGTGCCAAAGACCCCGAGGGCGACCATGGCGAGAAACGGGCCCCAGGCAAACTCGATGTTGCCGACCGACGGAATCGCGAACGGGGTCACAATCGCAAAAGCGATCATCTGCGCCCGCCACAACACTGGCAGCCCTCCGTACTTCTGCTGCAATGGCACCGCGATGTTCAGGGAAATCCCGTAGAAGACCAGTGCCACAAAGATCAGCCCGATGCCGAACCAGGAGTTGTCGCCGCCGCCACCCGATGCGAATGCGATGAGCATGACGCCACCGAAGCCAACTGCTACGCCGACGATCTGTTGTCTCGGCGGAAGCCGACGAGCCATGACGGCGGCGACAACCGCAATGAACAATGGAGTCGCACCGTTGAGCATGCCGGTGACCGAGGACGACACGCGCTCCTCTGCGAACGGAAAGATCGACAGCGGAATTGCCATCCAGATCAGCCCCAGCAACATGATTCGTCGCATGTCAGCGCGCGCGATGTTCGCCTTGCGCGCTGCGGGAAACATCCCCAGGGTCAGCGCACCGAAGCCGAGCCGCATCGGCGTGATCACTGCGGCCGGAAACGCCTCGAGCCCTTCGGCGATGAGGTAGAACGACGTGCCCCACACCAAACCGGGCAGCGCGAGCAGCCCCCAGTCTGCCACCGACATCGTGGACTGGACGGGTGTCGGTGCGGCAGCAATGGTTGTCACTGTGCCGAGGCTACGGCGACGGGGTGGCGACGGCGAGCGGGTTTCGGACCTCGTGACGTGCCATACGATTGGAGCATGACGACGAATGGAACCGGCACGGCGGCCGACCCCTGGCAGTTGCAGACACCGCCGCTGACCTCGAACTACACAATGCACAGAGACGTGCGTGACGGCGTTGACGTGATCGTGTGCACCGTCGGCAAGACCGTCCTGCTCTACGACGCCCGGTGCCTGGACGAACTTCGCACGATGCTGGTTGCGCACGGTGACTGGATGGAGCTGGGTTCCGCCGACGAGCAAAAGCCAGCGAAGGAGGGCACCGTCGAAGCCTGGGGCCGCTCCGCCGACAACCCGCGCGGCGGCTGGTACGGCTTGAAGAAGGGCCTGCGCGGGCGCTTCGGAATGTACGTCCCACCGCTGATGGAGCGCCTCGGTCTCGCCGAAGTGGAGCACAACCCACGCGGCAACCGTATGCGCGCTCTCTGATGCGGCCGTTTCGATTCGGCTATCAGGCGCGCGATGGTTCGGCCGATGAGCTGCGCGATCAGGCTCGCACGGCCGAGGCAGCCGATTTCGACGTCGTTCACACGTACGACCACCTGTCTCCGAACTGGTCGCCAACGCTTCCTCTGCTCGCGATGGCGGAAGCAACCACGCGACTGCGCGTCGGGCCTCTGGTGATCAACAACGACTTCCATCACCCAGCGCTGCTTGCCGCCGAGTACGCGAACCTCGACCATCTCACGGGAGGCCGCGTGGAGCTCGGCATCGGGGCTGGACACTCGTTCACGGAGTACGCCGCGATGGGCATGGTCTTCGATCCGCCGAAGGTACGTAAGGCGCGTCTCTCAGAATCCATCGAGATCCTCCGCCGACTCTTCGATGGCGAAACCCTCACCTACAACGGCGAGCACTATCACCTGCATGACGTCCAGACGATGCGAGCGCTGCAACCGCGGCTGCCGATCATGGCCGGAGTAAATGGCCCTGCTGCGCTCGCTCACGCAGCGCAGCACGCCGACATCATCGGACTGATGATGCTGGGCCGAACGCTGGCGGATGGCCAGAGACATGAGGTGCGCTGGCAAGCAGACCGGCTGGACACGACCGTGGCACACATCCGGTCGTCGGCGCCGGAACGCAACGTTGAACTCAACGCCCTTGTACAGCAGATCGTGATCACCGACGACCGCAAGGGCGCAATCCAAGAACTGCTGGCGGATCTTCCTTCGCTCACTGCGGAGGACGCTCTGTCGACTCCCTTCCTCGCCTATGGCACGCATGACGAAATTGCTGCGCATCTGTCGCGTTGCCGTGAGCGTTGGGGGATCAGCTACTTCTCAGTTCGCTCCATCGAGGACTTCCAGCCAGTGATCGAGCGGCTTCGAGCAGTCGACTGACGTCGCTTGCCCGACTGAAACGTTTCAGCGCCGCACCGATGTCGCTCAAATGGAGGCAACGTGAACGCCCGGGTACGAACCCGCCAGGCGTTCGAGGTCGTCCTTGTCACCCGTGAGCAGAACGCCGCCGCCTGACTCAACGGCGGCGGCCACCACGTGCGCATCAGCGAGACCAGCCGACGTCGCTCCGGCAGTAGCGAGCACGCTGCCGACAAGTCGAGCGAACGGTCGGTCGGTATCGCGGACCAGAATTCCGGTCTCGCGGCTGAGGCAGGAGTCAACGAGTTGATTGTGACCGCGACCTCTATACAACTCGGCCAGGACAACAGCAGGCGTCACAACTTCTCGTCGAAGGCGATGGGCGGCCTCGAGCGCGGCGCGCACCTCTTGATACCGGGCTCCACGAGGGCTTGCAATACATGACAATGCCTCTGCGTCAAGAACGAGCACTTGGCTCATGTCAGCAAGTCCATGTACTTGCTGACATGAGCTTCATCGGGCGGGCCGGCAACTTGATCCAGCTCATCGAGCATCTGACGCAACAGTCGACTCCGGCGGCGTTGAGTGAGCTCCGAACGAATTGCTTCGTTGACCTGCGCCGACAGCGCCTCGTCGCCGGCCTCAAGTTCGGCAACGAGGTCCTCGTCAAGTGACACCGAGATCTTACGTTTCGTGGTAGTCATACCTTTAGCGTAGCAAAGTATGACCGGCGGTGGGTGGGTTAGGCCCGGCGGAGGGCTGCGCGAAGTTTGGCGTCGGGCTGCGGGCGCGCACCCAAGTGCTCGATGACCCACGCCGAGATTGTGGTCGCGAAACGGGCGGCGGCTACCGCGTCACCGTGCTCGAGGTAGTGAGCCAAAAATCCACCAGCGAATGAGTCGCCGGCACCTGTTGCGTCGACCAAGTTGTTGCTGCCCGCGGGCACGTGCGTACCTTGGCCGTTCTCCCATACCAGCGCGCCGTCGGCGTCGAGCTTGAGCATGATCAGCGCATTCGGATAGAGGTCGGCAAGAGCGGCAGCAATCTCGGTCGGTTCTGTCAGCCCGCCGGTGAGCATGCTGCCTTCCTCCTTGTTCGGGAGAAGCACATCGATACCCAAATCCTGCGTCACTGAGAGGAACTGCCGGACACCCATCTCGCCGATCATCTGAAACGACCCTGGGTCGAACGACAGGGTGGCACCCGCAGCTTGTGCAAGGTGGGCGGCTTCACGCACGGCCGCACGGGGTGGGTCGATGAAGAACGACCAGGCGGTCAGGTGAAGGTGGCAGGAGCTGCGAATGATGTCGCGCGGTAGCTCCTGGGGCAGCAGGTAGAAGTCGGCGCCGTGGCCCGACACCATTGACCGTTCGCCGGTGTGGTCCACGAACACTGCGACCGAGCCGGTGAGGTGGGCGTCGGTCTCCACGAAATGGGCTTCGACCCCCTCGCGATCGAGGTCTTCCTCGGCCAGCTGACCGAACCGGTCGCGGCCGATCTTGCCGATGAAGCGAGTCGACCTGCCCGCCCGCTGTGCCCACACGGCAACGTTGGCAGCACTGCCGCCGGGTGTCAGCATTACTTCGCCGAACGTATCGCCGCCACGAAGTAGCTCGCTGTTGGTACGAATGAGAACGTCCCATGCGAAGTCGCCAATCACGCACATTGGACGAGACAGCGATTCACGGGGTGTGGCTGACACGACGGGCACGGTAACAGCTAGGTGATGGCCAGCAACAGGGCGGTGCCGCGCGGGGACAGCTGGTAGCCGACGGTGAGGCTTTCCGTCAAGCCCATCTCCTTCAGCTTGCGAACATTGATCTTGAAGTCCGGTCGCTCCTGGCCGGCGCGGCGCGCGAGTTCAGTGCTGACCACGCCCGGGTGCTGCTCGATCAACT
>JANLPB010000130.1:0-16390 GCA_031366885.1 Ilumatobacteraceae bacterium
CCAGCCAGACGGCAGACCGTCTGCTCGGCGAAGGCGTCGACGCCATCATTGGTGCCGCTTCCTCGTCGGTGTCGCTGACGGTCATCGACAAGATCACCGCCGCTGGCGTGGTGCAGTACTCGCCCGCCAACACCTCACTGAAGCTCGTCGACTACCCGGACCACGCGCTGTACTTCCGCAACGCTCCCCCGGACGACCTGCAGGGCAACGTGATTGCTCAGCTCGTCATCGACGACGGCAATCAGTCGGCTTACATCTTGGCCCTCGACGACGCCTACGGCACCAGCCTGGCCGGCGTCATCGAGCCCGCACTCACCGCCGCTGGCGTTGAAGTGCTCGGCACCAAGATCTACGACCCGAAGGCCACCAGCTTCGATGCTGAGGTCGACGAAGTCGTTGCTGCCGACCCCGACGCCATCATCCTCATCACGTTCGATGAGGGCAGCCGCATTCTCAAGACCATGGTCGAAAAGGGCATTGGCCCGGAGAACAAGGCTGTCTATGGCTGCGACGGCAACATGGGCAACGCACTCGGCGACAACTTCAACGCCGGTAAGTGATTCCCCGCTGACCTACGTCAGCAGCTAGTACGAAGCAAAGGAAGGCCCCGAGCGAAAGCTCGGGGCCTTTCTCGTATCTCTGGATGGAGCTCGGTGTCCGAGTCCCCGCAGCGAGACGTGAGGCAGCGAGCGGTGCAAGGTGGTCCGACACGGTTTCCGTGAGGATCACAGCAACTGGGCGCGCCAAAGGCGCTCCAATCAATATCGAGGAACGGAGCGAGCGCTAGCGAGCGAGAGACGACAAGACGCTCATCCGCCGGTGGCCTTGGCCAACGTGCCGAGGTACAGCTCGATGACGGCGGGATCGGCGAGCAGATCGCGGCCAGAGCCGGTGTGGGCGTTACGGCCCTGGTCGAGCACGTAGCCACGGTCGACCACCTGCAGACAGCGGCGGGCGTTCTGCTCGACCATCAAGATGGCGACACCGGTCTTGTTGATGGCCCGACAGTTGAGGAACACCTCATCTTGCAGTTGCGGGGACAGGCCTGCGGACGGCTCATCGAGCAGCAGTAGCTTGGGCTCCAGCATCAGTGCACGGCTCATTGCGACCATCTGCCGCTCTCCGCCCGACAGTGCCCCAGCGCGCGAGTTGCGGCGCTCTAACAGCCGTGGGAACAGGTTGGTGACGTACTCGAAGCGGTCACGGAAGACTTTCGGCCGTAGGTAGCAGCCCATCTCCAGATTCTCCGTCACGGTCAGACTCTGAAACACGTTCTTGGTTTGCGGAACGTAACCCACACCCTGGCTGACCAGCTGGTGGGCTTTCATGCCCGTGATGTCGACGCCCTCCAGCGTGACGGTACCCGAGCGCACGGTGCACTGACCGAGTACTGCCTTGAGCATCGTTGACTTGCCGGCACCGTTCGGGCCGATGATGCCAATGAACTCGCCGGCATTGACCACCAGGTTGCATCCGTTGAGGATGTTGACTTCCGGAATGTACCCGGCCACCAATTCGGTGGCTTGCAGTACGACGGGCAGATGGGCGTTATCGGTCACAGGTCCTCCAAGAGCGACTTGCCCTGGTGCGAGCCCAGGTAGGCGTCGATCACGGCGGGGTTCGTCGAGATCTGGTCGGGCGTGCCTTCGGCGATGATGCGACCTTCGGCCATGACAATCACCCAGTCGGAGATGTCGTGCACCATGTCCATGTCGTGCTCCACGAAGAGCACCGTCATGCCTTCGTCGCGCAGGCCCTTGATGTGCTGGTTCAGGCTCTGCTTGAGAGCGGGGTTGACGCCGGCCATCGGCTCATCCAGCATCACCAGTTGCGGGTTGGTCATCAACGCCCTGGACATCTCCAATAACTTGCGCTGGCCGCCTGAAAGGGTGCCTGCGTACTCGTTGCGCATGTGGTCCAGCTTGAACCGGCGCAGTAGTTCGTCGGATCGTGCCTCGATCAGCTTCTCTTGAGCCTTCCAGCGAAACGGCAGCAGCCCGTTCCACCACTTCTCGCCGGTTTGGCCGGTGGCACCGAGCTTCATGTTCTCGATGACCGACATCTTGGTGAGGCTCTTCGTGAGCTGGAACGTGCGAACCATGCCCATGCCGGCTGTCTTGTGCGCGGCCACCTTCTCCAACGACTTCCCGTTGAACGCCCACGAGCCGGCGTCGGGTGTGTCGAAACCGGTCATCAGGTTGAAGAAGGTTGTCTTGCCGGCGCCGTTGGGACCGATGAGGGCAGTGATAGAGCCGCGCTGGATCTCTACCCGCTCGACGTCGACGGCGGTGATGCCGCCAAAGGAACGGCGCACCCCGGCGGCCGACATGATGGGGTCCGGCTTCGCCACGCCGGGTTCGGGCGCGACATCTGCCAGCGCGGCCCGTGCAACGCGTGCAGTCTCGCTGAGTTCGGTTGTCATCGTCTCGCCGCCATCGGCCCCGAGTTCCAGATTTTCAGCGTCCATCGAGGGCCATCTCCTTGCGATTCCCGAACAGTCCTTGCGGTCTGAACACCATCAACAGCACCAGCATCAATCCGATCATGCCCTGGACAATCATGCCGACCTGGCTGGAGTTGCTGACGAACTTCCAACCGAAAATGCCGATCTGATTCCCCCACTCCTTGAACAGCGAGTTCAAGAAGACGTCGGCAAACGAAAGAATTCCCCAGAAGAGCATGGGACCCACAATGGACCCGGAGACCTTGGCGGCCCCACCCAGCACCAGTGCGGTCAGCACGTAGAACGTGACGTCGCGGCTGTAGTTGTCGGGCTGGACCGAACCACGGTCGAGCGAGAACATGATGCCGGAGAACGTCGCGATGACGCCGCCCAGAATCAGCGCCTGCATCTTGTACGAGTACACGCTCTTGCCCAAACTGCGAACTGCCTCTTCGTCCTCGCGAATGCCCTTGAGGACTCGGCCCCACGGGCTCTTCATGAGCATGTAGACGAACAGGCCCAAGATCGCTGCGAGGATCCAGCCAACGACGATGGCCTTGAACGACAGGCCTGCATACTCCACGTAGGTCGAGATCACCAGGATGAAACCGAAGCTCAGCACGGTCGCGACGCCTTGGACCAGAGTGCGGTTCTGCCCCTCCTTGCTGAAGCGCCGAGTCAATATCCGTCCAGCGAAAAGGGCTCCGACCGCGAAGAGCAACAGCAACAAGACGGTGGCCACGCTTCCATTGGAGGCGTCGAATGGATACATCTTGTATCGCTTCGCGTCATCGAACGGGGTGACACTGCGGAACGTTTCAGCGAAACCGTTGATGCCGTCGCTGCCACCGAATTTCTTCTTGAACGTCACCGACCGCACCAGTAGCCGCAGTACCTCCGCAAGCGCGATGGTCACGATTGCCAGATAGTCAGCGCGCAACCGCAGCGTTGGTATGCCCATGATCAGCCCGAACACCACGGCGTATGTGATGGCAATCGGAATGCCCCACCAGAAGCTGATGTGGAAATAGTGGGTGGTCATGCCGACGGCATAGGCGCCGCAGGCCATGAAACCTGCTTGGCCGAAGTTGAGAAGGCCTGCGTAGCCGAACTGCACGTTGAGTCCGATAGCCGCGATCGCGAAGTACATCGCGTTGACACCGAAGAACGCGCTGAGCGTCGCCCTCAGGATGTCGTTGAAGGGAAGGTCGAGAATGCCTGCAATCATGACGGTCGTCCTCTCAGCCCACGCGCTCACGACGGCCCAGGATGCCCTGAGGTCTCACCAGTAGAACCACGATCATGATCAGATACGCAGGCATGTTCTTCAACTCCGTCGGTACGCCGTTGTGGATCCAGTTGAACGGGTCGGGCCAGTCCTTGCCGGGGAAGATTGGGATGCCCAGCGTCGTGACCTCCACGAAGATGCCGATCACGAAGCCGCCCACCAGCGCACCAAAGGCAGAGCCGAGGCCGCCAAGGGTGATGCCTGCGAACATCAAGAACAGCAAGTCGGCGCCCATGGTGGGCGAGACACCTTCGTCGAGCCCGCGGAAGATGCCACCGGTGGCGGCCAACATCCCGCCAAGGATCCAGACGATGCGAATGATTTTCTGCGAGTCGATACCGGTCGACGACGCGAGGTCCGGGTTATCGCTGACGGCACGGGTGGCCTTACCCAACCTGGTTCGCTGCAAGGCAAACGCCACCGCAACCAACAAGACGAGCGAGATCGCCGACGTGGTGAGGTCGCGCGGCGTGATGCAAATAGGCCCGAACCTGCTGCACTCCTGACTGTTGAAGTCGGCGAACTGCTTGACACGTCCGCCGAGCTTCCACAAGAAGGCGTTCTTCAGCACGATCGCGAGGCCGACGGTGACCACCATCTGCGAGACGAGGCCGATCTTGCGTCGGCGAAGCGGCCCGAACACGATGCCGTCGAAGGCCACACCGAACAAGCCGCCAGCCACGATTGCGAGGGGCGCCGCGAGCAGCAGGTGGATGCCGAAGTCGATGTTGAGGATGTAGGCGGTCATTGCGCCGAAGGTGACCATCTCGCCGTGAGCGAAGTTGGTGAGACCGGTTGTTCCGAAGATCAGCGACAGGCCCACGGAGCACATCGCGAGGATGAGACCCAAACGCGCCCCGTCCGCCAATCGTTGGGCGAATTGTGACCACCAGCCGACCGTGGCACGGTCCGCCTGCCCTGTGAAGTAGTTCACGGTCACGTTGCTGGTGACGAAGCTGGACTCCAACACTTGCCGCTCGGCCGCCCCGTCGACCAGCACGGACCCGTCGGGGAGCGAGGCTTCGTCGAGCTTGACGGTGTAGTCAGCCCGACCTGGCACCGGGATGGTCGCCAGACCTTTGGCGTCCGTGACGCCTTCGCCAACCACTGACCCGTCCGCACCCAGAACCTGGATCGTGGCGCCCACGATTGGTTCCTTCTTGGTCTTTCCGGTGGTGGCGTCCTTCACCTGGTTCTGCACTCGAACCTTGATGGCGATGTCACCGTCGGCCGCCGGCGAGACGTGGCCGAAGGGTGCCGACGCCGCGTGGGCAGGGGCAGCAAACATGCCGAACACAGCGAACCCTGCGAGGAGGAGCACTGCGAGATGTCGTAGTCGTGTCTTCAACTGGTCCCCTGGTAATCCCGCCGGACGACCTGTCCGGATTGGCGGCGTATTTGATACTGCGCGAGCACCCGCCGTCAATAGCCTGCGACCGATGTTCACAATTCCCCGCCGGAAGCTTGCCACACTCTCCGTGCTCGGGGCCGCAGTTCTGTTCGGAACGACGGGAACCGTTTTAGTCAATGCGCCCGACTCTGCCGACGCCTATTCCGTGGGCAGTGTGCGCTTGTTGATCGGCGGAGCAACGCTCCTCGCAGTCGCACTGCGCGGCGGTCGGGCGGCGATTTCGCAGCCCTGGCGAGCGCCGTTTGCGGGCCTGACCATCGTCGGGGCACTGGGCGTCGCCGTCTTTCAGCTGGGATACTTCCTCGCCGTTCAGCGAACCGGCGTCGCGGAGGGGACGGTTGCGACTATTGGATCCGGCCCCGTGCTTAGCGGAGCGCTCAACGCCGTGATTCACCGACGGCCACCGGATCGCCGATGGCTGGTGGGCACGGTCATCAGCGTCAGCGGCGTGGCGTTGCTCGGCCTCGCCGGACGGGACTCGGCAGTGGACATCGTCGGAATCGGGCTGGCCATGTGTGCGGGCTTGGGCTGGGCCGTTTTTGCCACGGTCGGCAAACACCAGATCGATCGTGGTGTGAAGAGCACCGCCATCATGGCCGCGATGTTCGGCGGTGGGGCCGTGGTACTCAGTCCGCTCCTGCTGGCTCACTCCCCCGCCTGGGTTTGGTCAGCGTCTGGCCTTCTCGTTGCGTTGTATCTCGGCGTGGTGACGGTGGGGGTGGCGTACACCCTGTACGGAATCGCGCTGCGACACCTGCCCGCGCCGACCGTCATCACCCTGACCCTGCTCGAGCCGATCACTGCGTCACTGCTCGGCGCTGTTGTCGTGCACGAGGGAATTCGGCCGGCGGGGTGGGTAGGTGTCGCGTTGGTTCTGGTGGGGCTGATGCTCACCGCTACCGTGGCGGAGTGACGACCCCCCAGCCCACGGCAGTACCGCAACCGACACTTCGCGAGCCCGAGCCCGACGAATGCCAGATTCTGCTGATCCGCCACGGACGCTCGGCCGACGTCGTGCCTGGTTCGCCCGAGTCGGCGGATCCGGCGCTCCACGTGAAAGGTGTCGAACAGGCCGACCGGCTGGCCACACGTATCGTTGGCAAGGAGATCCATGCGGTGTACAGCTCGCACCTGGCCCGTGCACGGCAGACCGCGCAGCCGCTGGCGGACCAACGCGGGCTCGACGTCGTCGAGTACATCGACCTGGAGGAGGTCCGGCTCGGCGACTGGAGCAACGGCGAGTTCCGACGCCGAGCAGCCACCGCCGACCCCGAGTGGGTGTTGTGGAGCCGTACGGGACGTTGGGACGGTATTCCCGGCGGCGAGGGCGATGACGCCTTTCGCACCCGCGTCGCAGGTGTGATCGACTCGCTCGCGGCACAGCACCGCGGCCAGTGCATTGCGGTCGTGGCTCATGGTGGGTCGATCAACGCCTACGTCGCCCAACTTCTGGGCGTGCATCGGTCGCTGCTCTTCACCGTCGAGAACACGTCCATCACACTGGTACGCATCGGCGACCATGGCCCGACTCTGGTGACGGTGAACGACTGCCACGAACTCTACGATCCCGTGTTGTGACGACCGCTGCCCCAGCCCCTCTCCGTAACCGAGTGACTGAACTTCTCGGTGTCGACTACCCCATCATCCAGGCACCGATGGGGTGGATTGCACGCAGTCAGCTGGCATCGGCCGTCAGTAACGCCGGTGGCATGGGCATCATCGAGACCTCGAGCGGCGAGTTGGATGCGATCCGTCTCGAAATTGCGAAGATGGCGGACCTTACCGACAAGCCCTTCGGCGTCAACATCGCCCAGGCCTTCGTGCGCGACCCGGGCATTGCCCAGTTCGTCATCGATCAAGGGGTGCGTTTCGTCACCACATCGGCGGGTGACCCGACAAAGTACACCAGCCAATTGAAGGCTGCCGGGCTCACGGTCTTTCACGTCGTCCCCACCCTGGCGGCGGCACTGAAGGCCGTCGCGGCAGGGGTCGACGGCCTCGTCGTCGAAGGGGGCGAGGGCGGTGGATTCAAGAACCCACGCGACGTGGCCAGCATGGTGCTGTTGCCATTGGTGGCCAGCCGGGTCGGCGTGCCGATCGTTGGTGCGGGCGGAATCATCGACGGCTGCAGCATGGCTGCCGCATTCGCGCTCGGTGCGCAGGGCGTACAGATGGGCACCCGAATGGTCAGCGCCGCCGAATCGCCGGTACACGACAACTGGAAGCGGGCCATCGTCGGCGCCGCGGAAACCGACACCGTCTTCCTCAACCGCTTCTCCAAGCCCGGCCTGAGGGCATTGCGCACCGAGCGAACGTCCCGGCTGGAGCACCAGGACCACGTGGAAATGGCCGAGATGAGCAGCGCTCTTGATCTCTACTTCGGCGGCGACATGGAGGCATCCATTGCCCTGACCGGGCAGGTGGCGGGTCGAATCGATTCGGTCGTTCCTGTCCGCGACATCATCCACGGCACTGTCGATGAGTTTCGCGCTCGAGTCGCCGAACTGGCACAACTGGTGTGAATCCCGGCGCGGCGCGGTCTCACCGGATAGCCTTTGCGACGGGTGGAAACCTAGCGAGCTCAGCTCGGCTATTCCGGAGGTCCACCCCCCATGGCAATGATTCTCAATCAAGCGAAGGCCGCGCTACGCATCGGCCTCTACCTGCTGGTGGCGTTCGCAGCGATCAAGCTCTGGCAGGACCCGTCTGGCTCTGCCGACGCCACCGTCAACATCATTGGTTCAATCGGTCGCTTCTTCGCGGCGCTGATCAACAAGCTCGGAGAGTTCGTCCAGAGCCTCGGCAGCTGACACGACGGCCTTTGTCGTGCTGCTCCACAGCCACGCAGTACAGGCGACCAGCACCGTTGCACCCGCGAGGTGCAATGCCACCAACCCGACAGGCAACCCATTCGAGTACTGCACGTATCCAATGGCCCCCTGCACAATCGCTGTCATCAACCATGCAGTGAGCGGCGCGTCCAGCACCTGTCGATCATGTCGTAGGCGTCGCAGGTGCCACAGCAGACTGAGGGCGATGGCGACGGTGATCCACACGATGGTGCCGTGAATGCGCGTGACCCACACGAGCGCGTTGCCGTTGATTTCGCACTCGTGGCCGAAGAAGCGTTTGGCAGCCCCTGCGGTACATGCGAGACCATCGTCCCCCACCGAATCACCGGCGTGCGGGCCGGACCCCGATACCACCGTGCCGGCCAGAACAGCCAAAACAGTCCAGCCCGCGAGCAGTCGTACACGTCGACGAATGCGCGGCACCACTGCGCTTGCCCGGTGACCGCCGTCTGGCTCGCGCGACCGAACCAGCATCAGCACGGCGGCCCAGACGAGCACCATCGACAGCACAAAGTGCAATTGCACCAACGCGGGGTTCAGCTTGCTCCACACCACAACAGCGCCGACGAGGCCCTGCGCAGGAACACCGACCAGCATGACCATGCTGAGCCCCAGCAGGTCGCGGCGGCGTGGGCGGCGGAACCAGGCGGCGAGCGCTGCGAGCGCGACACCGATGGACACTAGGAACGTGAACAATCGATTGACCTGCTCGATCGCAGCATGCTTGGTCGAGACATCGACGATTTGAGTGTCGTTGCAGTTCGGCCAGTCGTTGCAGCCGAGGCCCGAGCCTGTCAGCCGCACCATCCCACCGGTGACAACGATGGCGCCGAGCAGTGCCAACGCCACCACGCAGATCGTACGAAACTCGCGTGGGCTGAAACCCTCTGCTCGAACCCGTTGCCAGCTCGCTCGAACTCGTGACATGCCACAAGGCTACGGTTCGAGGCGTGCTGACCAGCTTTGACGACTTTCCAATTCACCAGGCTTCGGTCCCGATCGCGCACAGCGCAACGGGAGACCTCAACCAGTACGACCGCTACTTCTTCAACGGGTACTCCCGCGACGGCAGCCTCTACTTCGGCGCCGCGATGGGCCTGTATCCGAATCGCCATGTCGCCGACGCAGCGTTCTGCGTCGTGAAGAATGGCGTGCAGCACAGCGTGTTTCACAGTCAGCGCGCTCCGCACGACCGACGCGATGCCACGTCGCTCGGCCCGATCGTGGTGGACGTGCTGCGTCCGCTGCAGACCCTGCGAGTATCAGTCGAGGCGCCAGAACACGGCCTGCGCGCCGAGCTGACCTTCGACGGCCGCTCGGACGCGATCGAGGAGGCCCACTTCTTCGAGCGGGTCGGCATGCGTACGTTCTTCGACTACACGCGGCTGACGCAGTTCGGCACATGGTCGGGGTGGCTGGAGGTCGACGGGGAACGCCACGACATCACCCCCGCCAACGTGTGGGGCTCGCGAGATCGGTCGTGGGGAATTCGCCCCGTCGGCGAGACACCCCCAACGGGTGCACCCGTGCAGGTGCCACAGTTTTTCTGGTTGTGGGCGCCCGTCAACTTTCCGTCGTTGTCCACCCACTTCGATGTCAACGAGTATGGCGACGGGCATCGTTGGCATGAGACGGGCGCCATCTCCCGACTGGGCGAGGCGCCACAGATGATGCGTTCCGTGGACTGGCGCGTCAAGTGGCGTCCGGGCACGCGCTTCGCCGACTCGTTCGAATACGACCTGATCGACTGGGATGGTTCCCGCCACACAGTTGCGCTGCGACCCCGGTTCGAGTTCCAAATGCGCGGCATTGGCTACGGGCACCCCGAGTTCGGCCACGGCTACTGGAAGGGCGAGTCGGTCACTGCGGGTGAACGACTTGCGCTACCCGTCGAGAACCAGTTGTCGCGGGAGCACGTGCACGTGCAGGCCCTCTGCAACGCAACGCTGACAATGGCCGACGGGACCGTCGAGCACGGGCAGGGCATCCTCGAGCAGCTCGCGATCGGCCCGCACCCAACGGGTCTCACCGGCATCCTCGACGGCTACGCCGGGTAGACCGCTCGCACCCAACAATTCAGGTGTGGCGAATGGTCATGCCGCCGTCGACGGGGATGATGGCGCCGTTGACGAAACTGCTGGCCGGCAGGCACAGGCTCAGTGTCATGTGCGCCACCTCCTCGGGTGCGCCGTAACGGCGGAGGGGTACCCGTCGCTTGGCATAGGTCTCCTTGGCCTCGTCCGGGATGCCCGCTGTCATGCCGGTGTTGATCGGGCCAGGACACACACAATTGACGGTGATACCAACGCGGCCCAGTTCAACGGCGAAGCTCTTGGTCAGTCCCACCACACCGGCTTTGGTCGCTGCATAGGCCGCCAGTCCGGCGGTGGTCACGATTGCCTCGGTGGATGCGATGTTGACGACTCGTCCACCCCCATCGGCCGCTCGCAGGAATGGCAGACACAGCCGAATCAACCGCGAGTGCGAGGTGAGGTTGACCTCCAACGTGCGCGCCCAGTTCGACTCGTACTCGACCTCCTCCATGAACGCCGAGTTGATCAGCGAGATGCCGGCGTTGTTGATCAGAACGTCGACTCCACCGAGAGTGTCCAGCACACCCGCAACCATCCACTTCAGCGCGTCGTGGTCCCCGACGTCAACGACAAAACCCACGGCGGCGTCCATGCCATGCGCCGCGCGGATCTCGTCAACGACTGCCTCGACAGCTTCTCCTCCGATGTCGACAACTGCGACGCGCGCGCCCTCGTCGGCAAAAAGATGCGCCGTAGCACGGCCCATGCCTGAACCCGCACCGGTGACGATGACGCGCCGCCCCGTCACCGAACGGGAGAGTTCGGTGAGCCTGGTCACGTAGCTTTCCAGCGTTCGCTGCCACCCATGCCATAGGTGTCCAGCCACAGTGCCCGTTGCGGAGTGATGGCCACGAACGCCGTACCGGGCGAGTTGTCGGGCCCGCCGGGCGCAAATGCATTGAGGTCGTAGTCGAAGACGTTCCATAGGCGCCGCTTGGTCTCGACGTCGGCGTGTACCGTCGCCGTGCCCCACACTTCCAACCCGTCGCCCTTGGCGGTGACTTGCCAGTGCAGCGCCACGTTCGAATTGGCCTCGAGGTTGCGCACTTTGACAGACGTTTCGCCACACAACACCCAGAGCACATCGCCCTCCCAGCAGGGGTGCACCGGCACCACGTCGGGTTTGCCATCGGCCCCGACCGTTGCCATGTGCGCCCACGGGCTGAGCGCGCTGCCCTTCACCTTTACATCGTCGAGTTCCATCCGCAGATCATCGCGTTCAGCGACTGGCCACGCCGGTATCGTGCGCGAAGTGAAGAAGCCCACTGTCGCCGAGCGTCGCGCCGAAATTCTCGAGACCACGTGCGAAGTCGTGATTGAACGTGGCTTTGCCGCCACTCGAATTGCCGATGTCGCGAAACGGCTCGACGTGTCCAGCAGCCTCATCCACTACCACTTCGACTCCAAGGAGCAGCTGCTCGCAGAGGCCTTCGCTCACTACGCCCGCAAGGACGTGGCGGAGATGGAGGCCGAGATCGAGGCCGCGCCCAGTGCCGTCGCCCAGCTTGATCGCGTCATTCACAACTACGTCCCAGAGGGCAGCGGCGACGTCGAGTGGATGCTGTGGATTGATGGGTGGGGCGAGGCGCTTCGTAACCCGATGATGCGCAAGATCAGCCAGGAGCTCGATGCGCAGTCCGCGGGCCTTGCTGAGCGCGTGATCCGCCACGGTGTCGAGACCGGCGAGTTCGTGTGCGTCGACCCCGCCGCCGCCGCGCTCCGCCTGACCGCAGTGGTCGACGGTCTGGCCGTTCAGTTCGCGGCGCATGATGGGACGCTCACCCGCGACCAGTTCATCGAGCATGTGCGCACGTTGGCCGCGTGGGAAGTCGGCCTCGAGCCCGAAGCGTTGCGTGATGGCAGCGCCATCGTTGCGCTCGCCGGCCCACCCTCCCCCGCCACCGACAACTCGCTGCGCCAGCTCATCGCGCGCTACTGCGATGCTGTCGTGCGCAACGACGCCGATGCATTTTCGGCGTGTTGGGCCACCGACTCGTCATGGGTCCTCGCCAAGCCGATCGAGGGTCGCGACGCTATTGGAGCAGCATTCCGCAAGTTGATGACCGGTTACACGTGGCTGGTGCAGACTGCACCCAACGCGGTGTTCGAAGTCGACGAGACGGCTGGAACCGGCGCCGGTCGCGTGATGATCCACGAGGCATACCTGTCGAAGAAGGACGGGCGCGGCGACTTGGTCGGCGTATACCACGACCGTTATCAGCGGGTCGGCAACGCGTGGTACTTCGCCGAGCGTCGCATCGAAGTCATCACCCGCGGCTGAGCCCTCACACGCCCAGCTCTACGGGCGGACCTCGTAGAACGCGTTGACGCTGTGCTCGATGTCGAGCTTGCGGAAGCGAGAAAACCCTGCGGCTTGGGCCATTGCGCGTGCCTTGTTCTCGGACAGGCCAAGTGTGCCCAGCCCCTCACCGTCGGCCTCACTGAGTGCTGATGACATGCACGAGAGCACACTGATGCCATACATCAGCGACGCCATAGGGTTCTTGCGAGCATTCTCCTCGAAGGTGTCGAGCGCCTTGATGTCCACCAGCAGCCAGACGCCATCGGGCTTGATGGCCTGGCGAATGATCGACATCATCTCGGTCGGGTGGGTCATGTCGTGGATGCAGTCGAAGGTGGTGATGAAGTCCGCCGACGCGTCGGTCGGCATCGGCGATTCGCGAGGGTCGTCGAACCTGACATTCTCGAGGCCACTCTCCTGCAGCTTCTGCGCAGCACGTGCAAGGGCAAACTGCGAGATGTCGTAGCCGTGAAATGTTGAGCGGGGAAACGCTTTCGCCATCAGGAGCACTGCACTACCAGCTCCGCAACCAATGTCGACGACTGTCGCGCCGCCGGTGAGCCGATCGATGAGCCCATCGACAGCGGGCAGTACCGTCGGCAGCAGGTTGGCGTTGCTCCACGGCTCGAAGCTGCGCTCGATGCCCACGGCGCCCTGGGGACCGTGGCTGTCGTAGTCGTGGCCAACGCCTGTACGAAAGCTGTCGCGCACGTCGTCAAGCGCACGCATCGTCTGTGGCAGACGGTGAAACATGCCCATTCCGTAGGCCGGATGCTCGGGCGTCGCGAAGACTGCAGCGGCCTCCGGAGTCAGCGAAAATCGGCCCTCGCCGTCAGCGACGATCAACTTCGCTGCGGCCTGATTGTGTGCCCACTCGCGCACCCACCGCTCGGCGAGCCCCGCTCGATCCGCGAGCTCCGCGGTCGACAGCGGCTGGGCCGCTTGCTTCATTGTGGTGTACAGACCCAGCTGGTCACCGAGGTGGATCATTCCGGCTGTCACTGCTCCTTCCAGCTTGGTGAACACCTGGAAGGAAAACATCTTCAGCGCGTCAGCGTCGATCTGGTCGGTCATGAGTGGCCTCGCTCAGCTGTCGTTCACTTGGATGGGTCGATGAAGTTGGGGGCACGCTTCTCGAAGTTGGCCATGACGGCTTCCTTCTGATTCGCTCGCCCAATCAGCGAGCCGATGGCCTGACGCTCCGCAGCGAACTGATCCGCGGCGCCTCGGTTGAAAAGCCCGTTGAGGAGTGCCTTGCCAGCGCGCACCGCTTCGGGGCTGCGCCCGGCAATCTCGCGAGCCATCGCCATCGCATCTTCATACGGGGTGTCCGACAACTTGGTTGCGATACCCATAGCGAATGCTTCGCGTCCGTCGAACATGCGGGCGGTCAGCACCAGCTCCTTCGCCACGTCAGCGCGGACCAATTGCGAGAGCATCATCGTGCCGGTCATGTCGGGCACCAGACCCCAGTGGATCTCGCGCACGCTCATCTGCGTATCGGGATGCACGATGCGAATGTCGGCGCCGAGCGCAACCTGAATACCGCCACCGATCGCATGTCCGTGCACCGCAGCGATGACAGGAACCGGCACTTCCTGCCACACCCAGCAGATCTGCTGGCCGAGGTGCGTGATGCCACCTTCCTTCATGGCGCCAGGGTTACCACCCTCTGGGCGGTCGCCGCCGTCCGCAAGCGCCGACATGGTTGCGAAGTCGAGGCCAGCACAGAACGAGGACCCCTCACCCGAGAGCACTGCCACGCGAACTTCCGGTTCCGTTTTCAGTCGCTCGCCGACCGCGGCAAGCGCTTCAAACATGGCACCGTCGAGCGCATTGCGCTTGTCGGCACGGGTCATTCGCACGTCGGCGATGCCGTCGGTGATGGTGAGAGAGACGCGGTCGTCGGTCATGTCCGAGAGTTTGGCAGGTCAGTTCTTCACGGCACGCAGCGTGTAGGTCGCCGCCAGACGTTCCGGTTTCTCACGCAAACGGAACTCGCCCACTTCGTCCTCCACCATCGCGCCGTCCAGTGGGTTCCATGGCACCGACTGATGCTCCTCGAACATGGCGATCGTCAGCCCCGCGTTCCACAGCGCGTTGAAGATCTCCGACAGCGAGTGGTTGAAGCTGACGATGGTCGGCGAGGCCAGTACGCCGTCGTGTTCCACGTATGAGTGCTCCTCCACAAACACCTCGCCGGCGCTTTCGAAGTACGGAAACTCGATCACCGCAAGACCGTCGGGGCGCGGATCACTGAGCGTCCACAGCATCGGGTGGCCCTCGCGAATGAACAAGAATCCACCCGGCTTGAGCAGCTCGGCAACAACCTTTGCCCAGCGAGCTGCGTCGGGGATCCAACACAGGGCGCCGATGCCGGTGAAGACGAAGTCGAACTCGCCGGCCCGAAGTTGATCGAGAGCGGCGTACACATCGCTCTCCACGAAGTCGATCTGTAGACCGCAGTCGGCCGCCAACCGTGTAGCGACCTTCAGCGCCGGGCCAGAGAAGTCGAGGCCGGACATCCGAGCGCCGAGGCGCGCCAGCGAGACGGTATCGGAGCCGATGTGGCACTGCAGATGCACGCCGGTCAGGCCAGCGATGTCACCCAACAGGGGTAGGTCGAACTGAACGACACGAGACAGGTGACTCGGGACGTCGGTGAACTCGTGGAGGTCATAGCCGCGCTCGTGGTGGGGCACGCGGCTGTCCCAGTTGGCCTTGTTGATGCGCTGGTAATCGGAGACATCGATCGGTTCCACAGCGACCAGCCTCGCACGCCATGCAACACTGTCGAAATGGAATTGAACCTCTCCGCCGACGAAGTCCTGTCCACCACCCGGGCCGTCCGTAAGCGCCTCGACTTCGACAGGCCGGTCCCCCGCGAAGTGATCGAGGAATGCCTGCAGCTGGCAGTGCAAGCACCGACCGGCAGCAACAGCCAAGGTTGGCAGTGGCTGTTCGTCACCGACCCCGCCAAGAAGCAAGCCCTCGCCGATATCTACGCGAAGAACTTCGAGATCTACCGCAAGATCGGCGGCCCCGGTCTACCCGATGGCGACCCACGCGCCGAACAGCAAGTCCGGGTGGTCGACTCCGCGCAATACCTGGCCGACAACTTCCACAAGGTCCCGGTGCTGATGATTCCGTGCATCGCAGGCAACCTCGACGGTGTGCCCTCATTCGTCGGTGCCTCGCTGTGGGGCTCAATCTTGCCGGCAGTGTGGAGCTTCATGCTGGCCGCTCGCGAGCGCGGTCTGGGCACGGCGTGGACCACCATCCATCTGATGAACGGCGGCGAGAAGGAGGCGGCCGATCTGCTGGGCATTCCCGACGGAATTACGCAGGCCGGTCTGTTTCCTGTCGCATACACGATCGGTACCGACTTCAAGCCCGCCACGCGCCTGCCGCTCGAACCAATCATCCACTGGGAGCAGTGGTAGCTGAAGTCGGCAGGGTCAGGGTCGGCTACTCGACGAGTCTGAGGCCGCTGGGGAGGACCGACGGCTCGGCTTGGGGAAGGTCGACGACGAACTCGGTGCGGCGGGCGGGGAAGACGTGCTCACTCATCAGCACCGCACGGCCGTGTGTATCGGTGGTGATCCGCTCGCACCGCAGCACCGGGCTTGCCACTGGCACGCCGAGTAGGGCCGCATCAGCCCCGTCTACAGAGTCCGCACCGATAGTCTGCGTGGCGCCGCGCAGGGGAACGCCGAGCAACTCGTAGAACGGATGCGCCTCAACATCGCGACGGCTGAGGTGATGACCCAACTCGGCGGGACACCATACGGTGACGACCGCGAACGGGGTGTCGTCAGCCAAGTTCAGTCGCTTGACGCGCAGCACCTGGTCGGTGCCCAGCACTGCGGCCACCCGCGGTGGCGCGACGCGAAAGTCGAACTCGATCACGCGTCGTTCTGTTCGAATGCCTCGACCTTCCAACTGGCCCTCAATGGTGCCGAGTTCGCCAAGGTGCTGTCGTACGGGCTCACCAGCCACGT
>JANLPB010000158.1:0-4177 GCA_031366885.1 Ilumatobacteraceae bacterium
CAGCGCGGGCAGATGCTGCGCGACGGGGCGGCCAGCTTCCACGCGCCAGCACGGTGGCTGCGGGTCTTCATCTTCGACTTTTTCTTCTTGGGAACAGCCATGAGGACTCCCGGAATCGGACGAGGGAACGCTTCCCTCGGCACACGAGCTATGAGAGACTAGCGGCGCAGACACGCACCTTGCTACCTGCGAGCAGTCAGTTGGGCTGATTGCCCTCGTCGCGGGGAACGCTCAGCTGGTCGAGCGCCGACCAGCGGGGGTCCGCCGGTACTGGCGCACAGCCGCACGGGCCGTCGTTGAGGTTTGCACCACACGTCAGACACAGCCCGGCGCAGTCGGGACGGCACAGTGGCGTGCTGGGCACGTCGAGCAGGATCAACTCGCGCACCACGTCGCCCAGGTCCAGTTGATCGCCGACGATCTCGAACGCCTCCGGATCGGTGACCACCCGCTGATAGAGCTCGTGAACCTCACTGATCTGGGTACCACCGGTCTCCACCAGACACCGGCGGCATACGCCATGCCAGGGCACGCTGAGTTCCCCGTCGATCACGATGCCATCGCTGAGTGCCTCGAGGTGCAGCCGAACGGTGACTTCTGCGTCGTCAGCGAAACGCGCCGTATCGACAACGTTCAGGTCGGTCAATGCCGCGACCAGCTCGACCGACTTCTGGTTACCGGGTCGGCGCAGCAGCTCGGCTGCGTTCACACGCAACGGGTTCACGAGGCTGCTAGCGATCCTGGTCGAAGAAACCCTTGGTTGGGTCTTCGTCCTCGCCACTATCGGCTTCGTGGTGCTCGCCGACGGCCAACCGCGAGCGGCCGGACTGCACCGTCTTGGTGAGCCGGTCGAGCAGGATTTCGAAACTACCCAACCGTTGATCAAGGAAGTCTTCGGTTTCGTGCCGCAGGCGACGGGCATCGGTATCGGCAGCCTCACTGATCTGCCGGGCACGCTGCTCGGCTGCACGAACGACCTCCGTGCGCTGAACCATCCGCTCGGCCTGGACTCGGGCAGCCTCCAACAACTCGTCGGCTTCGCGGCGGGTCTTGGCGACAAACTCCTGGCGCTCCTTGATCATCCAGCGTGCCTGACGCATTTCGTCGGGCAAGCGGTGCAGTGATTCCTCCAAGAGCTCGATGATCTCGTCGCGGTCGATGCGCGGCGAGGAAGAAAGCGGCATCGTTGGGGCTGTTGCAATGATGTCGACCGCGCGGCGCAGCAGCGCCTCGGCGTCGCCGACATAACCGTTGGTGGAACGAACGAACGCGTCCGAGTCGTCGAGCTCATCGTCGTACTGGTCGTCGTCGTACTTGTCGTCGTGGCTCATGCGCTCTCAGAAGGGTTCGAGTGTGTGGGGAAAAGCGTGGCGAGTTCGGCGGCGACAGGCGCCGGAACCAGCGAGGTGACGTCGCCACCGTACTGGGCGATCTCGCGAATGAAACGGCTGCTGATGGACACCAACGCCGGCTTGCAGGGCAGATAGACGGTGCGGACGCCGCTGACGGCATGGTTGGTGTGCGCCATCTGTTGCTCGACCTCGAAGTCGCCGCCGGTACGCAGGCCCTTCACGATGAAGGCAGCTTTGACGTGTTTGACGGCATCCACCGCCAGCCCCTCGAACGCCATCACCTTGACCGACGGGAGGTAGGAGATGCTGGCGCGGATCATTTCCGTGCGCTGATCGAGGGTGAACATGCCGCCTGGCTTGGTCGGGTTGTGCATGACCCCGACGATGACCTTGCCAAACAGTGCCACCGATTGCTCGATGACGTCGATATGACCGAGGTGTAAGGGATCGAAACTTCCGGGGTAGAGAACGGTCGCCATGGCGGCCACACGCTAGCCGTTCAGACTGCGTTGGTCTCCAGCAGTGTGATCCAGGCGCGGCCGTAACGACGTGAACGCAGTTGGGTCCAACCCTCAGGGGCCTCAACCGGGTCGTCGGCCTCCGCAACGACCAGACCCACGTCGATCAGTTTGAGGAGTGCCGGCCACGCATCGAACGCGTACGGCGGATCGATGAATGCAATGTCGACGTTTCGCATGGCCGGCACCCAGGCCATGACATCGGTGCCGTGGACGGTGGAGCGGTCGGCGATGGCGAGGGTGGCGATGTTCTCGCGCAGGGCCAACAGCGCCGATCTGTCGCGCTCGACGAACACGCACTTCGCGGCGCCCCGCGAAATCGCTTCGATACCCAGGGCGCCGGAACCCGCATACAGGTCGGCGACGATGGCTCCATCGAGGATGCCCATGCTGTCCAGCGAGTTGAAGATTGCGCCGCGCGTCTTGTCGGTGGTGGGGCGCGTCGTCTCACCCTCGGGGGTCACGAGACGCCGCCCGCCGAACTCGCCAGAAATCACCCGCATGCCGTCACCGCTTCCATCTCGGCCAGACTACGGGCGTGCTGCAACCGGAACCCACCATCATCTGTGTCGATTGCGGCGGCCGTTGCCACCTACTCACCCACCCGACCGAGGACGGCATCTGGTTGCCCGGCGACATCGTTGCCTACCGCTGCGAAGACTGTCGTGATCGCTGGGACCTGGTGCTGCCCGACGACGACGAAGACGGCGCCCCCGACCGCACGGACTGGTAGCGGGTGCGAACTGGGCCTTCCCAGAACGCTACGTACCCTTCCGGGAAAGCCCAGTTGAGTGCCAGCGGCCGTTCTACTCAGGTGGTTTCGGAGGTGCCTTGCGCGCAGGGGGTGTTCTTCTCCGGCGTTTGCGGGCCGTCGTCGAAAATCGTGACGAATTGCGCCAGGCGGGGGTCGTTCACCGACTGCAACTGCAACTGCTTGCCCCACGCCGATGCGACGATCGGAGTCGGCAGCCCGGTGAATGGGCTGACCAACACTTCGTTGCCGTTGTCGACAAAGGCTTGCAGTACCGCGAGATCCGCAGCCGGCAGACCGGCTGTGTAGGTGATCCAGACTGCACCGTGCTCCATCGAGTGCACGCCGCGCTCCTTGGGAAACTCGACGTCGTAGAACGCACAGGTTTGCCACACGGGACTGTGCGGCCCGCCAACAGGCGGCGTCTGCGGATAGTCGACCGGCGTGTCGACGTGGGTTTGCGCAAGGTCGGTGAAGGTCTGCGTTCCCTCTGGCTCGCCGGCAACCGCGGGGGCTGTCTGCCCGGGTGCGACGGTGGACGAACTGTCGGAGTTGGCACCCGAATCAGAGCACGCTGACAACAGAACAATTCCAGTGACGAGAGCTACAAGCGAACGGCGCATCCGAGCAGTCTGCCCGACTACCGCCGTTGTTGAGCGTCAGTTCTTGAAGAGGAAGGCCTCGTCGTCAGCGGTGAACAGCAGGCGCAGCTCGTCGAGTAAGAGTGGGTTGTTCTCCAACATCGGGTCGGGGTCAACGATCTCGAACGCGACCTCGCGGGCCAACGCCACCAGCTCGCGGTCACGGCGCAACGATGCCAAGCGCAGATCGCTACGCCCCTTCTGCGCCGTATTCATCAGCGTGCCCTCGCCACGAAGGTCCAGATCTACCTCGGCCAGTTCGAACCCATCGGTCGTCGCCACCAACGCTTCGACACGAGGGTTGCGACCCTCAACTTCCTGCGTCACCAACCAGCACGTCGAGGGGTGCAGGCCGCGGCCAACGCGGCCACGCAACTGGTGCAGCTGAGCGATACCGAACCGGTCGGCGTCGACAATTACCATCACGGTTGCGTTGGGTACGTCGACGCCCACCTCGATGACAGTGGTTGCGACCAGAACGTCCAGCTCGCCCCGACGGAATGACTCCATCACGGATTCCTTCTCCACCGATGGCATCCGCCCGTGCAGCAGCGCAATGCGCAAGCCCTTCAACTCGTCGTGATGAAGCCGCTCGTACATCTCCTGCGCGCTGGCGACCTCCAGCTTCTCGCTCTCCTCGATCAGCGGGCAGACCACGAATGCTTGCCGACCCTCGGCGACTTCCTCGCGCACGGTGGCCCAGGCGCCCTGCTCCATCAGCGGACCGTTCGCCCACTTCGTCACGATGGGCGTGCGCCCAGGTGGTAGCTCGTCGAGCACGCTCACATCGAGATCGCCATACACGGTCATCGCCGCTGTGCGCGGAATCGGCGTGGCGGTCATCACCAGCACGTCGGGGACTACATCGCCATCACCCTTGGCTCGCAGCGCCGCGCGTTGCTCGACACCGAAGCG
>JANLPB010000180.1:0-5473 GCA_031366885.1 Ilumatobacteraceae bacterium
GAACTGCTTGCGGACCCGTTCGTAGAGCGCGTTGCTCTCGGCACCCAGATCCTGCACCACGGTTGCGCGTCGTTGGCGAAGCTGGTCGACCTCTGCATCGACCGCGGCGAGAACCGACTCGAGCTCAGCAGCCGCGGCTGCTACCACAGCCTCCTGCACGGGGAGCGCGTCGGACAGTTCGGCCAGCGCTGCCTCGCCCTCGGCCTGCGCGTCGAGCGCAGCGAGTTCCTGATCATCCAGCTCTCCACGATGTCCGTTGATGGTGGCGATCTCGTGCATCAGTGCCTCCGCCTCGCGAGGCGCAATCACGGTCTTCAACTGCGCTTCCAAGCGAGCACGCTTCTTCGTCAGATCGGCCGAGGCATGCTCGGCTGCTTCGATGGCAGCCTGCGCGAGCTCGACGCGTTGCTGTGCAGCGGCCACCTCCGACTGCAGTTCGGTCAGCGATGCTTTTGCCTGTTGGTGGGCAACGACCTCCGGCAATCGGGGTCGTTTGTGGGTGATGACATCGAGTGCAGTGTCGATGTCTTGGAGGGCGAGAAAGTCGGAGGCGCTCATTAGCCCTTCTTCTGTACCACAACATCGGCCGGCGGGAACGCACACGGGTACACAAACGTCTTCGTGTCGATCGACGGCATGGGTGCCCGCGGGTCCAAAACATCCAGCGGCACGTTGGTGCCGCTGGGCAGTTGGACCACCACCGGCTTGGGGGCGGTGGTCTCCGGTGCCGGCGCTTCGCCGGGCCCGGTGATGGACGGATCGGCGGCGACGGTGGTGGCAGTGACGGGGACGGTGGAGCCAGTGCTGGGCAGTGTGCCGCTGACCAGTTTGGCAAGGCATTCCTCACCCGGCCAGTACAGGCGGGCAGCTTTACGGGGGTTGTCCGGGGGTGGCGGCCAGTCGAGCACGGGCAGGTTGACATGCGCTGCCTCCATGAACGCTCCCCAGATGCGCGCTGGATAGTCGGCACCCTGCACCTTGCCGTTGCGGCCCATCTCGGCCGCGAATTCGGGAATGTTGTTCATCGGCGTGTAACCGTTGGGGTCGCCCACCCACACGGCAGTCGTGATCTGGGGTGTGCCACCCACAAACCAGGCATTGGTGTTCTCGAATTGGGTGCCCGTCTTGCCGGCGGCCGGCCGAGAGAAGTTCTTCAGGTTGCGCGCCCCGGTACCGGACCGGATGACACCCTTGAGCGTCAACACGGTGGCGTCGGCTGCACCCTGATCGAGCACTTGCACACCCGGATCGAAATGCGTGTAGTAGCGGACGCCGTCTGGCTGATCGATGAACTCGACGTAGTAGGGGTCGTGGTGGAGCCCTTGGTTGAGGATGGTCTGCATACCGGCTGCCATGTCGATGGGTGCCAGCGCGTTGTTGCCAGTAGCGGTGGCTCCGATGGGGATGAACGGTTCGTGGTCCTCCACCGGCTGCCCTTGATAGAAGTACACCGAGTGCGCCATCCGATACACCGAGTCGACGATGCGGTGCAAACCGACCGAGTAACTCAGCCGAATGAAACCGCAGTCCGACGACGACCACGTGTTGCGCCCGTTCAGCGGGCCGACCTCGATGCTGCCACCCTTGACGACCAGAACCTTGTCGCCTTCGTCGGGGACTGAGCAGGGAGCGGTGCCGTTGATGATGTCGTTGGTTTGGGCGCCAGCTTCGTAGGCGGCGGCAAGAATGAACGCCTTGATGCTGGAGCCCGTCTGGCGGGGCACCAGCGTCATGTTCACCTCACCCCCAGGCTCATCGGATCGCAAGCCACGCCCACCCACCATCACGCGAATGGCGCCGGACGTTGAGTCAAGTCCGATGATGGCTGCGTCAAAACCCGCCCCGGAGTAGGGCAATATGTTGCGGGCGAGTTCAGCCTGCCCCTGCTGGACCGGGTCGAGCGTGGTGTGGATGCGAAGCCCGCCGCGGTAGAGCAGCGTGGCACGCTCTTGCTCGGTGGCGCCCAGGATGTTCGACTTGGTGAGCAAGTAGTCGCGGAGTGCCAACGAGTAGTACGTGGGCACCGTGCTGAGCGTCGCGATGGTGCGCACACGATCCGGGATCGGCCAGTTGGCGACGAGGTCTGCACCCTCCGGCTCGGTCACCAGACCTACTCGCTGCAGGCGGTCGACAACCTGCGCAAAGCGGCGTTGGGATTGCTCGAGATTGCGGATCGGGTCGTAGCCCGAGGGCGAGCGAACAAGGCCAGCGAGGAACGCCCCCTCCACCATCGTCAGCGAGCCCACGTCCTTGCCGAAATAGACCTCGGCGGCGGCCTGTAGGCCGTATGCGTTGTTGCCGAAGTAGACGGTGTTGAGGTAGCGCTCGAGGATCTCGTCCTTCGTCAGCTTCTTCTCCAGCATCGTCGCGTAGTGCGCCTGCAGCGCCTTGTATCGACCGTCGCGGGGAAGGCCCGCAAGAAACTCGTTCTTCACGACCTGCTGTGTGATCGTGCTGGCGCCTTGGGTGGGCGCATCGCTGGCGAAGTTGGAGAGCAGGGCGCGAAAGAAGCCACGCAGGTTGACCCCGTGGTGGAGGTAGAACTCGTTGTCCTCCACAGCCAGCAACGCGTCGATGACCGGGACCGGCACCTGGTCCAGCTTGATCGGCTGGCTATTTTCTCGCTCGTAGACAGCGATGACGTTGTTGGCGATGTCGTAGACGAGCGTGCGTTGCGACAGCGGCTGGAACTCGGGCAGCTGCACCGGCAGCTCATCGTGTGCGTTTGCTACCCGCCACAGGCGCGGGGCCACAGCAAGCACAACGCCGGTTGTCAATAGGGCGCCAGCCAGGATGATGGCGACGAAACGGAGGGGCCAGGCCAAGCGGTGCACGACGTTCCCACGCTACTTGGGGCACGGCAGCGGACGGCATCACCTCGCTTGGTACGGTCCTTTCATGACGCTTCGCCCCTTCCGCTTCGGCATCCAAGCATCCAACGCCACCACTCGCGCCGAGTGGGTCTCGCTCGCACAGCGCAGCGAAGGCCACGGCTATTCGGTGCTCACCATGCCCGATCACTTCGGCGACCAGTTGGCGCCGGTGCCGGCGATGATGACCGCAGCGGATGCCACCACCGACCTGCGCGTGTGTGCGTTGGTGTTCGACAACGACTACAAGCACCCGGTCGTGCTGGCCAAGGAACTGGCCACGATGGACTTGCTCAGCGATGGCCGCGTCGAGCTGGGCCTGGGTGCTGGCTGGATGATCAGCGACTACGAACAGCTCGGCATTCCGTACGACACACCCGGCGTGCGCATCGATCGTTTCCTCGAGGGCCTCAGCATCATCCGGCAGTGCATGCAGCCGGGCGCCTTCTCCCACTCGGGCACCCACTACACCATCACCGGCTACGACGGTCGCCCCAAGCCGGTGCAGTCAAAGATGCCGGTGCTCATCGGCGGCGGCGGCAAGCGCGTGTTGGGCATTGCCGCCCGAGAGGCAGACATCGTGGGCATCAACCCCAGCATGGCGGCGGGCGTCGTTGGCCCGGAGGCGTTCGCGCACATGACTGAGGATGCGGTCGATGAGAAGATCGCCATCGTCACGGCAGCGGCTGGCGACCGTCTGGACGACATCGAGCTCAACATTCGCGCGTTCCTCGTCAACGTCACCGACGATGGCGCCGGTGCCCGCGACCGTTTGGCCGGCATGCTCGGCGTCCACACCTCGATGCTGCTCAGCTCGCCATTCGCCCTGATTGGTTCCCCGAACGAACTGATCGAGCGCCTGCTTGCTCGGCGCGAGCGTTGGGGTTTCTCGTACGTGATCGTCGGCGCCGACGACGTCGACAAGTTCGCGCCGGTCGTCGCTGCACTCGCCGGCAAGTGACGTGACGCGGGTCGCGTTGCACGGCGCCGGTTGGGTGGCAATGGCCCACGCTGCCGCTGCCCAACAACTCGGTGTGGAGGTCACCTCGGTGGCTTCGCGTTCGACGGAACGTGCCTCGACGCTGGCGGAGAAGTTCCGAGCCACCGCCGTCACATACGCCGACCTACCGGGCGACGCCGACATCGTTGTCGTCGCCACTCCTCCGCAGTGCCACGCCGCCGACGCGATTCGATTGTTGGATGCCGGCGCTGCGGTGCTGCTCGAGAAGCCGCTGTGTCGCACGCTGGAGGAAGCGGACCGGTTGGTTGCCGCCGCCGCTCGCCACGGCGGCCGACTGCTGTACGCGGAGAACCTGGCATACGCGCCGATCGTGCAGCGGATGATCGCGCTCGCGCCGCGACTCGGTGCGCTCACACATCTCGAAGTGCGGACCCTGCAGGGTCTGCCGACGTGGGGTGCGTTCACCACCGACGAGTGGGGCGGCGGCGCACTGTTCGACCTTGGCGTGCATCCGCTGGCGATAGCTCTGTTGCTTGCCAACGCCGCCGGCGAAGGTGCACCGATTGCAGTCTCCGCTGAGCTACGCGGCAGCGAGGGCCACAACAGCGACGAGTACGCATTGGTGTCGCTTCGCTATCGGTCGGGTCTGATGGCCTCGGTCGAGTCCAGCTGGCAGGCCGGGCCCGAATCGCAGTGGGACGCGCAGATTGCTGGCGCAACCGGTGTGGTGCGCGCGGAAATGCTGCCAGTGCAATCGTTGGAGTTCAACGGCGACGAGGTTGCGTTGCCCGCCGTCACCGGGCAGATACCGATGCTCGACCAGTTGGGCTACAGCGGTCAGCTGCGCGCATTTGTCGACGACCTTGCCGCTGAGCGAGAGCCGATCATGAGCGCCACGTTCGGCCGGCACGTACTGCAGGTCGTGGCCGCCGCGTATCAGTCGGCGGGCAGACGCGGCGAAGAGGTCGCGTTGCCGTTTACCGGCCCACGCGACCTCACGCCGTTGCAGTTATGGCGTCAGGGCTGAGCCGCGACGCTGCGGCCGTTCAGACCGGGCGAACCTTCAGGGCTTCGTCACCCTTGCGGCCCTGACCGATTTCGAACTCGACGCTCTGGCCCTCCTCGAGCGAGCGGTAGCCCTCGCCGTCGATGTTGGAAAAGTGCACGAACACGTCGGCACCCCCCTCACGCGAGATGAATCCGAAGCCCTTTTGGGCATTGAAGAACTTGACGGTCCCGATGGTCATTGCTGTACCTCTTACTTCTGAGGCGACCTTGTGCCGCCTCACTGCGACACACTAACCATCGCACCACGTCCGTTGTTCCACAGCGGGGCAAATTGTTAGCCGCTCCTTGCAGACAGCCACTCGTCTCGCAGAATGCTGTACAGCACGTGGTCGTGGTACTTACCGTCGCGAAACTCGGCAGCGCGGACAACGCCCTCACGCGCGAAGCCAGCCTTCTCCAGCGCGCGCTGTTCGGCAGGATTGTCGACAGCGGTATCGCTCTGCACCCGATGCACGCCGTACACACTGAACAGGTGATCGACCAGCATCCGCTGCGCGGTGGTGCCGTGCCCAAGACCGCGGAACTCGGGCAGCAATGCGATGCCGATTGCCGGACACACACTTCCATCCGACGG
>JANLPB010000150.1:0-6316 GCA_031366885.1 Ilumatobacteraceae bacterium
GAGCGTGGCCATCGGCCACCTCCACCACATCGCCGCGCTTGCCGAGGCCCTTACGGTCGGAGCGAAGGATCAGCTTCATCAGCCCTCCACCTCGTCGTCAGCGCCGGTCTCTTCGACTTCGGTGCTCTCGATGGCGACAGCAGCCGCTGCGGCCTGAGGCTCGCGCGACTGATCTTCGTCACGGCCACGACGGTTGTCGCCATCACGCGGCGGGCGCGAGGTGCGGGTCTGGGCAACGCGCTTGGTGTACGGGATGAGTGCCATCTCACGCGAGTTCTTGATCGCATTGGCGATCTCGCGCTGCTGCTGCACGGTGTTGCCCGTGACCCGACGGTTGCGGATCTTCGACCGGTCGCTCACGAAGCGGGTCAGCAGGTTGACGTCCTTGTAATCGATGTACTCGATCTTGTCGGTCAGCAGGATGCTGGTCTTCTTCTTGAACTTCTTCGGGTTGGCCCCATCTTTGGGCGCCCTCGGCTTGGTCTTCTTACTGGTGTTGTTGTCTTTACCCATTTTGGTGTCAGTGTCTTTCAGTCACATCACAACGGATGCATGAATCTCGAATAAGTCAGAACGCCGGAGCGCTCAGAAGGCTTCCGTGAACTAGAACGGCTCTTCGTCGCCGTACACGGGGTCGGGGGCACGGCTGGCGCTACTAGCGCTACCGCCCGAGCTGGAACCGCCGCCGCTGCTGCTGGCGCCGCCGTCGCGGCTGATGCGCTCGACCTCGGCTCGTGCCCAACGAAGTGACGGCCCGATCTCGTCGGCGACGATTTCGACGACGTTGCGCTTCTCGCCCTCTTTGGTCTCGTACTCGCGCTGCTCAAGGCGGCCGGTGACGATGACACGCGTGCCCTTTGTCAGCGACGCGGCGATGTTCTCGCCCAACGAATCCCATGCGGTGACGTTGAAGAAGGAAACCTTCTCCTGCCACTCGCCGTTCTGCTGCCAGCGACGGTTGACGGCGAGGCCAAAACTGGCGATGCCTTTCCCGCCGGCAGTGAAACGAAGCTCGGGGTCGCGGGTGATGTTTCCAACAATGGTGACAGTGCTATCGGCCATGGTGGTTGCTCCTTGTTCAGAAAGCGAAGGCGTACGAACGCCGGAAGGGACTAGGCAGCGACCGTCATGCCGCGGCGAGCCGCCTCGGCATCCGGGAGGCGCAGCAACTTGTGGCGGACAACATCGTCCGCGATACGGAGCGAGCGTTCAAACTCGTCAAGAGCGCCACCGGGTGCGATGACGTTCATGACGGCGTAGTAGCCGTACTCCTTCTTGTTGATCGGGTAGGCGTATTGACGACGCCCCCACCAATCAACCTTGCCATGAACACTTCCGCCAGCCTTGGTGATGCCGTCAGTGACGGTCTTCACCCAAGCCTGCGCGGCAAGTTCGTCGAGATCACCTTCGAGGATGATCATGAATTCGTAAGCACGCATCATGCGTGGAGCAACTCCCTTCGGACCCGGGGGCTTCCCGGGGCCCCGTAATGGGGCAGGGCCAATATGACCTGGCGAGTGTAGCGGCAGATTGCGGCCACCCGGCCGGGGCTACTGCTACATGGTCGTAGGGGTGCGTGGAAGGTCACACGGGCAGCATCCCAAAAGGGTGTGACAGAGATACATCGCGACCACGGGTAGGTTGCCCCCGTGGACCTTCATGAGTGGATGATGACCGACTTTGCCTCCATGAGGGGCAAGTTGTTCGACTCCGTGGTGCGTCTGGTGCCCGCCGATCGGTGGCATGAACAGGCCGATGGTGGCGGCACAACGCTGACTGGCCTACTACTCCACGTGGCCCGCCATCAAGACCTCGCAGTCAACGTGGTCATTCGCAATCAGCGGCCCATCTTTCTCGAACACCTCGAGTCACTTGGCCTGCAGGACGCCGACCCCGGCGTTGCCCTCGCCGAGCTGGAGAACCGGGCCGCAACCGAGCTGGTGTCGCCGGGGTCAGTGCTGCGCTACGCCACCGAGGTGTTCGACGCCACTGCTGACTGGCTGGCTCCTCTGGGGTCGCTCGTCCTCGACATCGAGCCCAACTCCTCCTACCGACTGACCCATCGCGGCGGCCTGGACGCCGACCAACTCCTTTGGCTGTACTCCATGTGGGAAGGCAAGGCGTTGTGGTGGTTCGTGCAATGGCCAGTGATCGGTCACGGCCAGGCACACGTCGGCGAGGCCATCGGCCTTCGGAACCGGATGGGCCTCAGTCCCTTCTAGACACCGCGGCGCAACCAGTCGCCGCCGCCGATGCGGGTGCGCAGCAGGGCTGGCTCGCCGCACTGATACGCCCACGCGAGCTCGCCGGCGTCGGTGGTCACGACCAGGCGTGAATACAGGCCGCGCACCGCGCTCTCCACCTCATCGAGATGCGCCAGTGCCTCTGGCAACGTGGCCTCAGCCAACGAGTAGACCCGGCCATGAATCCGTTGCTCACCGCCGAACATCGCGGCTGGATAACTCAGTCCTGTGTCGTACAGGTCGCCGGCCACCGACGCCTCGCGCCCCTCGCCGACGACGAAGGGTGACAGCTGCCGCCACCGCACTTCGCCGGGGCGAAGGGTGCCGTAGACGAAGAGCAGCGAGATGGCCGACGTCATGAGGTGGCGCGTGCTCGCGGTGGGCGACGAGCGCCCACTGGCAACACGCGGAGCAGATGATGCCAACGACACGCCACGCAGGCCTCCACCACGTACGCCGTCAACTCGTCGGGGCGCGCGTTCAACTTCGCCAGTTCCGCCGCGGTGCTGACGCAGCGACCATGCGAAGGCAGTCGCGGCCCGAACACGTAAGTGATCAGACGCAGTTCGTACTCGCGGCAGATGGGGCACGCAACGGTGGCTTGGGTACCAATGTTGCGAGCCGCCCGGATGAGCTCCGGATGAGCATCGCAGACCTGATCCTGACGCAGCCGACCGCGCAAGAACTCGTTGATCAGGTGCCGACGGGAAAGCCGATGATCGACCACTCCGCCGCCACCGCGCAGGGACCCTGCGCCGAACGTCGAGGAACTGAACGTCATGAGCTGCAACGTTATCGCTGGCTCGCATCCGCCACGGTCCTTACGCCACGCGGCACACTGTGCACATGAGCATCTGGTACGGCGCCCACGTCGCGGACGAATCCGAGTTGCGCTTGTGCGGTGATGTCGCCGGCAAGCGTGTGATCGAGTTAGGGGTCGCCGGTGGCGGCAGCTCCGTGACTCCCAACTCCGTCACCGTCGCGATCGCCGGCGCCAAAGCGATGGCGTTAGATCCCAGTCCGCAGGCCATCGCTGCCGTGCGCACCGCAGCCGACAACGCCGACATCAAGGTCCAATGTCACCAGGGTGAGCTTGCCGATCTGGGCTTTGCCACCAGCGCATCAGTCGACCTGGTGATTGCCGCGCACACGCTCGCCGGCGTCGACGATCTTCCCCGACTGCTCCGTCAGGTCCACCGGGTACTCAAGCCGGGCGCCCCTTTTGTCGTGTCGATGCGGCACCCGGTGGCCGCCATGTTCGGTGGTCAGGACCAGACGGCGACCGCCGCCTACGGTGCGACCACCACCACCTTCACCGAGCTGTACATGGCATTCGAGCGCAGCAACTTCCGTCTCGACGTGGTGCACGAACTGGACGACCAGCGTGTGCGCGAACCGCTGTGCCCCGCAGTCCTCGTCGTGCGCGCTCGCAAGCAGGGCGACTAACTCCGCACGGCAGTCCTATGCCAGCGAGTACTCGGCTTCCACCAACTCGGCGGGGCGCGGCCGACCGAACAGGTAACCCTGGCCCCGGTCACAGCCGATCTCGCGCAACCTGGTCAGCTGCAGCGGTGTTTCCACGCCCTCGGCAACCACCGATAACCCGAGCGAATGGCCCAGATTCACCACGGCCTCCACAATCGTCGAGTCCTCCTGATCGATCCCCAGGCCGTTCACGAACGTGCGGTCGACTTTGATCGCCTCCACGGGGAAGCGCTTGAGGTAGGTCAGCGACGAATACCCGGTGCCGAAGTCGTCGACGGCGAGGTGTAGGCCCAAACTGCGCAGCTCACGCAACGCAATCGTGGCAGCCTTCACATCGGCCATCAGCGCGGTTTCAGTGATCTCCAGCCACAGCGCGCCCGCCGAAACGCCGGCCTCGGCCAACGCCTCGCTGACGATGTCGACCAGTTGGCTGCTCATCAACTGGCGCACACTGACGTTGACCGACACGGACAAATCGCTGAACCGCTGCGTGCTGTTGCGCCACTGACCCAACTGCGCCAGCGACGAACGCAACACGGCTGCACCCACCTCGCCAATCAGTCCGGTCTCCTCCGCCATCGGCAGAAACTGGTCTGGGCCCAGCAAACCTCTCTCCGGGTGGCGCCAGCGCGCGAGCACCTCGAAGCCGACCAGGTGACCGTTCCCCAGCTGCACAATTGGCTGGTAGTACGGCACAATCTCGCCCCGCTCCAAACCCCGGCGTAGTTCGTTCGTGGTGCGCAGGTTCAACACAGTGGCGTCGTGACTACCGGGCGCGAACACTTCCACGCAGTCGCGACCACGGGCCTTCGCTCGATACATCGCAGCATCCGCGTCGCGCAGCATTTCCGTGGTGGTCACACCCTGACGATCCGAAATGGTGATGCCGATACTTGCTGTCACGAACAACTCGGCGCCATCGATCATCAGCGGAAGTGCAATTTCGGCGCGCAATTGCTCGGCAACGACGAACGGGTCGTAGCTGCCGCTGACATCGCGCAGCATCACGATGAACTCGTCACCGCCGAAACGACCGAGCATGTCGCGGTCTCGGACGATCGAGCGAAGCCGTTCGCTCATCGACTGCAGCAATTGGTCACCAGCGTCGTGCCCGAGGCTGTCGTTGATCACCTTGAAGTTGTCGATGTCGATGAACAACACCGCAATCGAGCCTGGGGGGGCCGACTCGAGGTACGCCCCGAGGCGCTCCAGAAAGCGAAACCGGTTCGGAAGACCGGTGAGCCCGTCGTGCGTCGCTGCCCATTCCAGTCGCTCGGCGTTATGGCGTTGCTCGGTCACGTCCTCGATGTGGGCAATCGCCAGCGACCCGCCCTCGCCGTCGTCCATGACGGAAACCCAGGTGCGCGCCCACACGACGCCCCCGTCGCCACGAACGTACCGCTTCTCCATGCGGTAGTTGTCCGACTGCTTGTCGGGGGCGCGGCTCAGCGATGCGGCGTTGCGCAGCCAATCATCGGGGTGGCTGATCTCCTCGACGGTGCGCCCGATGAGATCTTCTCGAGTTCGACCGAGCATCGTCATCAGCGACTCGTTCACGTCGATGAGAACGCCACCCGGTGACGTGGACAACGCCATACCGGTGGGGGCGCCGTGGAACGCCAAGCGGAAACGCTCGCGAGCCTTCTCCAGCCGATGCGCTTCGGCGATTCGAGTGGTCACGTCGCGTAGCGCAATGACGACTCGGTCCGGATCTCGAAGCGGCAAATTGGCATTGGCCTCCAAGACCACTTCGCTGCCGTCCGGGCGTACGAACGGCAACATCGGTGTGGCCATGTCGCCGCCGAGACGTAGTAGCCGCCACAGGTCGACGAGACGAGTGCGATTGCTGGTGTCGAACAGATCGGCGAAGTAGCGGCCCACCAGGTCGTCACGACCGAGGCCGGTCAGCGCCACCGTGTTGGCATTGATGTCGACGATCCGCCCATCGCGGGCGAGGACCACCACGGCATCCGGCAGATCGTCCAGCAGTTGGCGAAGGCCGAGGTCGGCAAATCGTGGCTCGCCGTCAGGGTTCTGCGGTGGTTCGGCGGCCAGGTACAGGGGAAGGAGCAACGTGATCACAACGACGAGGGCGGCCACAGCCGACAAGTGCGCCGCGCGCATCCAGCCGCTGGCGTTGGCGGCCGCGAGAAGCAACGTGGCCAGCGAGAAGGCGACAGCGATGAGGGCAATGACGAGCACCACGCGAGCGCGCCGCTGCGTGCTTGGCTTCCAACTCACCCGACGTTCACCGCCGACCCGACTTGGCCACATTCCCGCAACTACCCCTTCGTCTCGCCGCCGCCCGCGGGTAGCTGGATGATATCACTCCTAGTGTTCGCTCCGCCACCAATTGTCGAGACGTTGACGGATGACGTCCTCGCCCAACACGCCCTCCTCCAGACGGATCTCCATCAAAAAGGTCAATGCCTTGCCCACCGCAGGCCCGGGTGAAAGCTGCAACTGCTCCATCACCTGTGCCCCGTTGAGCTCGGGCCGTAATGCCGCCAGCTCCTCGTGAACGGCCAACTCCGCGATCCGAAGCTCCAAGTCGTCCATCCGACGAGCGAGCACCAGCGCCTTCTTCT
>JANLPB010000205.1:0-4158 GCA_031366885.1 Ilumatobacteraceae bacterium
TCGAGCTGTGCCTCGACTGCACGGCGCACGGCCGGGTGGCAGTGGCCCGAGAAGAGTGCGCCGTAGCCCATGTCGAAGTCGGTGTAGCGGTTGCCGTCGACGTCTTCCATCCAGCCGTCCTGTGCCCGTTTCACCACGATCGGGTGAGGGTCGTATGCCTGGAAGCTGCTGGGCACTCCGAGGGGTAACACTTCGCGGGCCCGCTCGGTGGCGGCCTGCGACCCCTTGGTGCGGGCGATGTAGACCTGCAGCTCTCGCTGCGTAATGGCCTTGGCCCGTTCGGCAAGTTCACGCGTGGAAATGCTTTCCGTTGCGCTCATGACTGTTGTCCTCCGGATTTCGTTCTGGCAAGCTTAGCTCACCACGGAATCCGTCGTGACCAGATCGCTGAGGAGGGTGACGCGAATACGACCTGACCTGCGGACGGGTCGAAACGCATGGTGGAATTTCGAGGCGGGTGTGGCACACTTCATGCCTTCATGGTGGTCGTAGCTCAGCTGGCAGAGCATCAGGTTGTGATCCTGAGGGTCGCGGGTTCGAGCCCCGTCGATCACCCCACGGCAAGCAGGTAGTGGGCGCGCTCCGCTCCCCCTACACTGCTCGCCACTGCGCCTCTAGCTCAACGGCAGAGCAACGGACTCTTAATCCGCAGGTTCTGGGTTCGAAACCCAGGGGGCGCACAGAAATTGACGAGAGGGGCACCCAAGTCGGTGCCCCTCTCGTCGTTGAATTTGTGTTCGCGTTTTCGTCCTGTCATGGGCGAACCGCGCGCGTCCTAAGGCGCCGCAAAAGGGGTGGCGTGGAAGACTAGGTACACGCCGTTGCCGAGGCTTGCCGTCAGGCCCACAGCGGGGTCGACACCCTTGATCTCGTAGATCTCGGTTCCTGTCGGCCACGAGCCCTCGCCATCTTTCAATACGACAAGTTCGCAACGGTCGATCGCCGACGGGTTGACCTCGATCACACCTGCGACCGGACCCAGATCGTCGGGGTCGACCAGTTCGTCGAACTGACGATTCTCATACTCGACATCGCCAAGTCGGAAGCGCGGCAGCGGCTCGCACGACACCAACGTGTTCACCGACGCTGCGACGAGCGGGGCGGTGACGGGAGAACCCGGTTCCTCCATCGCAAAGGGTTGGCAGTAGTGGACCGTGTCGGCCCAGAACCCGCCAGCCGGTGCAGGATGCGCCATCACAACGACGACAGGTCGATCGTCAACCAAGAGCGCACCGACCCCCGAACGAAGAGTTACCAACTCACCGTCGAAGTCGCGAGACCAGTTCACGAGCACCTCGTCGATCGCATCCCCTGGCGTCGCCGCTCCGGCCGAGTCAGGGTCAAGGTCTGCCTCGAAGGTTCCGCTGCGAGCTCCGTCGCAATCAAGGTCCGGGTATGCCACCGCCGCCATTGGCTCGTCGTCTCCACACCCCGCCACGGTGAGCAGTCCCAGAGCCACGACAGACACCAACCTCGCGAGCATCACGGCCACATCCTTGTCCAGCTGCTGCACCGTGTCGACGTCGCAGCTTTCGGCACCTCAGGAACCCAGCATCGCAGGTCGGCCAGGTTGGGCAAAGCTGCAGACATGGCACTTCAACGCGACCGACTCATCGAGTTGTGCTGCGCGATCGACGAATCTCACAATGACCCTGAGGAGGAGGCGGCCTGGGCGAAGATGTGGGAGTCGACGGAGGTCGATCCTGAAGCAGTGAGACGAAAGGCGCTCAGATTCATCGACGTTGGACTCGATCCGACGTCCGCGTTCGAAGTCGCCCGAATCATCGAAGTAACCGAGGCATCGGAGATCTTCAGCCGGCTTGATCACATGAGCGAGGGCCGCCCGGCGAATCCCGAGACGGCACGATTGCGGTTGGAGCTGCTGGAGGACGTCGAGAAGGACCCTTCGGGCGCGCTTGAACTCACATTGGCCGAGCTGCGACTCATAGCCGCAGGCGAAGGTCACTGGCCAACCGACTTCAGCGAGGTGGTGATCGCTCTGCGCACGATCGACCGGTCGTGGCTCGACGTCGTCATCGATCTCATTCCGTCCGAGCCAGCGCTCTACAACACCGTCGTCTCGGCTCTCGGCGACGGCGAGTTACACCTGATCGTCGAACGGCTTGGCGTCCAACGGTTCGTGGATTCATGGCTCGCTATCTCGGCCGATCCGAGCAGCCCAATGGGATGGGCCACAAGTCTGATGTCATCAGGCGAGGGCTGGGCGAGCGAGGAGATGCACCGCGCAATCCTGCTCCAACTCATTGCTGACGCCCGCGGCGAGGACTTCTGGTACGTCGCCGCCTGGCCGCTCGAGGACTTTCTCAACGACGATCCGGCGCGCCTTGAGTGGATTGAACAAGAGGCGGCCCGAAATCCAAGGTTCCACGCTGCCCTCACAGGAGTCTGGACGAGCGGAAAGAGTCCGGAGACCGCAGCCCGGATCGCCGCCATCGCTCCCGAAGAAGAGTCCGAACCCGACGCTTGAGAACTGTTTACAGCGAACCTGTCGCGCCCGTGACCTCCAAGATTGGTGGTCACGGGGGCGACACGTACGAGCGAGGAGATCGACAGCGACGAATGCCGGCTGCGCAGGGATCGGTGACCGCACACTTCTGGTCGCGATTCGTCCCACACGTGCGGAACGGATCGCGACCAGAAGCCGGAAGTGAATTAGGCGCGGGTTCGGCGGCGTGAGACGAGGAGTGCGCCTCCACCCAATGCCAGGACGGCAAACGCCACCACCGCGGTCGAGCCCGACGTGCCGCCGGTCGCTGGAATGGTGAGGTCTGACGCCGGCACCGTCACCGCCGGCAAGGTCGTTGGCGCCACTGCGGCCGACGGCACACAGCTGGGCGCAACGAAGGTGTCATTGTCCAGCGTGACGGCCCCATTGCGAGCGAGCGCCCGGCCGTGCACGGTGACACCGCTCTCCACCGTGATCGAGGTCAGCGCCAGAATGTTGCCGACGAACACCGAGCCGCTGCCCAGCGTGGCGGAGCTACCGACTTGCCAGAACACGTTGCATTCCGAGGCACCGTTGATCAGTGCAATCGAACTGCCGCTGCTGGTGATCAGCGTGGAGTCAGTTTGGAAGATGAAGACGGCGTCAGGGTTGTTCTGGCCGTCTAATACCAGCCGGCCACTCAGCGACAAGGGCGCCTTTGCGGTCGCGGCATAGACGCCGGGGATCAACGTCTGGCCGACGAGGTCCGGGATGGTCTGGGTGAACTCGACGCTGCGCCCGGCAGCGTTGACATAGGCAATGGTCAGGTCGCTCTGGGCGGTGAGCGACGTCGGACCGCCGGCATCGATGGTGCCCGGGGCAGACACTGTGCCAGGCGGAAAACCGACGACTGCGGTACCGGGGTACACCCCAAGGCTCTCGGCGAGAACGCTGGGCCCAGTGTTCGTCACCGTCGTGGCGGCGAGCACGGAGTAGGCGCCCGCTGTCGCCAGCGGCACCTTGGCGACAATTCCCGCATCAGCCGTGCCACTCAATGCGGCAATCGACAATGCTCCGATGGAGAGAGCGAGCCCGGCGAGACGCGAACGTCGACGCCGGCTGGTGGTGGAAATGGAGATCATGGGCTGTCCTCACAGAGTCGGGCGAAGGTCCGGCGGCCGTGTCGCACAGCGTGCGGTGAAGGCCCGTGACCGATGCGCCTGCTTGCGCAGGGTTGACCGTGTTCCGAGGAGCTGAGAGTTTCCCATCCTGCCCTGGCACACTTTTCAACAGATGTGCCCACCTCTCTATTGGCACGTGTGAGGCCGGTTGAAACAAACCTGCTGAAATTCCTCAGAACTGCAGCTGGCAGGCGACGGGGGCGACGGTCACGGCACGAGCACGCTCTTGCCGATGACCTTGCGATCGAGTTGGTCTTGCAGGGCCACGGCGACGTCGGCCATCGCGTAGGCGGTGGGCTCCACCGGATGGAGCTCGCCGCGGCTGATCGAGGCCACAACATCGACCAACAGCTGCTCGTTCTCCGCCTGATGACTGCCGACCCAACCGCCCCAATCGACTCCAGTGACGCGTCGGTTACGCAGCAGGATCTGGTTGGCAGGCAGCCGCGGAATCTCGCCTGCTGCGAAGCCGACGATCAGCAACTGCCCGTCGTCACGCAAACTGCGTAACCCCGCCTCGGCCAACGCGCC
>JANLPB010000226.1:0-5031 GCA_031366885.1 Ilumatobacteraceae bacterium
GGATTGGTGGCAGCAGGTCGGAGAGGGCGGACTCCAGGCGGACGACGCGCTCCTCGAGCTGTGCGACGCGCTCGGCCATGCTGCCTGCGATTGGCGACGAGGAAAGTGCGGCGACCGACGGCTCCGCTTCATCGGCAAGCAACTGCTGCCAGCGCGCTTCCTTCTGACCCAGTTGGCGTTCCAGCAGCTGCACTCGACCAGAGCTGGACAGCTCGCGCAGCACTTCCTCCACCGCCTCGGGTGAGGCGAAACGGTGCTGCCGCTCGGTTCGCGTGCGGATCTCGGCAACGGTCTGCGGACCGCGGAGCAACAACACGGCCACCACCGCGACAGCGTCGGGCGCAAGACCCCACGACTCGTCGGCCACCTGCCGGTAGCGAGTCACACTGCGCCCGTGCGCAGGGTGCACGAACCGCAAAAGGCCTGCGCTCTTCAACGCAGTGAGAGTGGTCTCCACCTCATGCTCGTCGAGGTGCATGACGGGTTCGCGCGACGTCGACTGGTTGCACCCCAGCACCAACGCGTTCAGCGTCAGCGGATACTGATCCGGAGTGGTGCGTTCCTTCTCCAGCAGGCAACCAATCACACGACCTTCGATGATGGTGAGCATGCGGCTCACGCTACTGGCCAACGCACGCGCGAGACTGCGGCCATGATTCGCCTCCGGCAAGTGGCCCTGGTCGCGCACGACCTCGACGAGGTGGTGGGGCAGCTGTGCACCCAGCTCGGTTTGACGGTGTGCTTCACGGACCCTGGTGTCGCGACGTTCGGTCTCCGCAACGCGCTGATGATGATCGGCGATCAGTTCCTAGAGGTCGTGTCGCCCACTCAGGCCGGCACCACGGCCGGCCGGCTGCTCGACAAGCGAAACGGCGACGGTGGCTACATGGCCATCTACGAAGTCGACGACCTCGATGCTCGCGAGGCGAACCTCACCGATGCAGGGGTGCGAATCGTGTGGCGCGGCGACTTCCCCACCATTCGTGGCCGGCACCTGCACCCCGCCGACGTGGGTGGCGCAATTGTGAGCGTCGACCAGCCAGTCCCGAACGGCAGCTGGCTATGGGCCGGCACCGATTGGGTTGCACACCAGGACACGAGCGTGGTGACGGCGATCGCGGGAGTGGCGATCGGCGCAAGCGACCCGGAGGCCATGCATGAGCGCTGGCAGCAGTGCGGCTTCGCGCACAGCGTCCGATTTCAATTAGCGACCGCACGCGGCGAGGGCATCGACATCCTCGAACTTGTCGCCACTGACCGCACGCGCGTCGGCGATTCACAGAACATCTGCGGCATCGAGATTGCCCTGGTGTAGCTGGCCCTTACGTGCAGGGGATGACGATGGTGACGCCGACGATGAAGTTCTTGTAGCCCTTCGTGTTGACGTTCGCTGCGTCGAGCTGAGCAACTGTGACGTCGAACTTCTTGGCGATGACGCCTGGCAGATCGTTCGCGACAATCACATAGCTACCAGTGGTGCACCCATTGGCGTCGGGTGCCAGCGTCGTCGTCGCGGCGCTGGCCGTAGTGGTTTCAGTTCCGGGAACCGCGGTCGTGGTCGGCGCGGGCACGATGGCACCCTCAGGAATCTTGATCACAGTACCCACATAGAACTCGACGTAGCCGGGCGTATTGGCGTTGGCCAGATTGAGTGCATCGAGCGTGACGCCGAATCTCTTGGCGACGTTGGACGGCACGTCGTTGGGGACCAACGTGTACTCCTGCGCAACAGGCGACACCTGGCCGGCGGCCGGCGTGGTGGTGTCGGGCGGGAGAGTGCTCTGTGTGGGTGCCAGGGTCGCAAAGGAGGTGCTGTTGAGGTTCACCGCAGTGGTGCTGGTGGCGGAGGAGCCATCGCCACACGCGCTGAGGAGCGCGGCGCCAGCGAAAACGGATAGGACCCACTTGACCTGCATGTGTGCAGCCTAGAGCGCCCCGCTATTGAAGTGGGCGCGCGGTCGGTGCGATGGGGGTAGGCAGCTGCGTTTCGCCCATCAGCCAGTTGTCGACGCCCGCGGCGCATGACCGGCCTTCGGCGATTGCCCACACGATGAGGCTCTGGCCCCGACCCATGTCGCCGGCCACGAACACACCGTGCACACTCGACATGTAGCGGTCGTTGCGCGACACGTTGCCGCGCTCGTCAAACGCAACTCCCAGCTGTTCCAACCACGAACCCTTCTCCGGCCCGAGAAAGCCCATCGCCAAGAATACGAAGTCGGCGGGGATCTCGCGGTCGCTGCCCTCCACCTTCTGGAAGCGGCCCTCGACCATTTGGACTTCGTGCAACAGGATCGCCTTCACCCGCCCGTTGCCGTCATCGATGAAGCGCTCGGTGTTCACGCTGTACAACCGGTCGCCGCCCTCCTCGTGAGCGGAGGTGATCTTGTAAACCATCGCGAACTGTGGCCACGGGTTGTTGCCGCCACGGGTTACGGCGGGCTGGGGCATGATCTCCAACTGCGTGACCGACGCCGCTCGCTGGCGGTGAGCGGTGCCCAGGCAGTCGGCGCCGGTGTCGCCGCCGCCGATGATGACGACGTGCTTGCCGACGACATCGATCGGCGACTGAGCCAGATCGCCCTGCTGCACCTTGTTGGCCCAGGGCAGGTACTCCATGGCCTGGTGAATGCCGCCGAGTTCGCGACCGGGCACCGGCAAGTCGCGCGCTGCGGTCGCGCCGCAGGCCAGTACCACCGCGTCGTACGAGGCGAGTAGCACCTCGATGTCGATGCCATCCCCGACTGGTGCGTTCACTCGGAACTCGGTGCCTTCCGCCTCCATCTGCTCGATGCGACGGTCGAGGTGGCGCTTCTCCATCTTGAACTCGGGGATGCCGTAGCGCAGCAGCCCACCGATGCGGTCGGCTCGTTCGAGCACGACGACGTCGTGACCGGCGCGAGTGAGCTGCTGTGCAGCCGCAAGGCCGGCGGGTCCGCTGCCAATGACGACCACGCGCTTACCCGTTCGAACCGTCGGTGTCTGCGGGGTGACCCAACCCTCAGCGAACGCGCGGTCGATGATCTCGACCTCGACCTGTTTGATGGCGACCGGATCGCCGCTGATGCCAACGACGCAGGCGGACTCACACGGCGCCGGGCACAGCCGACCGGTGAACTCGGGGAAGTTGTTGGTGGCGTGGAGCCGGTCGATTGCGTCGCGCCAGTGTTCGCGATAGACGAGGTCGTTCCAGTCGGGGATCAGGTTGCCCAGGGGACACCCGTTGTTACAGAACGGGATGCCGCAGTCCATACACCGCCCGGCCTGCAGCTTGAGGATGTCCTGCGGGAACGGCTCGTACACCTCTTGCCAGTCATTCAGTCGCACCTCGACTGGGCGCCGCTTCGGCGTCACCCGCGTCCATTGCATGAATCCAGTTACCTCACCCACGGGAAGCCTCCATCACGCGATCCAACGTTGCCTGTTCGTCGAGGCCTTCCGCCTCGGCCTGCGCCATCACGCCCAGCACCCTCTCGTAGTCGATGGGCATCACTCGCTTGAAGTTGGGTGCCTCGGCTGACCAGCCATCGACGATTCGCTGCGCAACCGGTGAACCGGTGAGCGACGCATGACGGCCAACAGTCGACAACACGAACTCGCGATCGGCGTCGTCGAGTTGTTGCAACTGCACCATGTCGCCGTTCAGCTTGGCGGCAAACACGTTGCCCGGGTCGTAGACGTAGGCGATGCCGCCGCTCATCCCAGCGCCGAAGTTGCGGCCAGTCGGGCCGAGCACCACCACTCGCCCACCGGTCATGTACTCGCAGCCGTGATCGCCGACGCCCTCGACGACAGCCGTGGCACCCGAGTTGCGCACGCAGAACCGTTCGCCGACGAGGCCACGCAGGAAAATCTCCCCGCTGGTGGCGCCGTACCCGATGACGTTGCCGGCGATGACGTTGTCCTCCGCTACGAACGTCGCGATACGGTCTGGGCGCACGATCACTCGGCCACCGGACAGGCCCTTGCCGACGTAGTCGTTAGCGTCACCTTCGAGCGTCATCGTGACGCCAGCCGGTACGAACGCACCGAAGCTCTGCCCAGCCGAGCCACGGAAGTTCAGCGAGATGGTGCCGTCGGGCAGGCCCGCGCCGCCGTGCACCGAGGTGATTGCCGAGCCAAGCATGGTGCCAACGGTGCGATTCACGTTGCGGATTGGCAGTGTCAGCGACACCGATTCACCACGCTCGATGGCCGGCGCACACTTTTGCAGCAGCTGCTGGTCAAGCGCTTCGGCGAGACCGTGATCCTGAATGACAGAGTGATGAAGAGTCGAGCCATACGGGTTCTGCGGCACAGCGAGGATCGGGCTGATGTCGAGGCCCTTCGCCTTCCAATGCGTGATGGCCGTGCGCGTGTCGAGCATCTCGACGTGACCGACCATCTCCTGCATGGTGCGGAACCCCATCGCAGCCATGTGCTCGCGCACTTCCTGTGCGATGTACTCCATGAACGTGACCACGAACTCGGGCTTGCCGCTGAACTTCTTGCGCAACTCCGGGTTCTGAGTGGCGACGCCGACCGGGCAGGTGTCGAGGTGGCACACGCGCATCATGATGCAACCGCTGACGACCAGCGGCGCGGTGGCGAAACCGAACTCCTCGGCACCCAGCAGCGCGGCGATGATGACGTCGCGACCGGTCTTCAGCTGCCCGTCGGCCTGCACCACGATTCGGTCGCGCAATCCATTGAGCAGCAGCGTCTGTTGCGTCTCAGCGAGGCCGAGCTCCCACGGCGCCCCAGCATGCTTCAACGACGTCAGCGGCGAAGCACCGGTGCCGCCGTCATGGCCGCTGATCAACACCACGTCGGCCTTGGCCTTACTCACTCCGGCCGCAACCGTGCCGACCCCGACCTCGGACACCAGCTTGACGTGCACCCGTGCCGTAGGGTTCGAGTTCTTCATGGCGGCACCGGTCGGCCGATCTCGATCATGCTGTCGGGCAGCAATTCTGAATTGCTTGAGCAGACCGCCAACCAATTGGTTGAGCAGATGCGCGGTCTGAAGGAATTGGTCGCGCCGCGGATCGC
>JANLPB010000277.1:0-5242 GCA_031366885.1 Ilumatobacteraceae bacterium
CAGGTGTCCGGCTCGGCGACGTTCCGAGGTGCCGAGCTGATCGGCATGCAGCCATCGGCGCTGCGTCGGATACGCGGCAGCAAGGTGTCAATGATCTTCCAGGACCCCATGACCTCGCTGAATCCGGTCCTCACGATTGGCCGCCAGATGTCGCTGGTGATGCGTGCCCACCAACCCGGGCTCTCCAAGAAATCGTCATTTGCCCGCGCCGTGGAGTTGCTCGACCAAGTCGCCATCGCGCAGCCCTCCAAACGCGTGCACGCGTACCCGCATGAGCTGTCGGGCGGCATGCGCCAACGGGTGATGATCGCGATGGCCATCTCGAACGACCCGGAGGTACTCATCGCCGACGAGCCCACCACTGCCCTCGACGTCACCGTGCAGGCGCAGATCATGGACTTGCTCGGAGTCCTGCGCCGCGAGCACCAACTCGCGCTGGTGCTGATCACGCACGACCTCGGTGTCGTTGCCGGCGACGCCGACCGGGTAGCGGTGATGTACGCAGGAAAGGTGGCCGAGACGGGAGACGTCGTCCCGCTGTTCTCCGACCCAGGGCATCCGTACACCCGCGGACTCCTCGAATGTTTGCCGCGTCTCGACGCCCGCCATGAGGTCCAAGCAGCAATTCCGGGCGTGCCCGCCAGCCCGCAGTCGCTCCCTCCGGGTTGCCCGTTCACCCCGCGGTGTCGGTTTGCGGTCGACAGTTGCTCCGACGCCGAACCAGTGCTCGCCCAGCACGGCGAGACGCTGATTGCCTGCTCGGTGTTCGCATGACCGAAGCTCCCATCCTGTCGGTCCGCGACCTCGTCAAGGAATTCAAAATCCGCGACCGAGGCCGATCCGCAGTCGTCCACGCAGTGAGCGGCGTCAGCTTCGACGTCCAGCCCGGCGAGACCCTCGCGCTCGTCGGCGAGTCAGGCTGCGGCAAGTCCACCACAGGTCGTTGCATTCTGCGGCTCGTCGAACCAACGAGCGGCTCGGTCCAGTTCCGAGGCAACGACCTGCTCGGTTTGAGTCGCGACGCGTTGCGTCGAATGCGCCGTCACATGCAGATCGTCTTCCAGGACCCGCAAGCGTCGCTACACCCGCGCATGACGGTTCGACGGCTCCTCGCCGAACCGTTGCAGGTGCACGGCGAACCTGCCGACGCAGTCAGCGCACGTGTGGATGAGCTACTGGCGCTGGTCCAGTTACGGCCGGAGCACCTCGACCGCTACCCGCATCAATTTTCGGGCGGGCAACGCCAACGCGTCGGCATTGCCCGAGCGCTCGCGATCTCGCCGACGTTGCTGGTGCTCGACGAGCCGGTCTCCGCGCTGGATGTCAGCATCCAGGCCGAGATCATGCGGCTGCTGATTGATCTTCGCGAGCGGCTGGGGTTGTCCTACCTCTTCATCGCTCACGACCTTGCCGTCGTGCGCCAACTCGCCGACCGGGTGGCGGTCATGTACCTCGGAAAGATCGTCGAGATCGGCCCGGCCGATCAGGTCTACGAGTCGCCCCAGCACCCCTACACACAGGCGCTGCTCTCGGCTGTGCCGATTCCGGACCCCGCCATTCAGCAACACCGTCGCCGCATTGTCCTACAGGGTGAGTTGCCCAGTGCCATCGACCCGCCGACAGGTTGCCGGTTCCGAACCCGGTGCTGGCGAGCCGAACAACGGTGCGCCGACGAGGAGCCGCTTCTCATCACACGCAAGGACGACCCGGCCCACACCGTTGCCTGCCATTTTCCCAATGTCGAACCGACGCCCTTCGCTGGATCGCCAGCATGAGCGGCGCCAGCGGCATCCTCGCCATCGACCTCGGCAGCACTGGCGTCAAAGTCGCCATAGTCGATGCAGCCGGTCGGGTGTTGGCCAGTGCCGGCGAAGTGTTGCCGCTGATTTTCACTGACGGCGGAGGGGTCGAGCAGGACGCACACGGCTGGTGGGCGGCGATCGGTCGCTGCAGTCGGCGAGCGCTGGCACTGTCCGGTCTGGGACGCGCCGATGTCGGGACGGTTGCGGTCACCAGCCAATACACGTCCACGGTGGCGGTTGACGCCACCGGGCTGCCCCTTACCAACACGATCATGTGGATGGATGGGCGCGGGCGCCACCACCACCGATCGATCGCGACACCAGCGAACCGCGGACGCTGGATCGAGCTGCATGGCATGGCGCCCTCGGGCAACGACGACATCGGCCACATCGGTGTCATACGCGACCTCTGGCCCGAGGCGTACGCCGCGGCGTCCGCGTTCGTCGAGCCGATGGACGCAATCGCTGCCCGCCTCACCGGCCACGTGACCGCGACGCAGAACACGATGTTTCCCATGCTGTCGGTCGACAACCGAACGTGGGGGGCGACGACATACAGCGACGACCTTCTGGCCATGTCGCTGATCGATGCGGCCAAGCTGCCAGCGCTGGTGCCGATGGGCGAACCCCGAGGCACCATCACCAGCAGTGCGGCTGAACACCTGGGGGTCTCCCCTCGCGCCGTCATCGCCGATGCATCGATCGACTCGGTGACCTCTGCAATCGGCACCGGCGCAACCGATGCCAGCCGATGCGGGCTGATCATCGGAACCACCACGGTGATGGCAACCCACCTCCCCGACAAGCGGCATGACCCCGCTCACGGTCTGACCTCAGCACCCAGTCCTTTGGCCAGCAGCTATTTCCTGGTGGCCGAGAACGGGGTCGGTGGCAAAGCCCTCGATGTGCTGGTTCACAACCTCGTCTATCCCGAGGACGGGCTCGGCGAGCCGGCGCCGGCCGATGCGTTTGATCGAGTGCTGGCCGCCGCAGCGGAATCTCCTTGCGGGGCAAACGGTCTTGTGTTTCTGCCCTGGCTGATCGGTTCGCTCGCTCCCAGCTACCACAGCCGCACGCGTGCCGCCTTCGTCAACATCAGCCTGGGTACCAGCCGGCGCGATATGGCGAGGGCCGTTGTCGAAGGCGTCGCGCTGAATGCCGCCTGGCTGTTGCCTCACTTCTCGGCTCTCGCCGGACACACGTACAGCGAAGTCGGCTTCGGCGGCGGTGGCGCCAGCTCCTCGTTGTGGGGCCAAGTCCTTGCCGACTGCTTCGGTGTGCCGGTTCGTCGCCTTGCCGATTCCTCAGCCACGAATGCGCGTGGCGCGGCCCTGCTTGCCATGATCGCCGACGGGCGAATCACGCTCGACGACAGCCGAGGGATGCTGCCCACGGCTCAGGTGCATGAACCTGACGCTGTCGCGCACGACATCTACCAAAGGCTGCTCCCCCAGTTCATTGACTTTCACGACCGCGCCGCGCCGTTCTACGACGCGCTCAACTCATAGACACACCGAGGTTCCACCATGAGCACCGCCCCCGAGACCGTCAGCAAGCCCGTCTCTCCCCTGCACCCTTACGCCGATCGATACGACGTCCATTCGGAGATGCCCGAGCACGGCGTGGGCCGCGACGAGATCCTGCGCGAGTTGCGTGAGATGTCGACCGAGGAGGACGCCAAGGGCGACAGTGGCCGCGTCAGTGGCAGCATCTACAGCGGCGACCACGACCACTACGCCTTTCTCGTGGAGGCGTATGCGTTTTACGCACACTCAAATGTGCTGCAGCGCGACATGTACCCGAGCGCAACAAAGATGGAGGCCGAGATCATCGCGATGACGGCTGGCATGCTGCACGGCGACACGGAAGGCCCCGACGGTGTGGGGGGCTTGATCACGTCCGGCGGGACGGAGAGCCTGGTCACCGCCATGCTCACCTATCGCGAATGGGGCCGCAACGTGAAGGGAATCGAGCATCCCGAGGTCATCATGCCCGTCACTGCGCACCCCGCACTCGACAAGGCGTTCCACTACTTCGGGATCACGGCGGTGAAGGCACCAGTCACCGCCGACTACGTGGTTGATCTCGACTTCGTCCGCGACCACATCGGCCCGAACACCGTCGCCCTCATTGGCACCGCCGGCACGTACCCGCATGGCCTCATCGACCCGATCCCCGAACTCGGCAGGCTGGCCCTCGAACACGGCATCGGGCTGCACGTCGATGGCTGCCTCGGCGGGTTCATCATCGCGTGGGCGGACGACCTCGGTTACCCGCTGCCACCGTTCGACTTCCGGGTTCCTGGTGTCACGTCGATTTCCGCAGACACGCACAAGTACGGCTACGCCCTCAAAGGCAGTTCGGTCCTGCTGTTCAAGCCGAAGTCACTGCGACGCGAGCAGTACTTCCTTCAGGAGGGGTGGCCGGGCGGGATGTACTCGTCGCCCAGCATGGGCGGCAGCCGCAGCGGCGGGCTGATCGCGGCAACCTGGGCCTCCATGCTGCACATGGGCAAGGCGGGTTACCGGGCAATCGCCGCCGACATCTTCCGAACGGCCGATGCGGTGAAGGCGGCGGTACGAACGCATCCCGAACTGGAGCTGATCGGCGACTCGCTCTTCAACGTTGCGTTCAAGGCCAGCCCGGAGAGCGGCATCGACATCTTCCACGTCAACGATGGTCTCGCCGACCTCGGATGGCGGATGAACGGCCTGCAGCGCCCACCCGCGCTGCACTTTTGCATCACGCGGCCAAACACTCAGGAGGGCGTGGCCGAAGCCTTTGCAATCGACCTCGCCGCGGCAGTGCAGTACGCGAAGAACCCACCTTCGGCAATGCCCAAGAGCGGCGCGATGTACGGCGCCGGCGGGCGCACCATGGACAGCGGTCGCCTCCGCGTCGGTTTGTTCGACCGCCTCGATGCAATGCACGAGGTCGGGCCGCAGTGACCCGACCCTTCCGGTTCGGCGTCGAAATGATGGCGCCGTTCGAGGGAATGTCGTGGGAGGACTCAGCAAAGGAAGTCGAGGCCCTCGGCTACTCCACGCTGTTCGTACCTGACCACTTTCACGAGGGATACGGCCCGATCACCGCCATGGCCACCGCAGCCATGGCAACGACAACGCTGAAGGTCGGGCCGATGGTGCTCGCCTGTGACTTCCGCCATCCGGCGGTGCTCGCCCGCGAGCTCGCGTCCATCGATGCGCTGTCACACGGTCGCCTCGAAGTCGGGCTCGGGGCCGGTTACCAGGAAACCGACTACGACCGTTCGGGCATCCCGATGGATGCGCCGGGAGTTCGAGTCAGCCGGCTGATCGAACACACGCAGGTCTTGCGGTTGCTGTTCGGGGACGACCCGGCCACCTTCGAAGGTGAGCACTACCGCATCACCGACCTCGACGGGACGCCGAAGCCGTTCCGCAAGGGTGGTCCGCCAATCA
>JANLPB010000370.1:0-10370 GCA_031366885.1 Ilumatobacteraceae bacterium
CAGCGCACTCGCGCGTCTCGCTGTCGCAACCAGTAGTGAGGACGTTCGCATCGTCGAGCAAGAGGTGCTGGGCAGGCGCGGCACGCTCACCGATTTGAAGGCCGGCTTGGGGAAGCTGGCGACAATCGAGGAGAAGAAGCACGCAGGTCGCTCGCTGAACGAGGCGACCGCGCATGTGACCGATGCGCTGCTCATGCGGCTTACCGAGTTCCGCAGCGCCGAGCGCACTGCGCAGTTGGAAGCCGAGCGCATCGATCTCACGGAGGTCATGCAGCGCCCCGGTCGCGGTCACGCTCACGTGGTGACTCAGGCGTGGCAGCGACTGGAAGATGTGTTCATCGGTCTTGGTTTCCAGGTGGCCGAGGGGCCCGAGGTGGAGACCGATTGGTACAACTTCGAAGCGCTCAACATGCCTGCGAACCATCCTGCGCGCAGCATGCACGACACGTTCTACGTCGAGCACGGCGAGCCTGGAAGCACGGTGCTGCGCACGCACACCTCGCCAGTGCAGATCCGCGTCATGCAGAACCTCGAGCCGCCGATCTACATGATCATGCCGGGCCGGGTCTTCCGCAACGAGACCACCGATGCCACCCATCTTGCCGTGTTCCACCAGATCGAGGGCTTGGTCATCGACCGCGGCATCACGCTGGCCGACCTTGCCGGGACTATCGAGGCGTTCACAAAGGCGTTCTTCGGCGAAGGTTTCACCAGTCGCCTGCGGCCCAGTTACTTCCCCTTCACCGAGCCGTCTGCGGAGTTCGATATCCGCACGCCCGCTGGCGATTGGCTGGAGCTCGGCGGGTGCGGAATGGTGCACCCCAACGTGTTGCGCGCCGGCGGGCTCGACCCAGAGGAGTGGAGCGGCTTCGCGTTCGGCTTCGGTATCGACCGCATGGCCAAGGAGCGCCACGCCATCGGCGACGTCCGCGAGATGTACAGCAACGACATTCGTTTCATCGAGCAGTTCTGAGGGCCACCCGTGAAGATCGTTCATTCTTGGCTCAACGCACTCGTACCGGTGGGCGACGACACTGACGCCGCCGCCGACATCATCACCAACCTCGGCCTTGCGGTCGAGAGTGTCGAGCGCGTCGGCGGTTCGGTTGCTGGCGTCATCACCGCTCAGGTCCTTCGCACCGAACGCCACCCCGACGCAGCGAAGGTGCATCGCGTGTTCGTCGACGCCGGCGACGGGGTCGAGCGCCACGTCTGGTGCGGTGCCTTCAACATGCAGCCGGGCGATGTCATCCCGCTTGCCACCCCGGGCACACGCATGCCCGATGGCCGCGCAATCGAGCCGAAGCCGATCCTTGGGATCAGCAGCGACGGCATGTTGTGCAGTGCCAGCGAACTCGGTCTCGGCAATGACCACAGCGGCATCCTCATTCTTCCCATTGGCACTCCACTCGGCCTGCCATACGGCGAGGCGCTGGGCCTCGGCGAGGAAGTCGTCTACGACCTCGACGTGCTGCGCAACCGACCCGACTGCTACGGCCACCTGGGTGTCGCGCGCGATGTCGCCGCGAAGCTCGGAGCTACCGTGCTGGCCGCGCCTGTTCTACCGGCGCTCGGCCAGCCGGCGCTTTCCGCCTCAGTCGAGCTCGTCGCCGGCGACCGTTGCCCCCGCTTCACCTCGACGGTCATCAGTGGCGTCAATGTCACCGACTCTCCGGACTGGTTGCGCCGACGCCTGGCCGCGGCTGGCATGCGGCCCATCAACAACGTCGTCGACGTCAGCAACTACGTGATGCTGGAGACCAACCAGCCGAACCATGCGTACGACTTCGCAACACTCGGCGGCGGCGGGTTCCGAGTTCGGCTGGCCGACGAAGGCGAAGTACTGGTCACCCTCGACGACGTGGCGCGCACGCTCACCGCCGACGACCTGTTGATCTGCGATGCCACGGACCGACCAATCGGCCTCGCCGCCATCATGGGTGGGCAGAACACCGAGATCAGCGCGACGACAACGACGATTGCGCTCGAGTCCGCCTGGTTCGAACCCACGGCCATCATGCGCAGCGTCGCTCGCTCCGGTCTGCGCAGCGAGGCGTCCGCTCGGTTCGAGCGCGGAGTCGACCCGTTGGGAATCGAACGCGGAATCGCCCGCTTCGTCGAGCTGCTCTCACTGACGTGTCCCGACCTGGTGGTGCACGAGGGCATGGTGGATGCTCGCACTGAGAACCTGCCCGACGTCACGACGATCTCTGTTCGACCTGCGCGTGTGTCCGCATTGCTCGGTACCCCCTTCGATGCCGCTGCGATAGCCAAACTGATCACACCGATCGGGTTCGTGGTACGGCCAGCGGGTGAGGACCTCGAGGTCACAGTTCCCTCGTGGCGACCCGATTGCACGCAGGAGGTCGACATCATCGAGGAGGTCGCCCGCCACTACGGCTACGACCGTCTCGGTAAGACCGTGCCGAAGAGCACCCTGCCCGGTGGTCTGAGTGCTGTCCAACAGCGCCGTCGTCGCCTGCGCGATGTTCTCCTTGGTCTGGGCCTCAGCGAAGCAATGCCGCATCCGTTCCTCGCCGCCGACGAGCTCAGCAAGGCCGGTCTTCCGGCCGAGGCCGTGCGCCTCGCCAACCCATTGGCCGTCGGCGACGACATCTTGCGAACGTCGTTGCGCCCGGGTCTGTTGAAGGCCGTTGCCTTCAACGAGTCACACCGCCGCCCGGGCGTTTCGCTGTTCGAGATCGGGCACGTCTACCCGACCAGCAACGACGTGTTGCCGGCGGAGTACGAAGCGCTCGGCATCGTGCTTGCAGGTGCTGCTGCGCCGGCAGCTGTTGCCGTATGGCGCGAGCTCGCCGCCGCGATGGGCTGGGGCGCTCGCCTCGACCAAAGCGCCGTCCCAGCGGGTCTGCACACATCACGCTCGGCGACGCTGTCGCTGGGCAAGGACGCGATTGGCGCCGTCGGCGAGATACACCCAGACGTCACGGACGCCTTCGATATCGCACAGCGCGTTGCCGTACTGGAACTGAACCTGACCGTCCTGCTCGGCGTCGACCCGAAGGTTCCGCAGTGGAAGGCGACGGGTCGCTTTCCCTCCAGCGACCTCGATCTGGCATTCATCGTCCCAGATCGCGTGACTGCGGAGAAGGTCGACAAGGGAATTCGGCAGGCCGCAGGTGTCGTACTCGTCGATCTGGCCCTGTTCGATGTATATCGAGGCGCAGGCCTGCCCGAGGGGACCCGCAGCCTGGCGTACCGCCTGCGTTTGCAGGCGCTCGATCGCACGCTCACAGACGAAGACGTGGCCAGCGTGCGCGGCAAGGTCGAAACGGCCACGGCCAAGATGGGTGCAACCCTTCGCGCCTGAGGGCGTTCAGTTGGCGCTCAGATCGTCGGGGGCATTGGCAACCCAGGCAAGGCGGCCACCCTGGCGGCGCAACACGGTGCGCCACAGATCAGCAGGCGACTCAGAGAAGACATCGGTCAGTTCCGCGTCGAGCACCATCCACGCGCCCTCGGTCAACTCCTCGTCCAACTGCTGCGCGCCCCAACCCGAGTAGCCGCGAAACACCCGCAAGGCATGCACGCGTTGTGCGACAGCGTCTGGGTCGAGCATCAGGTCGATGGAGCCGAGACCGTCGGCCACGCGACTCCATGCACCCTCGACGGCGCCAGTCAGCTTGGCCAGGGCGATCAACGCCGAGGCGTCGACCGGGCCGCCGCCGAACAACGTCGCTGGCGGGCTCATATGAACTGCCCATGCATGCAATTCTCCCGGCGCGTCCTCGTCCAGGGGCCGATTGAGCACGACCCCAACGGCGCCATCCTCGCTGTGTTCCAGCACGTAGATCACTGTGCGATCGAAGTTCGGATCCGTGAGTGGCGGCGTCGCGACTAGCAATTTGTGTTTGCACGACGCGAAATCTGGGGAGAAGTCAGGCGTACTCACGTCATCATTCTGCCGCGTCGGCGTCATCCATTGGTTCCCCCTGGAGCCGACAGGAGCAACACACACCATGAGCAACCAGAACCGCAGCCGGTTTCCTGCGTTCATCACCGGTCTTGCCGTCATCGCTGCGCTCATTGCGGTGGGCGTGGTGTTGGTCGGTCGATTGCTCGGTACACCATTCACGACCGAAACGGTGGATCACTCGCCGCCACCCGTGCTGGTCAACCTTCGCGACTTGTCCGAGTACCACGCGGCCCAGGCGCAATTCGAGGTCACCATCGATCAAGAGGATGACGTCGCGTGGTTGCCGTCCGCGGTCGCCGGCGAGCGCGTGCAGTTCGTCGGCATCGGCAGCGTCGATGCTGTGGTCGATTTCACCAAACTACCCACCGTCGCCGTCGTAGTGGGTGAGGACAGAACATCCGTCATGGTCACCCTGCCCAGGCCCGTCCTCGCCGAGCCGGTCCTTGATCACGAGCAGAGTCACGTGATGAACCGCGACCGCGGCCTGCTGAACCGTGTCGGCGGCATCTTCAGTGACAACCCGACCAGTGAGAACGACCTTTACAAGGCGGCAATGAAGAAGATGGCAGTCGCCGCCGACGCGAGCGATCTGCAACAGCGCGCAGAGGACAACACCAAGCTGATGCTGTACACACTGTTTCGTTCGCTGGGGTACCTGAAGGTCGACATCCGCTTCGTTGCATGACAATGCAGATGCATGTATAGTCATGCGCCATGGTTCGAGTCGGAATAGTCGGTGCGTCGGGGTACACGGGCGCTGAGTTACTGCGGTTGTGCGCGCAGCACCCTGAGTTCGAGGTGGTGTACGCAACTGGCGATACGCAGGCCGGCGTTCGCGCCGCCTCGTTGTACCCCAGCGTGGCGGGGCGCTATCCGTCGCTGGTGTTCGAAGAGTTCGCAACCGAGCGTGCCGCCGACCTGGATCTGGTCTTCCTCGGGTTACCGCACGAGGCCAGCATGGCGTTGGCGCCGCAGTTGGTTGGTTCCGTCGGATGCGTGGTGGACCTCTCCGCTGCGTATCGACTGAAGGACGCTTCGCTGTACCCGCAGTGGTACGGCTTCGTTCATGATCAACCGGCCCTGCTGGAACAGGCCGTCTTCGGTCTGCCCGAGCTGCATCGTGCCGAGCTGGTCGGCGCCAGCCTGATCGCCACCCCGGGTTGCCACGTGACGGCCGCAACCCTGGCCTTGGCACCACTGGTGTCCAACGGTTTGATCGAGACGACCGGTGTGGTGATAAACAGCATCACGGGTGTCAGCGGAGCAGGCCGGGCCCTCAAGCACTCATCGTTGTTCTGCACCGCCGACGAAGACGTCACCGCCTACGGATTGCTGGATCACCGCCACACACCCGAGATCGAGCAGGAGATCGGAGCGCAGGTGCTGTTCACTCCGCACTTGGCTCCGCTGAGTCGAGGGTTGCTCTCGACGTGCTACGCGCGGCCGAGTGCATCGGTGACAACCGAATCGCTACTGGAGTCTCTGCGCGAGTGGTACCGAGACGAGCCATTCGTCGTGGTCGACGAAATGTCACCGTCGACAAAGGCGACGCTGGGCAGCAACATGGCGCACCTCACCGTCCGCTACGACCAGCGAACCGGCACGGTCATCTCCCTGTGCGCGATCGACAACATTGCGAAGGGTGCCTCCGGGGGCGCGGTACAGGCCGCAAACGTTGCGCTCGGTCTCGACGAAACCGCTGGATTATCGCTGGTTGGGATGTACCCGTGAGCGCAGCGGCATCTGGAATGGCATCTGAAAACACATCTGGAACGACAGCAGCCGATAAGGCGGCGATGCTGGTCGAGGCGCTGCCGTACATTCGCCGCTTCGCCGGGCAGGTGGTCGTCGTCAAGTACGGCGGCAACGCGCTCGCCGGTGCCAGCGAGAGCGATGCGCTCGCCCTCTTCGCGCAAGACATCGTCCTAATGCACCAGGTCGGAATGCGGCCAGTCGTGGTCCACGGTGGCGGGCCACAAATCAGCGATCTGATGACTCGACTTGGAAAGGTGACTGAGTTCCGCAATGGGCTGCGCGTGACAGACGCTGAGACCGTCGACATCGTTCGCATGGTGCTGATCGGTCAGGTCAATCCGCAGCTGGTTGCTGCCATCAACGTGCACGGTCCGCTGGCCGTTGGGGTCAGCGGCGAAGACGCCGGGCTTATCCGCGCCGTCGCACGCGACCCCGAGTTGGGCTTCGTCGGCGACGTCGAATCAATCAACCCGATGATCCTGCGTGGCCTGCTCGGTGAGGAGTTCATCCCCATCGTCGCCACCATCGGCACTGACGCCAGCGGTCAGGCCTACAACATAAACGCCGACACCGTTGCCGGTGCAATCGCCGAGGCATTGGGTGCTGAAAAGTTGGTGTATCTCACCGACATCGAGGGCTTGCGGCAAGTCGTCGACGACCCGTCGACGCTCATCCGCCAAACGACACCCGAGGCACTCGACGCGCTGATGGCCGATGGCACCATCGCCGGCGGGATGATTCCGAAGGTCGAGAGCTGTGTGCACGCCGTACGCAACGGTGTGCGCCACGCGCACATTCTCGACGGACGCATTCCCCATGTGCTGCTATTGGAAGTGTTCACCGATGAGGGAATAGGAACGATGGTCAAGTGAGCACTCACGCATTCGACACCGCAGTTGCCCAGAGCGACTACTGCCCATTTATTCCAGTCTTCGGAGCGCCCCAGGTCCTGTTTGCAAAGGGCCGTGGGACGGTGCTCTGGGACACCGATGGGAAGCGCTACCTCGACTTCCTGTGCGGGCTGGCCGTGACCTCGCTCGGGCATTCGCATCGGGTGGTCACCGAAACTATTGCTCGCCAGGCCGACACGCTGCTGCACGTCAGCAATCTCTTTGCGAACCCGTGGGCTGCCCGCGCTGCGGTCGAGGTGAACGCGCTGCTTGCCGAAGCCACCGGCCACGCGGGCCAGGTCTTCTTCTGCAACAGCGGGGCAGAGGCCAACGAGGCGGCGCTCAAGCTGGCCCGTAAATTCGGTGGCCGCGGTAGGCACGTCGTAGTGAGCGCATACGGCAGTTTCCATGGACGCACACTGGCCACGCTTGCCGCCACCGGTCAACCCGCCAAGCACGAACCGTTCCAGCCGATGCCCGACGGCTTTCGCCACGTCGAGTTCAATGACGTCGCCGCCCTGGAGGCCACCATCGATCCGTCGGTGGCAGCAGTCCTGCTCGAGCCGGTACAGGGTGAGGGTGGGGTGATCCCAGCGGACCCGCAGTACCTGCGCGACGTGCGCGAACTGTGCAGCGAGCGTGGCGTGCTGATGATGATGGACGAGATCCAGACGGGCTTCGGCCGCACGGGTGAATGGTTCGGTTTCCAGCATGCGGGCGTGGTGCCCGACGTGGTGACGATGGCGAAGGCGATGGGTAACGGGTTCCCGGTCGGGGCAATGTGGGCCAAGCGGGAAGTGGCCGGCGTGTTCCAGCCCGGGGACCACGGCAGCACCTACAGCGGCACCGCCATTGCGACGGCCGTCGTCAGCGCCGTGCTCGGCGAGATGCGACGGATCAACGCCCCGCAACTTGCCGCTGACCGTGGTGCGGAGTTGACTACCAAGCTGGAGGCGGTGACCGGCGTAGCAAGCGTGCGCGGCGCAGGCTTGCTGCTCGCGGTGGAGCTCGCCGAAGGTATCGATGCCAAGGCCGTCTATGCGCGTCTGCTGCAGGAGGGTCTCGTCACAAATGCGGTGACCGGCACAGCGCTGCGGTTGGCGCCGCCGTACACCGTCAGTTCGGCCGAGATCGACGAGGCCGTGGAGACTCTGACCTCGGTGCTCAAGGAGTTTGTGTCGTGACACGTCACCTGTTGGACATCACCGACTTCACCGGCGACGAGTTGCGCACCATCCTGTCCCTTGCGGAGCAACCGAAACTTCCGACGGTGTTGGCGGGCCTGGGCGTCGCGTTGATCTTTGAGAAGCCCTCGAATCGCACCCGCCATTCGATGGAGATGGCGGTCGTCCAGCTCGGCGGCCACCCGGTCTACACACGTGGCGAGGAGGTTGGTTTCGACGTTCGCGAGCCTGTGGAAGACGTGGTGAGGGTGATGGCTGGCTACCACGCCGTGCTGGCGGCACGTGTGTTCTCCCACGACATCGTGCGTCGCATGGCTGCCGTCAGCTCTGTGCCCGTGGTCAACATGCTCAGTGACCATTCGCACCCGCTGCAGGCGCTCGCAGACGTGCTGACGATGCAGCAGGTTCACGGTTCGCTCGTCGATCTGCGTGTCGCCTACGTGGGTGACTACAACAACGTGTCGCGTTCTCTCGGCGAGGCGTGTGTGCTCTTGGGTGCAACGCTGACGCTCGCCTGTCCCGTTGGCTATCACGCAGACGATGCCGAGATGGAACGAGTGAACACGCTCGGCCCCGGCACGGTGATTCAAGTGCACCGGCCAGCCGAGGCCGTTCGTGACGCTGTGGCCGTTCACACCGACAGTTGGACGTCGATGGGGCAAGAGACCGAGAAGCAGCGGCGCAAGCAAGCCTTCGAGGGCTACAGCGTCGACAGCGCACTGATGGCGCAAGCCGCCTCGGGTGCCGCGTTCTACCACTGCCTGCCCGCGTACCGGGGCCTAGAAGTTGCTGCCGACGTGATCGACGGGCCTGCCAGCCGGGTGTTCGCGCAGGCACACAACCGTATGCACGTCGCTCGCGCTGCGCTCGCCCTTCTCCTGGGAGTCCGTTGAAATGAGCCCCGTGTCATGAGTTCAAAAGTGCAGCGTCAACAGAGCCTTTCGAAGCTCATCATGAAGCATGCGGTCACCAATCAGCCGCAGCTGGTGGATCTGCTTGCCGCCGAGGGCATCGCCGCAACCCAAGCGACCGTGTCACGCGACCTGGAAGATCTCGGCGCGGTCAAAGTCCGCGTGCCTGGCGGAGAGACGGTCTACGCCATCCCCGAATACGAGCCCGCTCGGTTGGCCCCTGAGGACCAGCTTCGCCGTGTCTTGGGGGAGTGGGTCGCAGAGGTGAAGCGGTCGGGGAATCTTGTGGTTCTGCGCACGCCGCCGGGCTGCGCACACGTCGTCGCGTCGGCCCTGGACCGCAGCGGGATGGACGGATTGCTGGGCACTGTTGCGGGCGACGATACGTTGCTGTGCGTGGCTGAAGAATCAATGGGTGGCGAGGCACTGGCAGCTCGGCTGCGCGACGTGGCGGGGCTGTCATGAGCGGGAAGGCACTTTGGCATGGCCGCTTTCAAGGCGGCCCGGCGGCCGAGTTGATGGCGTACACCGAAAGCCTGTCGTTCGACAAACGCTTGTGGCCCGACGATGTTGCCGGGTCTGTGGCACACGTCCGAGGCCTCGCCCACGTCGGCATCATCACCGACATCGAGCGTGATTCGGTGGTCGCGGCGCTCGACCAGGTGACCAAGGAGATGTCGGCCGGTACGTTCGAGTTCATCCTCAGCGACGAAGACATCCACACCGCAGTCGAGCGTCGCGTCACCGAGTTGGCCGGGCCTGCCGGCGCGAAACTGCACACAGGTCGCAGTCGGAACGACCAGTCCGCCACCGACGTTCGTCGTTGGCTCAAGCGCGAACTGGTACGAGTCGCTCAAAGGATCGTTGATCTGCAACAAGTGTTGCTGCAACGGGCTGTCGCCGCCGGCGACGTCTATCTCCCCGGCTACACGCATCTCCAGCGGGCGCAGCCCGTGTTGCTGGCCCATCATCTGCTCGCCCACGGGTGGGCCTTGGCGCGCGACGTCGAGCGGATACTGGATGCCCTCGAGCGTATCGATGTCTCTCCGCTCGGTGCGGGTGCGCTCGCCGGTTCGTCGCTTCCCCTCGACCCGGACTTCACCGCACACGAACTGGGGTTTGCCGCTCGTTTCGAGAACTCGCTCGACGCGGTCGGTTCTCGTGACCACATCGCCGAGGCGTTGTTCGCCCTCACGTTGGTTGGCATCAACCTGTCGCGCATCGGCGAGGAATTCGTGCTGTGGACGACCGAGGAGTTTGGGTTCGCCAAGCTCGACGACGGGTACGCCACCGGTTCGTCGATGCTGCCGCAGAAGAAGAACCCTGACATCGCCGAACTCGCTCGCGGTAAAGCTGGCCGCCTGATCGGCAATCTCACCGGCTTCCTCGCCACGATGAAAGGTCTTCCGCTTGCGTACAACCGCGACTACCAGGAAGACAAGGAGCCGCTCTTCGATGCGGTGGACCAGATCTCGCTGGCGCTGGGCGCGATGGCCGGCATGATCGCAACCGCTACGTGGGTGCCCGAGCGAATGCAAGCCGCCGCAGACTCTGAGACTGGTTCTGCAACGGACTTGGCGGAGTGGCTGGTGCAACGCGGCACGCCGTTTCGCGATGCACACGCGATCGTGGGATTACTGGTGCGACGGCACCTTGCCGGCGAAGGCAGTCAGAGCGCCCTCGTCACTGCTGA
>JANLPB010000021.1:0-5065 GCA_031366885.1 Ilumatobacteraceae bacterium
TTGCGCCCCCGGCAGGATTTGAACCTGCGACCTGCGGTTTAGGAAACGCCTTCGTTGCGTTCGCCGTTGTTCGCCGGCGTTCGCGAAAGTACGGCTGAGCTGGTGCCTTTGCGGGTCGGGCGTTCGCAACGTTCGCTGACTTCCGCCCCGGTTCGGCCGGCGTTGCTACCACTCCGCTACCACAGCGACGACATCTACTCAGTCCGACCCTTCATCGGACAGATTCCGCCCGTCGAGCTACCGAAGTTGGCAGCAACGGGCGGACTGTCGCGACATGATCGTGCGCGGCCGGCTCCTCGACGCTGTCGCCACAGCGAAAGAACCGGGCTGCTCCGTACACGTGAAGTTCAACTGTCGGTGGCCACCGGAACTGGCCACTGGTGGCCAAGAGATCCTGATGGGAAGTGAACGCTCAGCGGTCGACGGTCACCTTGAGGAACGTCGCCGGAATGATGGTCCGTTCGGGCGAGACACTGGTGTTCTGGGCGGTGAACAGGTCCTCGAGGTCGGCCTTGAGGTCGGCCGCCTTGCCGTTGGACTCGGCGGCGGCGAAGGCGTTCATCGTCGGGCCGTAGTAGTTGCGGAAGGCGTCGACGAACTGCACCGGGGTGCCGGCGAAGTCGAACATCCACGTGTCACGCTCGCAGCGGATGCGGTCGGCGCGGATGCCCGCCGAAGTGAAACGATCGTGCACGTGGTCCTCTAGCCCCCAGGTAACCGGACTGACGAAGCCCTCCGGAGGCGGCGGCGAGTACGAGCCACTGATGCGCAGGATCTGCGCCACCAGGGTCGAATCACCGGGAATCCAGTTGCCCATGACGATCCGACCGCCCGGCTTCACCACGCGCACCATCTCCGCAGCGGTTTCGTGGGGTCGGGGTGCGAACATCGCACCGAAGACGCTGACCAGGAGATCGAAGGTCTCGGCGTCGACGGACTCGAGGTTCGACGCGTCGCCCTCCTCGAACGTGCAGGTAGCGAGGCCCAGTCCCTTCGCTCGAGCGCTGCCTGCGGCCACCAGGTTCCGGGCGATATCGATACCACGCACCGTCGCGCCCCGTTGAGCTGCCGGAATGGCAGTGGTGCCGTCGCCGCAGCCCAGATCGAGGACCTGGTGGCCCGGCTGCACGCCGAGGCGTCCGACGAATGACTCGCCGCTCGCGCGCATGGTGTCGGCGATGCGGGTGAAGTCTCCCTTCTCCCACAGCGCCTTGTTGGGGTTAGTGGGTGTTGCTGTCTCGGTTCCGTTGCTCATGTCGGTGCTCCTTGGTTCGTCCGGCCGAGCGGCCGTTGATGAGGTCATGGTGGGCGCGGGCGCGTGCAGCGGACCTGCAGTCGGCAGGCGTTCCGCGCGGTCGTTCTGCAAGCGGCCTGCAAGCGGTGCTGGCAGAATCGTCACATGGGGAACGAGCTGGACATTCGCGTGCTCGGCACCGTCGAGGTCCGGCGCGGGGGCGTGCGGGGGGCGATCGGTGGCCCCAAGCCGCGGCAGTTACTGGCCATGCTGGTGGCCGCGCACGGCGATGCCGTCAGCGTCGACCGTCTGTGCGACGAACTGTGGGGACAGCAGCAGCCGTCCGACCCGCGTGCCGTGCTACAGGGCAACGTCTCCCGGTTGCGTCGGTTGCTGCACCCTGATGCGCGGATCGTCGCCCGTCCGCCTGGGTACGCGTTGGACGTCGAGGAGGGCGCGGTGGATGCCTGGCGCTTCGAGACGATGTGCGCTGCGTCCCGCGCCGAGACGGACGAGGATGCAGCGTCCAGACGTTTCGAGGCCGCGCTCGGCCAATGGGGCGGTGTCCCTTACGCCGAGTTCGCCGGGCGGGATTGGGCACGGCCCGAGTTCACCCGTCTCGACGAGTTGAGGCTGACATCTCTGGAGGAGTGGCTCGCGCTGCGGTTGGAACTCGGCGAGGAGCGCGTCGTCGTCGCCGAGTTGGAGGCGATGGTGTCCGAGCATCCGCTGCGCGAGCGTTCGTGGATCCTCTTGGCCACCGCGCTGCACCGCACGGGCCGGTCAGCCGACGCATTGCGCCGTGTCAGCGCATTTCGTTCGATCCTCCGCGACGAACTTGGGCTCGATCCGCCGGCAGCGATCCGTGCACTCGAGGTTCGAATCCTCGACAGCGATCCCACATTGCTCGGCGCGCCGGTGCCGCTGCCGGTCCGCCAGCTCCGACCGCCTCCCACCGAGATGACACCGTTGGTCGGGCGCGCCGCCGACGTGGCCCGCGTCGTGGCAGCCTTGAGTCAGCATCGGCTGGTCACGCTCGTCGGGCCTGGCGGTGTGGGGAAGACCCGGCTTGCCTTGCGCGTCGCCGGCGACGTGTGGGACGCGCGGGGCGGTCAAGTCCACATCGTCGAACTTGCGCCGGTGCACGATCACAACTCGACCGTTGCGTCGGTGGCCACCGCCATCGATGTGCAGCAGCGACAGCACCTCTCTACGGAGGACACGCTGATCGAGTTCTTCCGTGGCCGCCGAGCCTTGCTGGTACTCGACAACTGCGAGCATCTGCGCACGTCCGTGGCGCGGCTCATCGACCGGTTGCTCGCGTCGTGCGCCGACCTCACGGTCCTCGCGACGAGCCGCGAGGTGCTCGGCCTGCCGGTCGAGCACGTATTTCGTGTGCAGCCGCTCGCTGTCGCGCCGTCGTCGACGGGGTTCGGCGAAATCGCAGCGGCGCCGGCGGTGCGTCTGTTCGTCGACCGAGCCGCGGCGTCGTGCCCGGGTTTCGTGCTCGGCCCCGAGAACGCCGAGGCCGTCGCCGCGATCGTCCGTCGGGTCGACGGCCTGCCGCTCGCCATCGAGCTGGCGGCCGCTCGACTGCGCGCCATCAGCCCGACCGCGCTCGCCGAGCGTCTGGAACAGCGATTCGATCTGCTCGACCACGCCCTGTTCGCGCCGACCGAGCGCCACTCCACCCTGAGCGATCTCGTCGGCTGGTCATTCAACTTGCTCACGGCCGGGGAGCAGAAGCTCTTCAGTCGCCTGGCGGTGTTCGCTGGCGGCTTCGGTCTGGATGCCGTGGAATCGATCTGTGCCGACGACAGCATGGGGGACGGGTCGCTGGACGCCGCTTCGGTCGCTCGGGTGCTCGCTGCCCTCGTCGACAAGTCGATGGTGCAGGTGACCGATCCCGAGGGCGGCCGGTACCGCGTTCTCGAGCCGCTGCGCGAGTTCGGGCGCGCACATGCGGGCGGCGACGTCGCAGTGAGCGGGCGCCACGTCCGCTGGTACCTCGACTTCGCCGAACGCGCCGGCATTGCGCTCACCGGACCCGAGGAGGCCGCCGCGTCCGCGCGGCTCGACCGTGACTTCGACAACCTACGCGTCGCGTTCTCGTGGATGCTCGACCGCGGAGAGGTCGACAGCGGGTGCCGCCTCCTCGCGGCAATGCACGAGTACTCAATCCGTTCGATGCGAGCGGAGGTGATCGCCTGGGCCGACGATGTCATCGCCATGGCAAGGTTCGAGTCAGCAGCGCTCTCGCCCACGGTCCTGGGCATTGCTGCCTACGGCCGCTTCGTCCGTGGGGATCTCGACGACTCCATCAAGTTCGCTGATCTCGCACTGGGCGCGTCGGTTCGACTGGGCACTAGCTCGTCGGGACTGGCCGAGCGAGCTCACGGCAACTCGTGGTTCTACAAAGGTGATGCAAAGGTCGCGCAACAATGGATCGAGCGCATGCTCGACGACGCCCGAGACGGTTCGACGTCGCGCCTCGCTCATGCGTTGTACATGCGCTCAGTCGCCTACACCAGCGTCGGCGACCCACAGCGTGGCGCCGAACTCGCCACCGAGGGTCTGGCGGTGGCTCGTCACTCGGGGTCGCCGACGGCGCTGGCGCAAGCTTCGTACGCACTAGGGCTCGCGTTCGAGTCGAGCGACGAGACTGCTGCGGCGACGCTATTGGCGCAAGCGGCTGCCGTCGCTGCCGACGCCGGCAACCGCTGGGTACAGGCGTTCGCGCTCACCGAAGTGCTCTGGTTGGAGGCTCGCCGAGGAGCGCCGCTTGCCGCGCTCGCCGGGTTCGCCGGCGTGATCGACCTCTGGTTCCGCGGTGGCGACTGGGCGAACCAATGGCTCTCACTCCGGCACGTGTTCGGCATCCTGTGCCAATTGCACGACGATCGCTCGGCAGCCACGCTTCACGGTGCCCTGACAGCCGTCGGTGCCGTCTACGCGTTGCCCTTCGTGGCCGGCGACGCCGAACAGATCACCAGATCCGTTGGGACGCTGCGCGAAAATCTCGGTTCGGCCGAGTTCGCCACTGCCGTCCGACGCGGAGCTGCGATGGGCGACAGCGAGATCATTGAGTTCATCCAAGGACGCATCGCCATCCTCACCGCACCATGACATCGAACATGACCATCAACATCGAAGTCACTCAACGTTCACGTCCGAATCAGACCCGAGCTTCCCCGCTCTCGCGTCGCCGATAGTCCGGCGGGTGTCATGTTGGTTGAAGCTGACCCAGTGGCCACCGGGACGGTGCGCGTGCGCGGGCAACGCATTGCATGGCATGAGTTCGGCGCTGGCGACAGGGTCCTGCTGATGATGTCGACCTGGTCCATCGTTTACACCGACTTCTGGCGACACAAAGCCCATGGCTGGCCCAGCGGTACCGGGTCTGGCCTTCGATGGACTGGGCAACGGAGCGTCGGATCGGCCGACCGACCCCGAGCACTACGGCGATCTCCTCGCGCCGAACGTGCCGCTCGCGGCCGAACACGCCGAGTGCGTCGCCGCACACGAACGCTTCGAAGATGTCCACGCCAGCCACGACGGCTGGTCGAAGTGGAACCGTCACTACTGGCTCTCGAACTTCCACGACTTCCTGCGGTTCTTCTTCTCCCAGTGCTTCACCGAACCGGACTCCGAGGAACAGATCGACCACTTCTTCGACATGGGAGCTCAGACAACCCCCGAAGCGCTCCTCGCCTCACTCGGAACCGACGCGAATCAACTCACCGCCGAACTGGCCTCAAGCTACGCGCGACGGCTGCGATGCCCGTCCCTCGTGCATTCAGCATGGCAGCGGTCGCACCAATGTGATCGTCC
>JANLPB010000077.1:0-2728 GCA_031366885.1 Ilumatobacteraceae bacterium
GATCGACACCGGGCAGGAAGCCAGGCACATCGACGAACGTCAGCAGTGGAATGTTGAACGCATCGCATGTGCGCACGAAGCGTGCGGCTTTCTCGCTGCTCTCGATATCGAGCACGCCGGCCAGCACCAGTGGCTGGTTGCCGACGATGCCCACCGGATGTCCATCGACACGACTGAAGCCGCAAATAATGCTGCGTGCCCAGTGCGGGAAGTATTCGAAGAACTCGCCATCGTCGACGACTTCCTTGATGACGTTCTTCATGTCGTAGGGCTGGTTCGGCGACGGAGGAAGAATCGTGCGCAACGCTTCGCACAACCGGTCGGGGTCGTCGCCGGTCTCGACAGGCGGCGCCTCCTCGAGGTTGTTGCTCGGCAGGAAGCTGAGCAGGAAGCGCACGTCGTCGAGACACGCTTTCTCGTCATTGGCGACGAACGTGGCAACGCCGCTCTTGCTGGCGTGGCTCATCGCGCCGCCCAGTTCCTCGAGCGTGACTTCCTCGCCGGTGACCGTCTTCACGACATCGGGGCCGGTGATGAACATGTGGCTGCTCTCGCGCACCATGAAGATGAAGTCGGTCATCGCCGGGCTGTACACGGCACCGCCGGCACACGGGCCGAGGATGACGGAGATCTGGGGGATGACGCCGCTGGCCAACACGTTGCGGTGAAAGATGCCGCCATAGCTTGCCAGGCTGACCACGCCCTCTTGGATGCGGGCGCCGGCGCCATCGTTGAGGCCGATGACCGGTGCGCCAACCTTCAGCGCCAGATCCATCATCTTGTGGATCTTTTCGGCGAACACCTCGCCGAGTGCGCCGCCAAAGACGGTGAAGTCCTGGCTGAAGATGAACACCTTGCGCCCGTCGATGGTGCCCCAACCGGTGATCACACCGTCGGTGTAGGGCCGCTCGTCGAGCCCGCTGGACTGTGCGCGGTGGCGGGCCAGCAGGTCGAGTTCCTGAAAGCTGCCCGGGTCCAGTAACACGTCGATTCGCTCACGGGCGAGCAACTTGCCCTTCTCGTGCTGGCGCTCAACCGATCGTGGCGAACCGGCATGAAACGCCTGCTCTCGTCGTTCGTGGAGGTCGCGGAGCTTGTCGGCCATCGGGTCGGCAGCGTTGGGGTCAAGGGTCACGATGCGAAACCCTAATAGGCGGACCCCGACTCGTTCACACGCGACCGAGCTCAGCGGGCATCATGGGCGGATGGCACTCCCGATCTCCCCACCGCTCGCGCCGATGCTGGCCAAGTTGGCCAACGGCATTCCCGACGGCGACGGCTGGTTGTACGAACCGAAGTGGGATGGCTTTCGCTGCATCGTGTTTCGCGACGGCGACACGCTCGAACTGGCCAGCCGCAACGAGCGACCATTCACCCGCTACTTCCCCGAATTGCTGGCGCCGTTGCTCGCCGAGCTGCCCTTGCACTGTGTGGTCGACGGCGAGATCGTGCTGCCAGCGGCCGACGATGGCGGCCTGGATTTCGACGCGCTGCTTCAGCGGATTCATCCCGCCGAATCGCGTGTGAAGCGTCTCGCTGCGGAAACGCCGGCCTCGTTCGTCGCGTTCGATCTGTTGGCGCTGGGCGATCGCGACCTGATGAACGAGCCGTTGTCGGTTCGCCACGCGCTGCTGACCGAGGCCTTGGCGAGTGTGAAGGCGCCGATCTATCTGTGCCCTTCTACGACCGATGCACAGGTTGCGCACCGGTGGTTCACCGAGTTCGAAGGCGCCGGTTTGGATGGCGTGATCGCCAAGCGCATCGCCGAGCCGTACACGCCCGACAAGCGAACGTTGGTGAAGGTGAAGCATCGGCGCACGGCCGATTGCGTGGTTGCCGGCTACCGGGTTCACAAGGATGGCAAGGGCGTCGGCTCGTTGCTTCTTGGCTTGAACGACAGCGAGGGAAGACTGCACCACGTGGGTGTCGCCGCCTCGTTCACAGCCAAGCGTCGCACCGAGCTGCTGACGGAACTCGAGCCGCTCACACACGACGCAACCGCTGCTCACCCGTGGCGTGAATGGGCCGAATGGCAGCACGCCGCCACCGACCCTGGGCAGCGGTTGCCGGGTGCTGGCAGCCGATGGAACGCGGGCAAGGACCTGACGTGGGTGCCGCTGCGCATCGAGCTGGTGGCGGAGGTCACCTTCGGTCAGTTGCAGGAAGGACGCTTCCGGCACGGTTCGCAGTTCCTCCGCTGGCGCACCGATCGTGACACCGAGTCGTGCACGTACGATCAGCTGGAGGTCGCCACTCCCGTGCCGTTCGCCAGCGTCGTCGGGGCGAAGTAGCGGCCCTGAAGTAGCGGCCCTGAAGTAGCGGCGCGGTGTCAGCCGCTGGCGACGGTGGTGGTGACTGCGGTGTCGCCGCCGACCAATACGTCCTGTTCGCCAACCACTGCGCCGTTCGCGCTGACGATCATGGTCCACGTGCCGGCGGCGGTGAGATTGAAGCCGTCGGCCTTCTCCAACACGGCCGTTCCAGCACCCGTGAGTGGAATCTGGTTGATGGTCATGCCGTTGACGAACGAGTTCACGGGAGGCACGAAATCGACGGTCAACCCCGTGAGCCCTGTCGGGGGTGTGACGACCTGGATGCGCACGTCGTTGGCGCCGACGCGTTCACTGAAGGCGACGTCGACTTCGACGGTGCCCTCGGTGTTGAGGAAGCGGTGGACGGCGCCGAGCTGCAATGAGCTGTCGCCGCTGGCACTGCTGAGCCCGGGTGG
>JANLPB010000089.1:0-8620 GCA_031366885.1 Ilumatobacteraceae bacterium
GTGCTGATCGAGGCGATGGCCGCCGGAACGTGCATTGTCGCCAGCTCGCTCGACGGCTACCGCAATGTCGCGACTGATGAGATCGATTCGCTGCTGGTGCCGCCGGGCGACGTCGCGGCGTTGGCGAAGGAGCTCGGCCGAGCGCTGCACGACCCGGCGCTCAGAGCCCGGTTGGTGGCTGCAGGAGATCATCGTGCCGACGATTTCTCGATGGCGGCGCTCGCGGCTGCATACCTCGCGATGTATCAGGCCGTAGCCGCTCCCGTCAGCCGCACGCGTCGACCGATGTCGCCGTGGCCGTTCATGTCCGGCGCGGTGTCACCCCAGCAACGACGTCGCACCCGTATGATGGCGCCATAACGGCGCAACCTCCCAGCGCCCCGACATCCTCGGAGTCACAAAATGGTGTGGATCATCCTTCTGGTCGTCGTAGTGCTGCTTGCGGTCTACGGCATCGCCAGCTATAACGGCCTCATCCGCGGCCGCAACCAGGTGGAAAATTCGTGGTCTCAGATCGATGTGCAGCTCAAGCGGCGTATCGACCTGATCCCTAATCTCGTCGAGACCGTGAAGGCGTACGCCGCCCACGAGAAGACGACGCTGGAAGCGGTCATCAACGCCCGCAATGCCGCAATTTCCGCCCCCGCAACGCCCGCCGGTCAGGCCAATGCCGACAACCAGATGACCGGCGCGCTGCGTCAGCTGTTCGCGCTCGGCGAGGCCTACCCGGACCTCAAAGCCAACCAGAACTTCCTTGCGTTGCAGGAAGAACTCAGTGCCACCGAGGGTCGCGTGGCTTATGCCCGCCAGTTCTACAACGACAGCGTGTTGGGCTACAACAACAAGCTGCAGGCGTTCCCCACTGTCTTCTTCGCCCGCATGCTGAAGTTCGACAAGCGCGAATACTTCGAGACCGACGAGGCCGCCCGCGAGGTGCCCAAGGTCCAGTTCTGACCTCGTCATGTTCGAACTGATTCGTGCTAACAAACAGCGCAGCGTCGCGCTCATCGCCTCGTTCGTCCTTGTGCTGGTTCTCGTTGGTGCGGCGTTCGGGTTCCTCATCGGTAATGGTCTCGTCGGCACGCTGGTTGCGCTCGTTTTTTCCGCTGGCATGGCCTTCTTCTCGTATTGGAAGGCTGATGCGATCGCGCTGAAGGTCAGCCGCGCTCACCCCGCCGATGCTGTCGAGTACCAACGGCTGCACAACCTTGTAGAGGGGCTGTGCATCGCAAGTGGGCTGCCCAAACCAGGTATCTACATCGTCGACGATCCGGCGCCGAATGCGTTTGCCACGGGGCGCGACCCGAAGCACGCCGCAATCGCCGTCACCACGGGGCTGCTGGAGAAGCTGAACCGGGTCGAGCTGGAGGGCGTGCTTGCGCACGAGCTGTCGCACATCCGCAACTACGACATCCTGGTCAGCACCCTCGCCGTGACGTTGGTCGGCTCCATCGCCCTGCTCACCAACATCGGCATTCGCATGATGTGGTGGAACGGCGGTCGGGAACGACGCGACGGCGACCACGGCGACGGCGGCAACGTGTTGGCGTACGCAGGGTTCGCGCTGCTCATCTTTGCGCCACTCATTGCGAAGGCGATGCAGGCAACGATCAGTCGCAAACGCGAGACGCTTGCCGATATCTCAGCCTGCCAGATCACCCGCTATCCGCCGGGTCTCATCTCCGCGTTGGAGAAGTTACGCGACGACGTCACCGTCACACACTCGGCGTCCACGGCCACCGCTCACATGTGGATTGAACAGCCGATGTCTGGTGTCGGCGACGAAGGAAAGATGGGAAAATGGAACAAGTTGTTCGACACTCACCCCCCGCTGGAGGAGCGCATCGCGCTCCTGCGAGAGCTATGAGCCGAACCGTTCGTTTGTTGAGCGTCGTTGCGCTGGCCGCCCTCGCAGCCGGGTGTGGTGGCGATGACGCTGCATCGACGACCGTCGAGTCAGCGTCGGCCACCGTCGCTTCCACAGAGGTCTCCACCACCGTCGTGCCCACCTCGACGTCCACCGTCGTCGAACCCACGACCACCGCAGTGCCTTTGCCCGTCTACCCACTCACCGGTTTGCCCATCACTGACCCCGCCGCCGCAGCACGTCCGGCGCTGGTCGTCAAGATCGACAACAACGCCGCGGCTCGGCCGCAAAGCGGACTTAACGAGGCCGACATCGTCTACGAGGAAATCGTCGAGGTACAAACTCGTTTCGCCATCGTCTTCCAGTCGCAGGGCGCAGATCCGGTCGGCCCTATCCGTTCGGGGCGTACGCAGGACGTGCTGCTGCTGGGTTCGCTCAACCGCCCACTCTTCATGTGGAGCGGCGGCAACGCCAATGTCACTCGCACGATCGAGAGCAGCGACTTCGTCGACCTCAGCGCACAGCACGGCAACGTCTACAAGGCCGCAGGCTTTTTTCGCAGCAACGAGCGCCGCAACCCACACGATCTGTACGCAACCACCTCTGGCGCCTGGACACTCGCGCCCCAAGGCGCGACGCCGCCTCCGCAACAGTTCCAGTATCTGACGCCGGGAACGGCGTCAGCCGGCGAGCCCGCCGCCGGGGTCGATCTGAACATGGATGGGCTGCCGATCGAGTGGCGCTTTGATTCGTCGTCGGGCGCGTACGCGCGCTCCAACGGCGGCACGCCGCACATGGACGCACTCAGCGGCCAGGTCAGCACGGAGAACGTACTGGTCGTCTTCGTCGACTACCAGCCAAGCCCGGCCGACAACCGCAGCCCAGAGGCGCAGACCATCGGCAGCGGCGAAGTGTGGCTGTTCACCGGCGGCGTGCTCACCCGTGGCACGTGGGAGCGAGCAGACCGACTGTCGCCGTTCGTGCTGCATGATGCGGCTGGGTCACCGATTCTTCTGACGCCCGGTCGTACATTCATCGAGCTGGCGCGAGTGGGCTCGGCCAACGTCACTTCGTAGAGGTCCAGGTACTGCGGACACCTGGATTTGGCTGCGGTGCCGCCAGGTCCGTACCGATACGCTGAACGCATGACTTCGCAGACGTCACCATCGCGCGACACCACCCAGCTCACAGGCACCATGCAGGTCAAGCGTGGCCTTGCCGAAATGATGAAGGGCGGCGTCATCATGGACGTCGTCAACGCCGAGCAGGCCAAGATCGCTGAGGATGCCGGAGCATGTGCCGTCATGGCACTGGAGCGTGTACCAGCCGACATTCGCCGCGACGGCGGTGTCGCCCGGATGAGCGATCCCGAGATGATCGAGGGCATCAAGGCCGCTGTCACCATTCCGGTGATGGCGAAGGCCCGCATCGGCCACTTCGTCGAGGCACAGATTCTGCAGGCCCTCGGCGTCGACTACATCGACGAGAGCGAAGTGCTCACTCCTGCAGACGAGACGCATCACATCGACAAGTGGGCGTTCACTGTTCCGTTTGTCTGTGGCGCCACCAACCTTGGTGAGGCATTGCGGCGTATCAGTGAGGGCGCCTGCATGATCCGCAGCAAGGGCGAGGCGGGCACCGGCAACATCGTTGAAGCCGTCCGCCACTTGCGCAATATCATCGGTGACATCCGCAAGATCACACAGGCCGATCACGCCGAGTTGTTCCAATGGGCCAAGCAGTTGCAAGCCCCGCTGCCGCTCGTGCAGGAAATTGCCGAGACCGGCTGGTTGCAGGTGCCGCTGTTTTGTGCAGGCGGCATTGCCACACCGGCCGACGCGGCGCTTGCCATGCAGTTGGGCGCCCAGGCCGTCTTCGTGGGCTCGGGCATCTTCAAGAGCGATGACCCGTCGCCGCGGGCAAAGGCGATCGTGGAAGCAACCACGCACTTCCGCGACGCCGACATCCTGGCCAAGGTCAGTCGCGGCCTCGGTGCCCCGATGACCGGAATCGGTATGGACGAGATCAACCAGACTCAGCGCTTCGCTGAGCGCGGCTGGTAATCAGTCGTGCCGTCTGCGGAGCCGCCAGGTGAACGCCGGCGTCGGTCAGCCGATGATCGGTGTTCTGGCCCTTCAGGGCGCATTCGCCGCGCATGAGGCTGCGCTGCGCTCACTGGGCGTAGCGACGCGTCAGGTACGCACCCCCGCCGATCTTGTCGACGTCGCGGCGCTGGTGATGCCCGGGGGCGAGAGCACCACCGTGTCTCGACTGCTCGAGACCTCCCAGTTGTTCGATCCGATCGCCGCTCGGCTGGCCGACCACTTTCCCGTCTTCGGTACGTGTGCAGGCATGATCCTGCTGGCGGACAAGGTGCTCGACGGGCGCGCTGACCAACGCACGTTCGCCGTCATTGACATCGACGTGCGACGCAACGGGTACGGGCGTCAGGTGGACAGCTTCGAGACCGACATTTCTGTCACGGGTCTGTCCCACACGTTCCACGCGGTGTTCATCCGGGCACCTAAGGTAGAAATGGCTGGCACCGCTGTTGAGGTGCTCGCCACGCACGATGGTGTACCGGTTCTCGCTCGCCAAGGGAATGTGATGGTGGCGTCGTTTCATCCAGAGATCACGGCGGATGCACGACTCCACAAGATGTTCCTGGAACTCAACGGATTCACGACCGAGCCATGCTCGGCAATTACGGAAAGGGGATAGTCCATGTCGGGCCATTCCAAATGGGCAACGATCAAGCACAAGAAGGGTGCAGCCGACAAGGCGCGCGCGAAGGTGTTCAACAAGATCGCCCGGCAGCTGGAAGTCGCGGCTCGCGAAGGCGGCGGCGACCCTTCGACGAATGCATCGCTGCGCACGGTCATCCTGAAAGCGAAGGGCGCCCAGATGACGAACGACGCGATCGACCGCGCCGTCAAGCGAGGTGCGGGGGTCAGCGACGGCGGTACCTACGAAGCGATCATGTACGAGGGTTATGCGCCGGGCGGCGTGGCGATGCTTGTCGATGTGCTGACCGACAACCGCAATCGCAGCGGCGGGGACGTCAGAAACATTTTCGCCAAGCTGGGCGGTGCCCTGGCAGAACCCGGAGCGGTCGGTTGGCAGTTCAGCCGGCGCGGGGTGGTGGTGGTTCACGGAACCGATGAGGACACCGTGATGTTGGCGGCGATCGAGGCCGGCGCCGACGACGTCGCCGACGATGGTGACGGACTCTGGCGGCTGACCTGCGACCCCGCTCACGTCTTCGATCTACGCGATGCAATGGTCGCGGGCGGATTCACCGTGGACTCAGCCGAAAGCACGATGGTCTCCAGCCTGACGGTGGAGGTCACCGACGCGGACGACGCACGGAAAATTCTTCGCATTATCGATGCTCTGGAGGACAATGATGATGTGCAGGATGTCTACAGCAACTTTGACATCAGTGAAGAGCTGATGGAAGCGGTCGGCGAGTGAGTATCTCGGTCGGCGATGCCGCTCCCGCATTCACGTTGCCCTCGACTGGCGGGGGCGACGCCTCGCTCGGCGACTACCTGGGCAAACCATTGGTGCTCGTGTTCTACCCGGGTGACGACACGCCCGTCTGCACCAAACAGCTCAACAGCTACAACGACGACCTGTCCCAGTTCGAAGCGCTCAACGCGCAGGTTGTTGCCATCTCCGCCCAGAGCGTTGACAGCCATGAGAAGTTTGCCGACAAGCACGGGTTCAAGTTCCCGCTGCTGGCCGACACTGACAAATCGGTGGCGGCGTCCTACGGCACACTGGGCCCGCTCGGGTTCCCTCGGCGCAGCGTGTTCATCGTCGACGCGGACGGCATCGTGAGGTACGTGCATCGCGCAATTGCCGGCCTCACCTTTCGGCCCGTCGGTGAGCTGATCGACGTGTTGCTCAGCCTTCCTCGCTGAGCTGTCGAGAAAGTATTCGTTCGACCGGGTCGGTGCCGTCGTCGATTGTTACCTCGCCGATCCGTGGTTCACTATCGGGCCAGACGTCGGGGCTCTCCGTGCTCGCGACAGTGAAGTCCCACGCAAGGTAGAGGCCTGCCTTGGGCACTCCGTTGTCTTCGAGTTGCTCGAACAGATCTCGAAAGGCACGCCTCCGCTCATCGGGTTCCGGGGTGCCGTCGAGGGCGGCCTGGAACGCCGTGGTTGGCACCAGCGCCGTGCCGTCAACAGCTGTGAGGTGACGGAGCGCAACAACGATGTGGTGACCCGCGGCGAACTCGACGGCCGGGTGGATCATCAAGAGCTGATCGCCGACGGGGGCGCTGAGGTCCAACTCGGCCCAGAGGCGCACACGTTGGCCGGTAGTGGTGTCGAGCAGCACGATCGGGGCATCTTCGTCCAGCGACGCGCTGACGGCGCTGCGGCCGGGGATATGGCTCTGGTCGAGGTCGAGGCCGGGTACGAGTGTCAGCACAACCGATCGGGAGGAAAAGCCGTCTGCCCGATTCACGTCGGTGACGTCGACAACGACGCCGTCTGGTCCCGGCGGCGGGCTGGTCGCTCGAATGGCCAGGCGCCGACCCGTGGTGGTGGAAGGGTCGGCAACAGTGAAGGCATCGTTGGGCCACGGCAGCAGGCAGGCTCGCTCGTCAAGCGGATCACACGTGAGCGAGGCATCGGGCACCACAGACCCGGGGGAGGGGGCGAGTGTGGTGGCGGCGGTCTGCTGCGTCTGCAGATCGGGCACCGAGGTTTGCTGAGCTCCGGGAGCCGGCGTGTTGGCCGAACACCCGGCAAGCACGGCCAGAACGCCCACGCAGGTGAGCGCCGTCCTCGCTCCGTGCAACCACCGACCGCGCATTCGTACAAATCTGCCACATGCAGCAATGGTCCACGGACCCGGACACGCCATCGACTAGACTCGTACGCGTGTTCGTTCGAGATGAATCCGTCGTGTTGGGTATCGACCCCGGTCTCACCCGCTGCGGTTACGCGGTGTTGCATTCGGCTGGCAATGTGGTGCGGCCGATTGCGCTCGGCGTCATCCGCACGCCACCTACCGACGCGTTGCCGCAGCGGCTTGCAGAGCTGAAGGCCGAGCTGGTGTTGCTGCTGCAGCAGTACCGCCCTTTTGCTGTCGCAGTCGAGCAGGTGTTTTTCCAAACAAATGTGCGCACTGCGATGAGTGTCGGGCAAGCGAGCGGTTTGGCGCTGGCCGAAGCAGCGGCTTTCGGGTGCGACGTCGTCCAGTTCACCCCGAACCAGGTCAAGGATTGTGTTGCAGGTTGGGGTGGAGCCGACAAAGCACAGGTACAGCGTATGGTTCAGGCCCGCCTCGGGCTGTCGGCACCGCCACAGCCTGCCGACGCGGCCGATGCCGCTGCCTTGGCCCTTTGTTACATCGCTGCCGCACCGATGCGGCGCAGCGTGGCTCGGGCGCTCGCCAAATGATTGAGTCGTTGTCATGATTGAGTCGTTGCCATGATCGGGTCGTTACGCGGGTCGGTGCTCGAGCGCACCGAGGACTCCACGGCGCTCATCGAGGCGGGTGGGGTCGGCTACTTCGTATCGGTCACGCCACGCACGCTCGCGGAGCTCGAACCCGGTGCCGCGGTCTTCCTGTACGTACACCACCACATTCGTGAGGACTCGCAAACCCTCTTCGGGTTCCTCCATCGTGACGAACGCACCACGTTCGAGGTCCTCATCGCCACGCACGGCATCGGGCCGGCGCTGGCGTTGGCCATCCTTGGTACGCACGGTCCGTCGGCGCTGGTCGACATCATCGCTTCCAGTGACATCGGCGCCCTGACGCTGGTGCCGGGTGTGGGCAAAAAGACGGCGGAACGATTGCTGATCGAGCTGCGCAACCGCCTCAGCCTGCCGATGCTGGATCCCCTTCAGGTAGGCGCAGGAGGGAAGGCATCCGTTGTCGGCGACGTTCGCGAGGCGCTCGCCGGCCTTGGGTACGGGCCCGATGAAGTGCGTGATGCAATGCGCGAATTGCCCGCCGACGGCGATGCGTCGCGCCTTCTGCGCGACGCCTTGAAACTCTTGGGAGCGAAACGTGCGTGACGAGTTCCTCGAGCCCGAGATGGTCAGTAGCGATGAGGAGGTCGACGAGGTCGGCCTGCGGCCGCGCAAGCTCAGCGAATTCGTTGGGCAGCGCGAGCTCAAGGAGCACCTGTCCATTGTGTTGGAGGCGGCGAAGTTGCGCGGTCAGCCTGCGGACCACTTGCTACTGGCTGGCCCTCCAGGTTTGGGCAAGACCTCGATGGCGGGGATCGTCGCGGCGGAGATGGGCGTCCACATGCACATCACGTCCGGTCCGGCATTGGAGAGGGCGGGAGATCTGGCCGCAATCCTCACCAAGCTGGAGGAGGGCGACGTGCTGTTCATCGACGAGATCCACCGGCTGTCGCGAGCCGTCGAGGAGATTCTGTACCCCGCCATGGAGGACTTTCAACTCGACATCGTGGTCGGCAAGGGCCCAGCGGCCTCCAGCATCCGCCTGACGCTTCCACCATTCACACTCGTTGGCGCCACCACCCGCACCGGCATGATCACCGGTCCGCTGCGCGACCGCTTCGGTCTGGTGGCGCGGCTCGACTATTACGCCGACGATGAGCTCGAGACGATCGTGCGCCGCGCCGCCGGCATCCTGCACGTCACCACCACCCCCGAGGCTGCGTGGGAGATCGCCCGTCGCTCGCGTGGCACGCCGCGTATCGCCAACCGGCTGCTGCGGCGGGTTCGTGACTACGCCGAGGTCCGCGGCGACGGCACC
>JANLPB010000184.1:0-2140 GCA_031366885.1 Ilumatobacteraceae bacterium
TTCATCGAGGCAGTGCCATCGAGGCAGAACGCACCAGTGGCCTCGAGGTGGGCGGCGTTGATGGCAAGGAGGGCTCCCTGTCGTTCGTGTTCTGTGGCCGCACAGGCGAAGTCGTCGATGTTGCGCAGGATGTCTGCGGCGTGATCGTCGAGCACTGTCATACGCACTATCGTACGTGTGTTCGTATCCATTTCAACCCCGGATAGCCATATTGCGTATAGCTTCCAGCGATATCAACGCGAGAGCAATCGCCACGGCAGATGCGCTCAGAGTGGCCGAGAGCGCAGTCGTTCTCCTCAATCTGAAAGGTGAGAACTGAAGGAACAACTCGGCCCGCGCCGCCGGCCACTACTCCCCTCAAGAGCATGGTTTGAGCAGAGTCGAGCGCCGAAACTAGAGGCCGAGCAGGTCCCAGCGGTTGCCGACGACGTCTACAAAGACGGCGACCTTTCCGTACGGCTCGGCCCTTGGTTCTGTCACGAACTGGACTCCGCGCGCCACCATCCGCTGAAACGCCGCATCGAAGTCGTCGACACGGAGGAAGAAGCCCACCCGTCCCGCCACCTGCGCACCAACGACGGCCGACTGTTCGGCGCCGTCAGCTTGGGCGAGCAGCACGCCGGTGGTCGCGCCCGGAGGGCGCACGACGACCCAACGCTTCGGACGACCGTCATTTGTCAGCGATGCAGAGTCTTCGACGAGATCGAATCCCAACGACATCACGAAGAACTCGATCGCTGCGTCGTAGTCGTCCACGATGATCGCAACGGACTCGAGGTGCATTCGCCCGACCGTACCTGAAAGACTCAGCGCTCCACGCTGTCACCGAATGTCAACGCCTCGGCAAGATTCGGTACCCGCGTCAGGCCCGGGCCTACTCGGGTTGGTCGGCGAGCAGGCCGGCACTGAACGCCAACGCTGTCGCGATCCCTGCGGCGCGCTCCACTACCGCGCCGAAGGTGTAGCCGGATTCGATGGCACCGTTCATGGGCGGCTCGCCCAACGAGCGCAGCAGCGCGGTTGCGTCGCGCGCTATCGCGATCTTCTCCAACTCCGGCAACGGCTCGGGGTCGCGCCAAATGTCGGCCTTCTGCGCTTGGCGCCCACCGTTGCGCGAACCTGAGCGACGACGCTGACCGTTGCCGTTCTTCGCCGCTGCTGGCTGCGATGACGATTGCGGTTGGCGGCTCATTGGTCGTCCTCGGTCAGCAGCTCGTCGGCGCGCAGACCGAAGGCGAGGCGCAATTGATTGGTGTCGAGGTCGGCCATCGAGCTGCCCTTGGGCAGCACCAGTTGCGCGATGTGGCGCTTACCCGCAACCACTTCCTCGACCTTCTCGTCAACCGTGCCCGGGCACACCAGGCGGTGCGAAATGACGGTCTTCGATTGCCCGATTCGCCATGCGCGGTCGCGGGCCTGGTCTTCTACGGCCGGGTTCCACCAACGGTCGTAGAGCACGACGTGGTTAGCGTTGGTCAGGTTCAGGCCGGTGCCGCCCGCCTTCAGCGACAGCACCATCGCGCCCGGGCCTTCCAGCGCCTGGAAGTCGGCGATCATCTTGTCGCGGACAGTGCGGCTGAGGCTCCCGTCGTAACACGCAACCGGTGTACCGGTGACGGTGGTGAGGTGCTCGGCCAGGCGACGGCCCCACGTGGCGAAGTGGGTGAAGATCAGCACTCGTTCGCCGGAGGCATACACCGACTCGACAATCTCCTCGAGGCGGGCGAGCTTGCCCGAACGACCCGCCAGCGGCTGACCGTCGTCGTTGTACGCAGCAGGGTGGTTGCAGATCTGCTTGAGGGCGGTGATGGCGGCGAGGATCGCGCCTTCCTTCTTCTCCCCCAGCTCGTTGGTGACGTTGAGCACCAGATCGTCGAGCACCGCTTGGTACAGACCGATCTGCTCGGGCGTCATCGTGCAGTGGTCCAGCTCGTCGATCTTGTCGGGCAGCTGCGCAGCCACCTCTGGCTCGGTCTTTGTGCGGCGGAACAACAAAATCCCGTTGAGTGCCTTCAGCGCGGACTCGCTGTCGCCCGACATCTGGGCGACGAACGCCGGCCGCGGCCCGACCAGACCGGGGTTGGTGAAATCGAGGATGGCCCACAGGTCGGCGACACCGTTTTCGATTGGCGTGCCGGTG
>JANLPB010000242.1:0-14802 GCA_031366885.1 Ilumatobacteraceae bacterium
TGAGTGGTCGTTGCGCCAGGTGATCGATCGGGTCTCCGACACCATCACCACGTGGGGCAGCGAGGGCGGCTACTTCGCCGACCAGGCCGAGGCCGAGGCGTTCACCAACGAACTGAAGTACATCCTCGTCACCCAGCGCGCAGCGTTCAACAGCCCGGTGTGGTTCAACATCGGCGTCAAGGGCGTGCCCCAGCAGGCCAGCGCCTGCTTCATCCTCGCCGTCGACGACACGATGGATGGCATCCTCAACTGGTACCGAGAGGAAGGCACCATCTTCAAGGGTGGCTCCGGCTCCGGTATCAACCTGTCCAACATTCGCAGCAGCTACGAGCTGCTCAACGGCGGCGGCACCGCCAGCGGGCCGGTCAGCTTCATGCGCGGCGCCGATGCGTCGGCCGGCACCATCAAGAGTGGCGGCAAGACCCGTCGTGCCGCCAAGATGGTCATCCTCAACGTCGATCACCCCGATGTCGAAGAGTTCATCTGGTGCAAGGTGAAGGAAGAGCGCAAGGCCCGCGTGCTGCGCGACGCCGGCTTCGACATGGATCTCGATGGCTCCGACAGCTTCAGCATCCAGTACCAGAACGCCAACAACTCAGTTCGTGTCAGCGACGAGTTCATGCAGGCCGTGCTCGACGACGCCGACTGGGATTTCAAGGCGGTCATTGGCGGCCAGACGGTGCGCACCGTTCGTGCCCGCGACCTGTGGCGCGACATTGCCCAGGCCAGCTGGGAATGTGCCGACCCGGGCCTGCAGTTCGACACCACCATCAACAAGTGGCACACCGCTCACGCCACGGGCCGCATCAACGGCAGCAACCCGTGCAGCGAGTACATGCACATCGACAACTCGGCCTGCAACCTGGCCAGCATCAACCTGCTCCATTACCTCGACGAGGACGGCGAGTTCGACGTGGATGCGTACATGCACACCATCGAGGTCATGTTCACTGCGCAGGAGATCTTGGTCGGTCGCGCCGATTACCCGACGGCCAAGATCGGCGAGAACAGCCGCAAGTTCCGTCAGCTCGGCCTCGGCTACGCCAACCTCGGCGCCACGCTGATGGCGCTGGGTCTGCCGTACGACAGCGAGGAGGGTCGGGCCTGGGCCGCAGCACTCACCTCGTTGATGACCGGTCACGCCTACGCCACCAGCGCTCGCACCGCCAGCCGCATGGGGCCGTTCGCCGGCTTCTCGGAGAACGAAGTGCACATGCTCAACGTGTTGCGTATGCACCGCGACGCGCACACCACCATTGCCAGCCACGCGGGTGTGCCTGCCGAATTGGTCGCTGCCGGTCAGGCCGCATGGGAATCCGCTGTGCGTGACGGCGAGGAGTACGGCGTACGGAACTCGCAGGCCAGCGTGCTGGCACCAACGGGCACTATCGGCCTGATGATGGATTGCGACACCACCGGTATCGAACCCGACCTCGGTCTGTGCAAGATGAAGAAGCTGGTGGGTGGCGGCACGATGACCATCGTCAACCAGACGATCCCTCGTGCCCTGCGCAAGCTCGGCTACTCGCCGCTGCAGGTCGACGAGATCGTTGCGTACATCGACACGGAGAAGAGCATCCTCGGAGCGCCGCACCTGGCCGCCTCGCACGTGGCCGTGTTCGCCTGCAGCATGGGTGACAACACCATCCACTACGAGGGTCACGTGCGGATGATGGGCGCCGTGCAGTCGTTCATCTCGGGTGCCATCTCCAAGACCGTCAACATGCCCGAAGAGGCAGAGGTCGAAGATGTGGAAGCACTGCACCTGCTGTCGTGGCAGCTGGGCCTGAAGGCTGTTGCGATCTACCGCGACAACTGCAAGGTCGGCCAGCCGTTGAGCACCGCCAAGAAGGAAGGTGCTGCCGAGGACGTGTCACTGAACGGCACGGCCGCAGTTGCGACTGAAGTAGTCGAGCGCATCGTCGAGAGGATCGTGCACCAGCCGATTCGTCAGAAGCTGCCCCGCAGCCGCCGCGGTCGCACGTTCGAGTTTCGCGTGGCCGACTGCAAGGGCTTCGCCACCATCGGCGAGTACGACACTGGCCAGCCGGGCGAGATCTTCTTGACGGTGTCCAAGCAGGGCAGCACGCTCAGCGGCATCATGGATGCCTTCGCGAAGAGCATCAGCTACGGCCTCCAGTACGGCGTGCCGTTGCGTGCATTCGTGGAGGCCTTCACCAACATGCGCTTCGAGCCGGCCGGCATGACCGACGACCCCGACATTCGGTTCGCCTCGTCGATCATGGACTACCTGTTCCGTCGCCTGTCGCTGGAATACATGACCTACGACGAGCGTGCCGAGATGGGCATTTTCTCCATCGACGAGCGCCTGCAGCCCACGCTGCCCGGCGTGGACGAGAGCGTGTGGGAGACCCGTACCGGCAGCGAGATGGTCTCGGACCCCAAGACCATTCCGTCGGCCGAAGACTTGCTCGTGCAAATGGAGCTCGGTGTGGCCCCGGCCGCCCCGAACAACGACGTCACCAACCCCGGCGGCGTGGTTCGCACCGAACTCACCTCCAAGCCTGCGGTGCGTCACAGCGACTCACCGATGTGTATGCAGTGCGGCGTCCAGATGATCCGGGCCGGCAGCTGCCACGCCTGCCCCAGCTGCGGTAGCACCAGCGGCTGCAGCTGATGTGATTGGTCACTGAGTGTCATTGGGGCTTCGTGCCCCAATGACATTCCGTTGGCCACCAATGGCCGGGTCTCGTCGAACACACTTCGGCTGTCAGCAGGTTGCCTCGGTCGCCGGTGCTGTCCGGCCCGGCTATTATCGGCGCGGGTCGTGCCGTCAGCGCGGTCAGAGGGGAGACGCGTGATGTCCAGCGACCTCGAAAGTGGCACTCGATACCGACGGATCAAGTCCAAGATCGGTACGGCCGTGGTTGCCTCGTTGCTCACGGTTGTGGCCGTGCAGGGCTACGGGTTGGCCCGGGCGGCCCTGGCGCCGGAGGCACAAATCACGGCGTGCGTGATGACCAAGACCGGTTACTTCCGGCTCGCCGATCCGGGGGCAGCCTGCCGTCAGGGCGAGACGCGAATCGTGTGGAACAAGGTTGGTCCAGCGGGTCCGGTCGGTCCCCAGGGCGTCCCTGGGGAGCCCGGGTCGCCGGGCGCCGTTGGTCAGCAGGGCCCGGTCGGGCCGACTGGTGCGACTGGTGCGACTGGTGCGCAGGGTGTCCCTGGGCCGGCCGGCGGTGGGCTGAGCTGCCTCGAGGAGTTCCGCATCCATGCCGCTGCGCCGCTGTTCACCGTGACGTCGACGTGCGGAGCTGCGCCGGTGTGCATCGACGGCCTGGACAACGACAACGACACCAAGACGGACTATCCGAAAGACGTCGGATGCAGCTCGTACCAGGACACGTCTGAGGAACCGTTGGTCGAGTGCAATGACGGCATCGACAACGAGGGCGACGGCCTGGTCGACTATCCGGCGGATCCAGGCTGCCTCGGCGCGCTGGACACGAGCGAGTTCACCGGAACGCAATGCGACAATGGCCTCGATGACGATGCCAACGGCCTGATCGACTATCCGGCGGATCCCGGTTGTGCCGGGATCAGGGACCTGTACGAGATTGGCGGAGCCTGCGTTGACGACGTGCGCGACGACGCCGACGACACCACCCCCTTTGTGGCGTCGTTGCGTACACCACTCTCCGGGATCGTGTGCCCGGGCGACACCGACTGGCTCCAGGTCACGGTGCAGCCCGGCATCGATGGCCCTTCCGGCCTCACCATCCAGTTCGACTTCGACTCGTCGGTCACAGCGCTGCGCCTCAACGTCATCGGATACGGCTGCAGTTTCGGTGGCCTGATCTGCGGACCCTTCGTCGAAACCACTCTCACCTCGCCGACCGGATCAAACGGAGTGTCCCTCCTGCTCAGCGCAGGCCTGTGGTCGTTCTCGATTGCGGGAGCCAGTCCCGCAGACACGGGTGCGTACAACGTCGAGTTCAGGTGACGTCGCTCAAGACTGACGTGAGGAGCGGTAGGAATCCAGGAAACGTTCGACGACGAACGCGGCGAGCTCCGCGAGGTGGTCGTCGCCGCTGAGCGCTGCGAGCACCAGCGGGCCGACGAGCGTTTGGGTCACAAGACGGAAACAGCGCTCGGCGCCGCGTTCGCTGTTGCCGCCCATGCCGGCGACCAAGGCCCGGTCATTCTTGATGCCGCCAAGCACGCCTTCGTCGAGGGGTGGGTGCAGTCGATGTGGCTGGGTGTCGGCATGGCCGCCGTCGCGTTCGTGTACTTGGTGGTGCGTGGCCCCGGCCGCACCGCGGCTCAAGTTCCTTCGGTGGAGCTCGAGGCTGTGGCTGGTCCTGTTCCTGTCGGCTGACCGGTCTCCACACCGTGTCTGACCCTACTGACATGCTGTGTCACAGAGGTTTCTCAAAAATTATGCTTGATAGTTGCGAACACTAGTTCGGCTCGATACATATTACCGATATGGACGCAACCGCTGCGCATCTGCTGCTCGATTCGGTCGGGGCGATACCTTCGGAACGCGCGGGGCTGCTTCGGGTTGTGAAGGATTGTCATCGGCTCACGAGTTGGGTCGAGGCCCAGCGCTTGGCCGCCGTGGCGGCGTGAGCGGCGGACGGTTCGCGCTCGCCAGCGAGCGATGTGGCTGACGCTTCCAAGACGTCGCGGTTCGAGGGTGATCGGGTGGTGCAGCGGGCGCATGCTGCCGGCTTGATGCCGGAGCTGGCAGATGCGTTGTCGGATGGCAAAGTCAACACGCGCCATGTCGACGCGGCGGCGAATGTGTTGCGCCGGGCCAAGCCTGAGCAGCGTGCGAAGTTGGCTGAGCGGTCAAAGCAGTGGGGCCGTGCTGCGAGCTCGATGAGTGTGGGCGAGTTCGGGCGGTTCGCCGAGAAGGAACTGCGAGAGGTGCAGGCCGGTGATGGTGTTGATCGGTTCGAGCAGCAGCGTCGCGACGCTCGCTTGAAGATCTGGAAGGACGAAGCGACTGGGATGGTGATGGGCCGGTTCGCCTTCGATCCTGAGAACGGTGCGGCGCTGATTGGTGCGCTGCGCAACACCGTCGAGTCGTTGTTTCACGAGCGCCAGCCCGACACCTGTCCGGCCGACCCGCAGGAACGCCAGGAGCACCTGCAGGCGTTGGCGGTGATGGCGCTGGTCCGCGGCGAAGGCGCTTCCTCGGGTCGACCCGAGGTTGTGGTGGTCATTGATTACGAGACTCTTGTCGACGGGTTGCGTCCCGAGTCGACCGTGCGGGTGTCAGATGATCTGGATGTTCCCGTAGAGACGTTGCGACGCATGGGGTGCGACGCAGACATCGTGCCGGTTGTCCTCGGCTCTGATAGTGAGGTGCTGGATGTGGGGCGGTCAGCCCGGTTGGCAACGAGGGCGCAACGCCGTGCGCTGCGTGTCATGTTCGCGACGTGTTGGATCCCAGAATGTGATGTGCCGTTCGACAACTGCACCATCCATCACCTTTGGTGGTGGGAGCACATGGGCCCAACCGACCTCATCAACATGCGCCCAGCGTGTTCACGGCACCACCACGACCTTCACGAGGGAGGCTGGACAGTAAAAGCCGACGGATGGTGGGCAATCATCACCCGACCAGACGGCACGCAAATGCACACCGGCCCGCCAACAGCGAATGCCGCGTAGCGCTGGCGGTCGCCGCGCCCGCATCGGCGCGCGATTCAATCTGTGCGGGTACTCGGGTCGGCTGGTTGGCTTCTCGCCGGGCATCGACGGCAGCGTAAGGTCGGTCGATGAGCGAGAGCAGCGATCCCTCCAGCAACGACGGCGTGAGCGTGGAGCGCGATGGCGACGTCTTGATCGTGCATCTCGATGACGGCAAGGCGAATGCGCTCTCTGCGAGTGTCATCACGGCGATCTCTGCTGCCATCGACCAGGCAGAGGGCGACGACACCATTGGCGCCGTCGTGTTGCACGGGCGGCCCGGTCGCTTCTGTGCGGGCTTCGACCTTTCCGTGATGCGTGGCGGCGACATCGCTGCGGTGGTCGCACTGGTCAGCGATGGTGGCGAGCTGGTGCGTCGCCTGTATGGCTCTTCGGTGCCAGTGGTGGCCGCCAGCACCGGACACGCGCTCGCTGCGGGCGCGCTGATTCTGCTCGGCTGCGATGTGCGAATCGGCGCCGACGTGGACTGCAAGATCGGGCTCAACGAGGTGGCGATCGGGATGGTGCTGCCCAACTGGGCGCTCACCATCGCCCAGGACCGCCTCAGCCGCCGCCACATCCAGCTCGCGGTCGCCACCGCGAAGGTGACAGCCGGAGCAGGCGCGGTGGACGCAGGTTTCTTGGACGCCGTGGTACCCGAAGCCGATGTCCTGAGTGTCGCCGTCGCTGCCGCGCACGAGTTGGCCGCGCTCAACGGACGTGCGTACGCGGGCACGGTCGTCGCATTGCGCGGCGCAGTGCTGGCGACGATGGCCGAACAAATTGCCGCGGACCGTATCGCACTCAACGCACCGTGACCTCAACGCACGGTGATCTCAACGCACCGTGATTTCAACGCACGGTGACCTCAACGCACGGTGACCTCAACGCACGGTGACCTCAACGCACGGTGACCTCAACGCACCAGCAGCGCGAGGCGTTCCAACGACGTGATGTTGCGGGTGGTGTTCGGTCCGATCAGCTTGACCAGCTTGGGCAGGGTGATCGGCGAGTCGGTGAGCTTGCCAGCAATCAGCCAGTGCACCTCGCGGCCGTGCACCTCGAAGCGGTCGCGAGCCGTGCAGGACTGGGCGACGAGCGTTGCGTCCGGTGAGGCTCTGCAGAACGCGACCATGTGGGTGCAGCCCTCGGGCGTGGGTCCGAACGGGCGAAGGTCCGTCGCAGCGATCACCTCGGCAGCCGTGCGCAAGAACGTCGGCGCCGGCCACCCCAGAACCCGGGTCAGGTGTGTGGCGATTCGACCCTCGTGGTCACCACGGGCTGGGCCGGTGAAGAGCACGTTGCCGCTGGCGATGAAGGTCGCGACATCGGTGTACCCCAGGGACGCAATCTCCGTCCGCAGCCGGTCCATCGTGACGCGGTGGCCCCCAACATTGATGCCGCCGAGCAGGGCAACGAATCGTGTCATGCCATGCATCATGGCGCACTCTTGCAGTCGCAACGCTCCGCATCGGCCGGCTCGCAGCTGGCCTGACAACCTGTGGTCATGGAGAACTTCACGGGCAGGATCGCAGTCATTACAGGGGGCGGAACAGGCATGGGTCGCGAACTCGCCCGCCAGCTGAGCGCAGATGGCTGCCACGTTGCGATGTGTGATGTGTCGGCTGAGAACATGGCCGAGACGGTCGCACTCTGCGTCGCAGATGCTCCGCAGGGAACTCGAGTCACCACCTTCATCGCCGACGTCTCGCAGGAGCAGCAGCTGGTTGCATTCGCCCAGGCGGTCAGGGCCGAGCACAGCACGGATTACATCAATCTGCTGTTCAACAACGCTGGCATCGGCGGCGGCGGCAGCTTCGTCAACGATGGCCGCGACGAGTGGGAGACCACGTTCAACGTGTGCTGGGGTGGCGTCTACCTCGGCTGTCGCACGTTCATGCCGATGCTCGTGGCGAGCGAGGAGGGCCACATCGTCAACACCAGCAGTGTCAACGGTTTCTGGGCGTCGCTCGGCCCCAACATTCCACATACCGCGTACAGCGCAGCGAAGTTCGCTGTCAAGGGCTTCACCGAAGCGTTGATCACTGACCTGCGTCAGAACGCGCCGCACGTGAAAGCTTCGGTCGTGATGCCGGGGCACATCGGTACGTCCATCATGATCAACTCTGGCAAGTACTTCGGCCGCGACCCGAAGGAGATGACCAGCGAGCAGTTGGCCGAGATGCGCGACCGGTTGGCCAGGCGAGGCATGGATCTCAGTGCCGCCAGCGACGATGACCTCCGCGTCGGCATGCAGATGCAAGGCGAGATGTTCCGCGACGCCGCACCGATGACGGCGGGTCAGGCCGCAACGGTCATCCTCGACGGTGTGCGCGCGGGCACCTGGCGCATTCTTGTTGGTGACGACGCCGTCAGCCTTGACGCGCTCGTTCGGGAACTGCCCGCGATTGCGTATGACCCTGAGTTCCTGCCGCACCTGCGTGCACGAGGATTGTTCTCGTTCGCTACTGAGGCGCCGTAAAGACCTCGCGGCCGCCGACGATGGTGCGCACGACCTGAGCGCTCAGCAACGACTCGGCGTCCTGCGCCAATGGATTGTTGTCGAGTATGACAAGGTCTGCGGCCAAGCCGGCGCGCAGCATGCCGCGCTGATTCTCCATATGGCTGGCCCACGCCGCGTCGCGGGTGGCGTGGCCGATGGAGTCAGCAAGCGGTAATGCAAAATCGGGTCGGTGTGGGGCGATTGACGCGTCGCTCGGCGACTTGCGTGTGGCGGCGATGTACATGTTTGGCAACGACTCGTAGGGCGCGGTGGGCGTGTCGGTGCCGAACGCCAACATCGTGCCGTGGGCCAGGTACTCCGGCCACGCGAACCCGCGGTGTGCGCGCTCGTGGCCCAACATCGACTCCCAGTTCGCCATGATCGCCGGATCGCAGTGCACCGGCTGCATGGAGGCGGTGATGCCCAGCGGTGCCAAGCGAGCGACATCAGCCTCATCCACGTACTCGAGGTGCTCGATGCGGTGCCGCGGATGACGCGTCTCGCCGCGTGCGGTTCGGCGCTGAGCGGCCACCTCCAGGGCGTCGATGGCTGTACGAACCGCCAGGTCACCGATTGCATGGAGCGCGATTTGGAGTCCAGCCTCATCGGCCGCAACCACGACGGCGGTCAGTGGATCGAGATCCCAGATCAGCTCGCCGGGCTTGCCGTTCATGTATGGCGCCAGCATTCCTGCCGTGCATCCATCGATGGTGCCGTCGACGATCAGCTTGATGCCCGCAATTCGAATCGGGCCAGCGTTGTGCACGGCTGCCTGCTCGGCCGCGTGGGCGACCTGCGTCAGCTCGCTGGCCGCATCACCAGTGCGGTTTACCAGCCAGTGCCCAACCACGGTGAACGCGAGATCGCCGCGCACCTGCGAACGAAGCAGTGCATCGAGCGCATGGGTGTCCAGTGCCATGTCAACTGCAGCCGTGGTGCCGGCGGCGCGATACGCGTCGAGGGCGGTGGAGAGCTGCGTGTCGCGTTCGGCGTCGTCGGCAACGTTCATCACCGGCCAGGCGAGAAAATAGCCGGCGTTCTCCAGAAGCAGGCCCGTCGCCACGCCGCTGTCGTCACGCACGATGTGGCCGCCGATGGGGTCGGGCGTGTCGTCGGTGATTCCCAGCTCCTCGAGCGCCGCCGAGTTACACCAGACCGAGTGCAAGTCCATGGCGTCGAGGTACACCGGCCGATCGGAGATCGCCGCGTCGAGCATGTGACGCGTCGGAAGCTGCCCGTCGGGAACCACCGAGAACAGCCAACCAATGCCGAGCACCCGCGGCGCATCCGGGTTGGCTGCGAGCCACTTCTCCAGCAGGCTGGTGACATCGTCGACCGACTTAGCCGTGCGTAGCTGAGCGCGCAGGAGGCTGGCGCCGGTGCTCAGCAAGTGCGCGTGTGCGTCGACGAAGCCGGGCAGCACCAGCCCTTCGCCGGAATCGATTTCCGTACAGCCGTCGGCGAGCGAGCGCGCCTCCACCAGCGAGCCGACGAACTCGATCGCGTCGCCCCGCAGCAGCACGGCCTCTGCCCACAGCTGTTGCGGATCCGATGTGAATACGTTGCCATGTACCAGCAGTGCCTCGTTCAGCGTCATGTGCCGAGACTAGAAGGTGGTGGTCACCAGGTCGCGTGCTCGCGCGCGGGTAGGGTCGACCGGGCATGGCAACGCTGCGGTTCAGCTTCGGCACAATGGGCTCGGGCAAGAGCACGATGGCCCTTCAGATTCATCACAATCTCGCGAGCCGCGAGCTCTACGGCCTGCTTCTTACCACGCTGGACCGTGAGGGCGCACAGGTCACCAGTCGCCTTGGTGTGGCGGCGCATGCCATCGAGGTGGTGCCGGATCTCGACATCTACAAGCTGGCTGTCGACAGTTGGCCCATCCACTACCTGGTGTGTGACGAAGCCCAGTTCTACTCCATCGAGCAGTGCGATCAACTCGGTCGCGTTGTCGATGACCTGGGTGTTGATGTGTTTGCTTTTGGACTGATCACAGACTTTCGAGGCGAGCTGTTCGAGGGCACGAAACGGTTCTTGGAGATTGCCGACGAGCGCGTGGCGATGCAGGTGGAGGCCCGCTGCTGGTGCGGTGCGCGGGCGACCCACAACGCTCGCGTCGTCAACGGCGACATCGTGTACACCGGTGAAACTGTCGTGGTCGGCGACACGGGCGATCATGCCGAGCAGCCCCTGTTCGGCGATGTCGTGCGCTACGAATTGCTGTGCCGGGCGCACTACCGCTCGGGCGACCTGGGCGAGTAGGGCGCTCCGGCTCCACCAGCGATTTCATGGTGACGCTGCTGCAACGCGATGACCAGATCGGCGGGGGCGGTCCGCTCCCACAAGACGGCACCCAGGCAGGCGGTGATGACCCAGAGCGCGGCGACCACGGTGCACCACGTCATCAGCGTCATCGCGGCGCCGATCGGGCCAAAGCCCTCCCAACCGCTGAGCAGCATCGGCAACAACACTCGGGTGATAAGTCGAATCAATAGGGCGTCGAGCACCACACCGGCCAAGCCGCACCACATCAGGTTCTTCCAGCCGTTGGCGCCGTTGCGTACCAGCATCGCGGGCGTTGCTGACCACAGGATGAACGCCGGCGCCAACGCAAACCCGCTGAAGACCACGTGCGGTACGCCGTGAATGTGGCGGGTGTCGAGCGCCACTGTCGCGACTTGGGTGCCGAGAAACAGGAAGAACCAGACGGCGCCGCGCCACACCTCTTCGAGAAAGCCGAAACGTTCGCGGCGCCACGCTCGCGCGAACGTCTTGGCCACCTGCGACGACATGGGGATGCCCCAGACGAGAAAGCTCGCCAGGCCAACCACAGTCCACGTGCTTTTCAGGCTGGCACTGGTGCCGAACAGACCGCGGACCTGGCTGGCTCCGTCGCCGTGCAGTTCGAGCTGACGGATCAGCAGGTCGCCGAAGCTCAGCGAGTTGCTGAACCCGCTGAACCAGCCAAAGCCGATCAGAATGAGGGGGATCACGGTGGTGAACAATTCGAGAGCGAGCAGGCCACCAAGGTCGAGGCCTTCGATCTCGAAGAACCGACGAGTGGCGGCCACCGGCAAACCCAACCGACGTGAGGCTTCCAGCTGCTCGACGTGGCTGACCACGGTTCCCTTCAGCGCGTCGATAGGGCTTTCGTCCATCGTCAGCTCGGGGAGCGCGAGGCGGTCGGCGTCATGGCGGAAGTGTACGACTGGGACGGGCGACCTTCGATCCGTGCAATCCTCTGGCGCGACGGCCGCGCCAGGTCGTAGCATTGCCGCAACCGTTCGGGCCAACGTCGTCCCGTGCACCGCCAGCCGTTCAAACCGACTTCGTCAGTCGACTCGTGGAGCAGAACTCGATGCATTCAGAATTCCCTGCGGGTTATCCCGCGCCCTCCGGCCTGTACGACCCGCGCTTCGAACACGATGCGTGCGGCGTCTCGTTCGTCGCGAACATCAAGGGCGCGGCCAGCCATGGCATTGTCGCGCTCGGCGTTGGTGCGCTGTGCAACATGGAGCACCGTGGTGCCACGGGCGCCGAGGCCGACTCGGGCGACGGCGCCGGCATCCTGATCCAGGTCCCGGATCGCTTTCTGCGCGGCGTCGTGTCGTTCAAGCTGCCGGACCCTGGCTCGTACGCCGTGGGGCTCGCGTTCCTGCCGGCCGACCCTACGGATGCTGAAAAGGCGCGGAGCGCTATCGAGACCCTCGTCGCCGAGGAGGGTCTCACCGTGCTCGGTTGGCGCGAGGTGCCGACCAACCCTGACTGCCTGGGTAAGACAGCTCGCTCGGTGATGCCGTCGTTCCAGCAGCTGTTCATTGCCGACAACGAGCGTGGCGCTGCCGGCCTGGAACTCGACCGCAAGCTGTTCGTCGTGCGCAAGCGCATCGAGCACGAGTTGCCCGCCGAGCAAGCCACCTACTTCCCGTCGCTGAGCAGCCGCACCCTGATTTACAAGGGCATGTTCACCACTCCACAGCTGGCCGAGTTCTTTGCGGATCTCGCCGATGAACGCGTCGAGTCGGCCTTGGCGCTGGTGCACAGCCGGTTCAGCACCAACACCTTTCCGTCGTGGCCGCTGGCGCACCCGTACCGATTCATTGCACACAACGGCGAAATCAACACCGTGCAGGGCAACCGCAACTGGATGAGAACGCGCGAGAGCCTGTTGGCCAGCGACGTTGTTCCTGGCCTCGATCGCGCATTCCCGATCTGCACGCCTGGTGGCAGTGACTCGGCGTCGTTTGACGAGGTCTTGGAGCTGTTGCACTTGAGCGGTCGCAGCCTGCCGCATGCGGTGTTGATGATGATCCCTGAGGCGTGGGAGAACCACGACACGATGGACGCCGAGAAGCGTGCGTTCTACCGCTTCCACTCGTCGCTGATGGAGCCGTGGGATGGTCCGGCCAGCGTGTGTTTCACTGATGGCGCCGTCATCGGTGCCGTGCTGGACCGCAACGGACTTCGCCCGAGCCGCTACTGGGTGACGGACGACGATGTCGTGATCCTTGCCAGCGAGGTCGGCGTGGTCGATCTCGACCAGGCAACGATTGTGCGGAAGGGCCGCCTACAGCCCGGACGCATGTTCCTGATAGATACCGCGCAGGGGCGAATCGTCGATGACGAGGAAGTCAAGCGTGACCTGGCCCAGGCGCAGCCGTACCAGCAGTGGCTGGATGACGGTCTGGTCGAGCTGAACGAGCTGCCCGATCGCGAGCACGTGGTGTTTAGCCATCAGAGCGTGTTGCGTCGTCAACAGGTGTTTGGGTACACCCATGAGGAGCTGAAGATTTTGGTCGCACCGATGGCCAAGACCGGCGGCGAGGCTCTCGGTTCGATGGGCACCGACACACCGATCGCGGTGCTCAGCGAACGCCCGCGCCTCTTGTTCGACTACTTCCAGCAATTGTTCGCGCAGGTCACCAACCCGCCGCTCGATGCCATCCGCGAGGAGGTCGTCACCTCGGTGGGCTCCACACTCGGGCCCGAAGCCAATCTCCTTACGCCAGGCCCGGAAAGCTGCCGTCAACTGGTGCTGCCCTTCCCCGTGATCGACAACGACGATCTCGCCAAGATCATTCACATCAACGACGACGGCGAGTTCCCCGAGCTGGCAGCTGTCGTCGTCAGCGGCCTCTATCGGGTCGCTGGCGGTGGGTTAGCTCTCAAGCGCGCGCTCGACGCGATCCGCAGTGAAGTGAGCAAGGCCATTGCCGACGGTGCTCGCATCATTGTGTTGTCAGATCGCAACAGCGACGATGTGTATGCGCCCATCCCCAGTCTGTTGCTCACAGCAGCGGTCCACCATCACCTCATTCGCGAGAAGCAACGCACCAAGGCCGGGCTTGTCGTGGAGTGCGGCGACGCTCGCGAAGTGCATCACATGGCACTGCTCGTCGGTTACGGCGCCGGCGCGATCAACCCGTACCTGGCGTTTGAGAGCATTGAGAGCATGGTGGCTCAGGACCTCAACGGGCTGGGTGGCATGGACCCGCACAAGGCGCAGAAGCAGTACATCAAGGCCGCCGGCAAAGGCGTGCTGAAGGTGATGAGCAAGATGGGTGTCAGCACCGTTGCCAGTTACACGGGTGCGCAGATCTTCGAAGCCATCGGTCTGGGTCGCGATCTGGTCGATGAGTACTTCACAGGTACCGTCAGCCGGCTCGGTGGCATCGGTCTCGATGAGGTTGCCGCCGAAGTTGCGGCACGCCATACCGAGGCGCACCCTCGCCGTCCTGAGGAGCGGGCGTACCGCAAGCTCGAGTTGGGTGGCGAGTACCAGTGGCGCCGCGAGGGCGACATCCACCTGTTCAATCCGGAGACCGTGTTCAAGCTGCAGCACGGCACCCGTGCCAAGCGCTACGACATCTTCCAGCAGTACACGGCGCTGGTCGACGGGCTCTCCCGCCAGGCGGCGACGTTGCGTGGACTGTTCGAGCTGCGCACGGACCAGCGGCCGGCCATCGACATCGACGAGGTCGAGCCCGTGAGCGAGATCGTGAAGCGGTTCAGTACCGGCGCGATGTCGTACGGCAGCATCAGCATGGAAGCGCACGAGACGCTCGCCATCGCGATGAACTCGATTGGCGCGAAGAGCAACACGGGTGAGGGTGGCGAAGACGCCGAGCGGCTGCACGACCCACAACGACGCAGCTCCATCAAGCAGGTGGCCAGCGGCCGCTTCGGTGTCACCAGCGAGTATCTCGTCAACGCCGACGATCTGCAGATCAAGATGGCCCAGGGTGCCAAGCCCGGCGAGGGCGGTCAGCTGCCCGGTCACAAGGTGTATCCGTGGGTGGCCAAGACGCGCCACAGCACGCCGGGCGTGGGTTTGATCAGCCCGCCGCCGCACCACGACATCTATTCGATCGAGGATCTCAAGCAGCTCATCCACGACCTGAAGAACTCGAACCCGTCTGCGCGGGTGCACGTGAAACTGGTGTCCGAGGTCGGGGTCGGCACGGTTGCGGCCGGAGTGAGTAAGGCCAAGGCCGACGTGGTGCTGATCAGCGGCCATGACGGTGGCACTGGAGCTTCGCCGCTGACGTCGTTGAAGCATGCTGGGGCGCCGTGGGAGCTCGGCCTCGCTGAGACGCAGCAGACACTGCTGCTCAATGGATTGCGCGACCGAATCG
>JANLPB010000243.1:0-14374 GCA_031366885.1 Ilumatobacteraceae bacterium
CATGGGAGCCAACCCTGCACCGTTAGACCCGAACAACGCGCACAGCTACTGCCACACCGCTGACGGAACCCCAGTCGATCCGTTCGACATGATCGTGGCCGCCACCATCGGCCACGTCCGCCATGTTGTGCTCGACTCGGCGGGTGTTGTGCTCAACATGGGTCGCAAACAACGACTGTTCACCGGTGCCCTACGCGACGCGGTGATGATGCACTCCAAACGATGTACCCACCCCGGCTGCAGCGTCCCAGCAGACCACTGCCAAGCCGACCACATGCTCCCCTGGGCCAACGCCGGCCCCACCAACAGCATCAACGGTGACCCACAATGCGGACACCACAACCGCTGGAAAACATCCGGTTACACAACCCGACGCGACCCCAAAGGCCACTGGCACCACTACCGCCCCGACAACACCGAACTCGGCTGGCGCAGCCAAACCAACGCGGCCGAACAAATCTTCCCCATGCCCGCAGCCAGCTGACCGCGTCAACTGTCGGCCGCTGACGCGCCCTGGTACGGAATGGTGTCTGAATGACTGCTGCGCCCACCGCCGCTGGCTCGTTGGTACGTCTGCGGCCGATCTCCGCCGCCTCGCCGAACGATGTGGTTATCAGCGCGAGGGCATCATGCGAATGGCTGGCTACAGCTCAGCCGTGCCCGAGGACTGCTACCTCTACTCGTTGGTGGTGGAGGGCACGGCACCGACGGCGTCGTAGCTCCACCTCGCGTGCAGTGCCAGCGGTTTGCGGAAGATGACGCCGGTGGTGTCGACGGGGCCGACCAGGGTGATGTCGGTCAGCAGGTCGAGCACTGCGTTGACGGCGGCCCGGGCCTCGAGCCGCGCCAGCTGAGCACCGATACAGGCGTGCGGTCCTTGCGCGAACGTGACGTGGGGCCGGCTGTTCGTACGGCGGATGTCGAATCGGTCGGGGTCGGGGAAATGCATCGGGTCGCGGTTGGCCGCGGCCAGCGACACGATCACCAGATCGCGCTCGCGGATTTGGGCGCCACCCAACTCCACGTCGGCCGTTGCGTAGCGATCAACACGAGCGGCGGCGGGTTCCAACCGCAACGACTCCTCGACGGCGGCGTCGACCAGCGAGCGGTCCACACTGACAGCTGCCCACTGCTTCGCGTCCGAGAGAAGGTGATGCAGCAGGTTGCTGGTCATCCCTTCACTGGTCTCGATCCCGCCGAACAGAAAGACAGCGGCGTTGGCCACCAACTCATCGTCGGTCAGTGCCGCGCTGGCCTGGGCCAGCAGGGACGAGGGCCGTGTGGCTGCCGACCGCAGCGCGGCAGCCAGTGACTCGAATGCGGCCACACCGGATGGCGACACAGGTTCACCCCGCGACACGCCATTGACTGCGGCCACGATCAGGTCGTACCAGCCCAACAAGTGAGTGACCGGAACGTCGTCGAGGCCCAGAGCGCCTGCCGCGACAGACACTGCCAGCGGACCGGCGAGCTGGCGACGCAACTCGGCTGCGCCTGCGCTGCGTAGTTCGGTCACCAGTCGTCGTGCGGTCGCTTCGATCGCTGCCCCATCACGTTGCGTCACCAGCGCGGGCAGGAAGGCTGCGGCGAACGGGTCGCGGTGCCGCCGGTGCTCGACGCCATCGAGCGACAGCATGCTCGGGCCGACGATTTGAGCGGTACTGAACCGAGGGTCGTCAACAGTGAAGGTGGCGGCATCGCGCATCACCGCCACCGCAAGATCCCGCGACAGCACGACCCACCCGTCCAAGGCGTCGACCCATACAACTGGACCGCTCGCTCGCAGACGATGCATCGCTTCGTGATGCCGCAGATCAATTGCCGCGAGGTCCGGAGCAGCGGTCACGCGCGCAGCGTAACTGTGCCGACATGTGATGATGCCGACGAGGTGACGGCTCAGTCGCTGGGGAGGCGGTCGAGGAAGCGTAATGCACCATGGGCTGTCTCGCTGCGCCACAGCGACACAACATCGACCACGGCCGATGCGGCGGCTTCGTCGATCGCAGCAGCGATGCGTTCGAATTCCGCACGTTGTGCCGACAACATCGGTGTCACATCCACCTGGCAGCGCTCGGCGATCACCAGCTTCAGTAGCAGCTCGCTACGCACGTCGCGCAGGTGCGCCACAGGAGTGTTCAGCCACTTGCGTAGCTGGACTCGGCCGGTGCGTGTGGCGGCGAGGATGGTGCGGTTGCCCCCCGCAATGCCGGGCTCCTCACCGACCGGTTGGATGTAGCCGTAACTCGTCAGCTGATCGAGCGCCCGATACGTCAACGGCCGTGAGAGCGACCAAATGCGGCCGACGTCGCCAGTTGGCTTGAGGTGAGATGCGACGGCGAAACCGTGAGTCGGTGATGGGTAGATGATGCCGAGGCACGCCCACTCGCCCAGCAAAAGATGAGGTGGATGTGTGGACCTCACGCGGGATAGACCTCGATATCGGTGGCCTTGACCGACGTGTGAATCGGGTCTCCAGGTTGCAGCTGCAACGCGTCCAACGCAGCGGCGGTGATCTCGGCGGTGAGTGGCATCGCACCGTCGATGCCCACGCGCACCCTGTCGCCAAGCCGATCGAGTTCCGTCACGACGCCCGACCACTGGTTGCGCGCACTGGCCCCCTCGGCCAGGTGCCGGACCAACGAGATCGAGTGTGGCCGGATGACGGCGAACGCCGGCCCCGGGGCTGCATCGGCGATGACGACCTGTGCACCGCCGTCGGTGCGCAGCACACCGTCGGTCACGTTGCCTGCGACGAGGTTGACACCGACGAGGTCGGCCACATAGCGCGACCGCGGGCGACTGGTCACCTCGGAGAGCGTGCCGGTCTGCACGATGCGACCCTCATCGATGATGGCTACGCGGTCTGCGAGGGCGTAGGCGTCTACTGGATCGTGCGTGACCATAACCCGGATGCCGTCGAATGTCGCTAGGTGCTGGCGCAGGTCGCGCCGCACCGTCGCGCGTGTGCCGGCGTCGAGCGCGGCGAGCGGTTCGTCCAACAACAGGACTCGTGGTTCGGTCGCGAGCGCGCGTGCGAGGGCGACTCGTTGAGCCTGGCCGCCCGAGAGTGCCTGCGGCTTCTGGCCTACGTACTCGGTCAGACCGACCTGTTCGAGCCACCGGTGTGCAGCGTCACGCGCCTCGCGTTTTGGTCGTCCGCGCGCCCTCAAACCAAATGCCACGTTCTCCAGCACGGTCATGTGCGGGAACAACAGATACTCCTGAAAGACGTACCCGACGGACCGGCGCTCGGGCTCTACAAAAGTGGCAGAGGCCGGCTCGTCAACGCTGACGTCATCGATGGCGATTCGGCCGCTCTCGATGGGCTGCAGGCCGGCGAGACAGCGCAGCAGGGTGCTTTTGCCAGCACCGTTGGGACCAAGCAGTGCAAGGAGTTCACCGGGCTGAACGCCAAATTCGGCCCGCAGATCCAGCGTTCCCAGTCTCAGTTGCAGAGCAGCGGAAAGGCTCATGCAAGCACCGCGTCATGCGGCGAGCTGCCACGCCCGAACCAACGGTCTCGGAGCCCCACCAACACTGCGAACGAGATCGCGATCAACAACAGCGCAAGGATGATCGCCTGCTCCGGATTGGTCTCTCGTGCGATGTAGACGGCGAGTGGCATTGTCTGAGTCGTGCCGGGGAAGTTGCCGGCGAACGTGATTGTCGCACCGAACTCCCCGAGTGCACGGGCCCATGCCAACACCGCTCCCGCCACCAACGCGGGCCGAATGGCCGGCAGCGTGACACGTCGGAAGGTGTACCAGCGCGATGCGCCGAGGGTTCGTGACGCAGCCTCAGCACGGCCGTCGAGTTGGCGTAGCGCGGCCTCCACAGTGATCACGAGGAACGGCATCGCGACGAACGTCTGCGCAACGACGACGCCCGCCGTCGTGAACGGCAGTTGCACACCGAACCAGTCGTACAGCCACTGGCCGACGAGCCCTCGCCGCCCCAGCGCGTAGAACAGGGCGACCCCGCCGACAACCGGAGGCAGCACCATCGAGAGTGTGCACAGTGCCCGCACTGCGCCGCGGCCCGCGAACTGCACGCGAGCCAATATCCACGCAAGCGGCACTCCGAACACCACCGACAGTGCGGTGGCCCACAGCGAGCACACCATCGACAGACGGAGTGCGGTCAAGGCGGTGCGGTCGCTGACGTACCTCCATGCACTCGACCAGGGGGCCCGCCACAACAGCCCGATGAGTGGCAGCGCGAAGAATGCAACGGCAATGGCCGCGAGCGCTATGACCGGTGCCGGCGGTCGAGTACCGCGACCACCGGCCCGACTCATGGTGCGAGGAAGCCGTACGTTGCGAGAATTGCCTGGCCGGCATCGCTCGCGACAAATTCGATGAAGTCCGCTGCGGCGGCACCGTTCGGTGCTTGCTTGGTGATCACCGCGGAATAGTTGCTGACGACGTTGTCGGCGGCGGGGATCTCCACGCCGGCTGCAGCAGTCCCGGCTGCGCGCACATCTGTGACGAACACGATGCCCGCGTCGGCCTCGCCGGCAGTGACCTTCGTGACGACTCCCTTCACCTTGTCCTCCAGACTGGCGGGGCTCACCGTCACGCCCGCTTTCGCGAGCACTGCCGCGGCCCCCTTCCCGCATGGCACCGTGTCGGCGCACACGACGACGATCAGGTCCGGGTTGGCCAGGTCGGCGAGACCGGTGATTCCCCGCGGGTTGCCTGGCTCGACGATGATCTCAAACGTGTTGCCGGCCACGGCGGTGGGGGATGAGGCGTTCAGCCCGGCATCGGTCACCTTGGCCATGTTGCTGGCATCCGCAGAGACGAAGACATCGGCCGGTGCGCCCTCGCTGATCTGGGTGACCAAGTCGCCCGAGCCAGCAAAGTTGAAGGTGACATTGGTGTCTGGGTGCGCAGCGTGAAATGCGTCGCCGATCTCGCCGAATGCCTCCGTCAGCGACGAGGCAGCGAACACCACGACGTTGCCACTTTTCGTCGACGTGGCGTCGCCGCCGCATGCAGTTGCACCGAGGCCGAGCAGCGCCGTCGCAAAGAGAGTGACCGGTGCAGCAACGGAACGCATGGCCACACCATAGTCAACGGTTGACTATCGACACCTCATCGCGCAACACCGACCTCCCGTGGTAGCCAGGGCGGGCCACGCACAACGGCCCGCCCTGGCCACCGGTCAGGGGAGAAAGTCCTTTGCCGACACGGCCTCCAGGCCTTCGATGGTCAGCACCTTGCCGCCGGCCACGTACTCCGAGACGGGAAAGGTGAAGGCGCAGATTGTCGGGTACTTCTCCGCTGCGCCGCAATCGATTTCCGTTCCGCTCGGCCACTGGGTCAGACCCGTGGTCGTGCCGAGGTAGTCGTAGAGGGACGGGCCGGTGACAGCGGTGCCAGCGGCGTCCATCATGTTGGAGAACTTTGCCAGCGACATGATCATGATCAGCCCAAGGGCTCCGAGGCCCAGAGCTGTCGAGTCGACCTCGTCAGGAGCAACGCCGAGCGCAGGCGCCAGGATCTCCTGCAGGATTGCCAGCTCGGGTGTGTCCTTTTGTGTCTGCACCCCGACGAATGACCAACCGACGGCGTCGTCGCCGACTTCATCGAGTACCGACTTGCCGGCACAGATGGCTGTGGTGATGACGGGGATGGTGATGCCCATTGCGGCGCGGCCGCGGATCGTGCCGACGCAACCATCGTCCGAGTACAGCGACACCAGCAGATCCGGGTTGTCCTTGGCTGCTTCGCGCATCAAGCCCTGGTAGCCAGCGTCGGTCTCGTTGTCGCCTCCCTTGACGGTGGTGTGTGCGATGCCGGCCAGGTCGAGGGCCGCGGTCAGCGATGCTTCTGTCCCGTTGGCGCCGGGGTTGTCGGCGCTGACGATGGCGACTGTCGACGCCTTGAAGTGGTCCTTGGCAACGGCGGCCATTGCCCCCGTGGTGGTGGCATTGCCCCCGGTCAGGAACAAGGCGTTCGCGGTGTAGTCACCCGGCAAGATCGGCAACACGCCGATGACGGGGATGCCGGCGGCCGTGTAGGTGGCGTAGTCGGGGAAGAGGTCGAGCCCGATGAGCACGAGTTCAACGTTCTTTCCGGCCATCTCCTGCGCACATGCTTGCGACGCCTCCGGTGAGGCCTTGGTGGCGCAAGTCTCCAGCTTGATCGGGCGGCCGCCCATGCCACCGTGCTGGTTGAGATAGTCGACAGCGGCTTCGATGTCGACTCGCATCTCGGGGAAGTCGAGGCCAGGCGTGCCTTCGCTGTTGACGAGACCGATCACCATCTCGTCGCCAGTTGGCGGCGCAAGGCTGGGAAACGCCGACGATGGATCCAAGGGGGTCGTGTCGGCAACGGTTGTCTCAGCCGCGGTGTCAGCTGGAGCAACCGTCGTCTCAGCCGCGGCGGTGGTGTCGACGGCGGCCGTGTTCGCGGCAGCCGTCTCCGCTGCCGACGGCGTGGAGGTCGCCGAGTCGTCGCTGCACGCAGCGGCGAACAGCGAGATCGTCACGAGGCATGCGCCCCAGGACGCAGTCGACCCCCGTCGACGCGATGAGCGGGTTGGTGATGTAGTCATGGTCTCCCCATTTCCAAGCCGCAGGCACTGCCGACGACTTCCGATTCGTGTGTGCACTTCCCCAAAAGTTTGTTGCTGTTAGTCCGCGACGGAGGCGGCAACCCAGTTGCCGTGAAAGCCGAACGGCACCCGTGGCAGGTGCACCTTCGCAATCGGCTCCGGGCTCATCGACGCGGCGTCGAAGATCACGAAGTCGCTCTCATTGCTGGCCGCGTCGTACACGTAGGTCATCAGGTAGCCGTCGTCCTCGGCGGTGCCGTCAGCCGACGGAACAAACACGGTCTCCCCCGGAAGCCTGCCCATTCCCACGTCGATCTGCGTGCGTGCGCCCGTGTCGCGGTCGTACTTGAGGATGGCCCCGGCAGCCGACATCGGCTCGTCGAACGCCTTCTCCGTGGCGTTGGCCATCATGTAGCCGTAGCGGTGCTTGAGCCCCACGACCGAGTCTGCAACGCGGGGGAACTCGGCGGGCAGGTCGTCGATCTGCTGCTCGTGGACCCTGCCAGTAGTGGTGTCGATCGACCAGCGGTAGAGCGAGGGCGCCGGAAAGTCCATCGCGCTGTCGCGCCAGATGTGATCGAGGCGGGCAACGTCGATGATGATTTTGTTGCCGTCCTCGTACGCGTTCATCGGGTGGAACACGTAGCACGGGTCGATGTCGTACCACTTGACGTCCGCGTCGGTGCCGTTGCGCGGCATCACGCCCAGACGAGCGGGGTAGGTGTCGCTCCAGTGGATCGGCATCTCGCCGCGCATCGCCATCTCCAGGTCGAACACTGCCGGCAGATCCATGAAGATGATGAAGTTGCGGGTGACGTTGAAGTCGTGCATCATCGTCGGGCCGCCGACGGTGATGTCCTCCACCTGTACGAGCTCGCCGCTGGCCGACACCCGCAGGTACTTGAGGTATGGCTCGAACAGCGAGTAGCCGAAGCCCAGCAGTTCGCCGGTCACCGGGCAGATCTTCGGGTGCGCGGTGAACGAACCCTTCAGCGCGCCGCCGAAGTTCAGCGGCCCGACGGTCTCCAGACCGCCATCGAGCACATACGGAAAGTGCCCTTCCTCGAGCGCCAGCAATCGGCCGGCGTGACCGATGATGTTGGTGTTGGCCTTCGAGGCGGCCATGTCGGTGAGGCTGGAATCGAGATCGATGGCCTCCTGGTTCGGGTTGGCGATGAACGGCGTTGCCACGTAACGGTTGCGGTACCACTCGGCGTTGCCGTCGCGCAGCCGGATGCCGTGGATCATGCCGTCGCCAAGGAACGGATGGTCTGCGTAGCCGGTGATCGGGTTGGCTCCGTTGCGCACGTAACGCCCATCGAGCTCGGGGGGGATTGTGCCCTCGACGTGCAGCGTGGTGAGCGTGCGTTCGTCGGAGAGCGGCGCCCAGTTGCCGCGGAGGAACAGAGGCAGGTCTTCGGTCGTCGACATGATTCAGGCTTCTTTCGCGTGGAGGATGTTGTCGGGTACCCAGCTGCCATGGGCGCCGTAGGGCACCCGTCGTGGCAGGTGGATGGTTGCCACCGGTGGCCCCGAGAAGTTCTGGGCATCGATGATGAGCAGGCGGGATTCGTTCGAGTTGGTGTCGTGCGTCAGACTGATCACCCAGCCTTCGTCCTCGCCGGCGCCCTCGGCCGACGGAGCAAACACTGGTTCGGCGCCGCGCACACCGGCACCAAGCTGATGCTCCTTGCAGGTGCCGTCGCGCAGGTCGTACTTCCAGAACGCCGAGCCGTAGACCGGCTCTTCGCTGTTGCCCTCACCGCCCATTGCCATCACGTAGCCGTAGCGCGCGTCGAGCCCGATCATGCGGTCATCGACGCGGCCGAAGTCGCCGGGCCGGTCGTCGATCATCTGCTCGGTGACGGTGCCCTTCGCCAGGTCGATGGTCCAGCTCCACAGGCGGCCGACCTCTGCGTAGTCGTCGTTGCTCTTGCCGAAGGCCTCGGGCTGACGCGACACGTGCATGACGATGGTGTCGCCGCTCTCGTGCGAGTTGACGCCGTGGAAGACGTAGCACGGCTCGATCTCGAACCACCGAACGTCGGCGTTGGTGCCGTTGCGTGGCATCACACCCAGGCGTGCGCCGGCGTCGCGATTGAACTTGAACGGCATGCCAGTTGCCAGTGCGTCGAGGTCGAAGCAGACGGGCAGATCCATGAAGATGACGTAGTTCTGCGTGACCTGGAAGTCGTGCATCATCACCATGTTGGGGATTTCGATGCCTTCAAGTTGCTGCAGTTGACCGTCGGCGCTGACCCGGATGTAGTGCAGGTAGGGGTTGCCCATGTTGAGGTAGCTGAACGCAAGCAGCTCGCCGGTGATGGGGCACACCTTCGGGTGAGCGGTCATCGAGCAGGTGAGGGCGCCGCCGTAGTTCTGCACGCCGAGCGTGTTCAGTTCGCGGTCGATGCGCCACGGCCAATGGCCTTCCTCGAGACAGAGGATCTCACCGTTGTGCGGCAGCACGTGCGTGTTGCCGGTGCCCCGGGAGAGGTCGCCCATACCGGACATGGCGTTCTCGAGTGGACTGGAGATGTTGGGGGTTTGCACGAACCGGTTGCGATACCACTCTGCCTTGCCGTTGGCCAGGCGGATGCCGTGCACCATGCCGTCACCGAAGAACCAGTGATCGGACTGACCGCTCGCGGGGTTCGGCCCGGTGCGCAGATAGGTGCCGAGCAGTTCGGGCGGAATCGCGCCGTCGACGCGAAGTTCGGTCTCGGTCAGTTCGTCGAGCACGGGTGCCCAGTTGTCGCGAAGGTGCCACTTGGTGGGCGTCTCGATGGTGGTCATCTGGCGGTGCTCCTACTGATTGACTTCTGGGGACCGGGCCCACATCAGGCTGGCGTCGAAGCTCAGCGTGTAGTCCGGGATGAACTCGATGACCACCCGATGGGGCGAGTCGAGGAAGTGTTGGAAGGTGGTTGCTGCGTCGACGTTGTCGGGTCGCAACGACGTTGCAAACTCGGGGTAGAACCAGTCCTTGGTGGCCCGGTCGTCGTGAACCACGCACGAGCCCTTGTAGGTGACGGTCTTGCCGCCGCCCATGCTGGAGCCGGTGCTGTTGATGCAGATCGAGGCGCGTGGGAAGCGGCGAATGGCCGAGATGCGCGCACGCCGTTCAGCGGCGGTCAGCCAGAACTTGCCGTCCTTGGGCAGGTACGACATCACCACACCGAACGCTTCACCCGCAGCGTTGGTCCACATGAACACGCACTCCCGCTGCACTCGCACCAGTTGCTGCTCGAGCTCCGCGGAGAGCGCACACTCGGTCAGATCTTCGTAATCGTCTGCCATTTCTGGAAAGTAACACGATCGTGCGAGAAAAGCTACTGCCAGTAAGTTATGTCGCCGAGAATCCTGACCAGATCAATTCTGCGAGGTGTTCGGCCAGCTGATCGGCAGTGCGGTCGGCCTCGGTCAGCCACCACAACGAGACCAACTGCAGCATCCCAATGACTGCGTATGCCCACGGCAGCGCCACCGCTGGGTCGAGCCCCTGACGCGTTCGCAGTCGTGCTAACTGCTCTGCCATCGGGTGCGTGGAGCGCTCGGCAAGATAGAGGGTGCGCATCGGTGACTCGTCGGATGTGCCGCCGGTGACATACAGAAACAGTTCGCGGTGAGCTTCGACGGTCATCAAGTTTGACTTGATCAGTGAGGCCAACATCTCTTGTCCGAACGGTCGCTTGCCCACGGCAACTCCGGCGGCCACAACCATGCGGTCAGCGAGGCGTTCGGCGAGAGCGTTGGCCACGTCGGTGCGGCCGCCCACGCGCGCGTACACGATGGGCTTGGTGACGCCCGCCTCGATTGCGATTGCTTCCAGCGACACGCCGGAGCCGTCGCGACGAATCACCCGCTCGGCTGCGTCAAGGACGACCTCTCTGTCGACGACGTGGCGCCCGCCAGTGGGGCGGCCCGGGCGGCGTCCCACGCGAATGCTCATCGGCACAGTGTGCCCGATTCATCAGCGCACGCGACACGGCCCCGGGCGAACCCGGGGCCGTGTCGTCAGTTCCTAGCAACGGCACGAGGCCGGGTGATCAGACGCCCCAGAGCGTCTTGAACTGATCAGCCATCGTGTCGGGGCCGGGCCAACCGTCGGAAGCGACCAGCGGCTGGGCCTGCTCCGGCGAGGAGACGACGAACGAAGGCAACGAGGCGTTCGCCCGCTCTTCGGTGTTGTCCTGGCCAAGTGAGTGGCGGGCCATGGCATCAACCATCAACCATGCCGAGTACTCCTTGGGGTTGGCCGTCCAAAACTTCATCGTTCCATCGACGATTTCCTGCAGCACTGCGCCGCTGAAGTCGACACCGACAACGTTGCGACCCTCGAGCAGACCGGCGTCGGCCAGTGTGGATGTCACACCAGTTGTCAGACCGTCGAACGCGAAGTGGATGTAGTCGATGGACGGGTCGGCCTGGACAGCCGACACCACGGCGCCTGCAACTTCACCAGCCAGCAGCTGATCGAGCGTCAGTGCGAGTTCGGTGAACTTACAGCCGGGGCAGTTGGCCTCGTAGGCCGCCTGCGAACCCTCACGCTCGCTGACGAGCACGGCGAAGTCCGGGATGTTGACCATCAGTACGTTGGCCGTGCCGCCCGAGTCGACGATGACCTGGTTGGCAATCCGGTCACCAGCAGCCGTCACAGCTGAGGCATCGCCACACTGCATCCAGATGTTGTTGGCCGCTTGCTTGGGCTCGGACGTGTCGAAGCAGCTGAAGTAGCCGATGCCGGCAGCAGCGGCGGCATCGATCTGATCCTGAATCACTGCCTGTGACGTGCCGGTGGTGGCGACGTAGTCGACACCGAGGTCGATTGCCTGCTGGAAGGCCGACACGGGATCGGCCTCATAGGTGATCACTTCCAGCTTCCAGCCGAGTGCGTCGGTCGCGTTCTTGAAGCCGACGCCGATGGCGGAGCACGACGGCAACGAACACTGCAGCCATGCGACCGTCTTGGCCTCTGGAACCCCAGTCAGCGGAATCGTCGGACCGATCTTTTCGGGTGCGACCTTGTTGGCATCGACGACTGCCTGTGCCCGTGCCAGACCTGCGGCCTGCGGTGTCTCCTCGGCAGGCGCGGCCGTTGTCTCGGCGGCGGCAGGTGCTGTGGTGGCCGTGGTATCCGTGGAAGAATCGTCACTGCCACAGGCAGCCAAGATCAGTCCCAATGCCAACGGCATCACGAAGAAGCGTTGTGAAGTTCTCATAGATTTCCCCCTCAGGATGTGAAGTTGTCGCCAAGCGATGGCGACAACTAATTGACTGGTTAGTATTTTGTCAATCGGGGGAACAGTAGCGCATGGGGGCGGTCTGTATGTCGAAGTTGTTAGAGGTTCGTGACCTGACGAAAACGTTTCCGGGGCAGGTGGCGTTGTCGGGGTTCGATGTGCAGTTGGGTGCTGGGCGCACGCACGCGCTCGTCGGGCAGAACGGCTCGGGCAAGTCCACGTTCATCAAGATCCTCGCGGGCTATCACCAGCCAGACGACGGCTGGTCCGCGGAGCTGGCGGGCAAGCCGCTCCAGCTCGGCGATGGTCGTGCCGCGAAGGATGCGGGCGTTCGCTTCGTCCACCAAGATCTCGGTCTGGTCGACAGCCTGAGCGCGATGGAGAACATCTCGATGGGCGTGGGTTACAACACACGCCGCGGCGGGCGGATCGATTGGGCTGCCGACCGGAGTCGAGCGCACGAGGGGCTGGAGGCACTCGGATTTCACGACATCGACGTCACCATCCCCGTCGGCATGCTGGCGCCCTCGCAAAAGACGGCGGTGGCAGTGGCTCGCTCGATGCACGACTGGGAAGCGCATGCGCACCTGCTGGTGCTCGATGAGCCGACGGCCTCGCTGCCCGGTGTCGACGTCGAGCGCCTCTTCACAGCAATTCGTCTGATGAAGGATCGCGGTGTCGCCATCCTCTACGTCTCGCACCACATCGACGAAGTGTTCGCCATCGCCGACGACGTCACCATCATGCGCGACGGCACACGCGTCTCCACCCACGAAACGTCAGAACTGGATCACGAGGGACTGATCGAGCTGATGATCGGCCACCGGCTCGAGCGGGTGCGCCACACATCGAAGGCGCAGGCAGGAACGACTGGCGGCCTGAAAGTCACTGGCTTGAAGGGCGGGCCGATTCGGAGTATCGATCTGGAGGTGCGACCGGGTGAGGTCGTTGGTGTGGCTGGCATCACCGGCTCGGGGCGAGAGATTCTCGCGAAGCTCATCACTGGGCAAACGCCCAGCGACGACGGCCAAGTTGCAGTGACGGATCGACAGGTCGCCAACTACGCCCCCCGCGACTCCATCAATGCGGGTATGGCGTTCGTGCCAGCCGACAGAGCCACCCAAGGAATCATCCCGCTGGCGTCGGTTGTCCACAACATGACGCTGGCCGACGTCCGTCGCAACTGGCGCAGGGGACGATTGCGGCACAAGGAAGAGACTGCTGAGTGCGTGGAGTTGATCTCGCGACTGAGCATCAAGACCTCGAGCCCGGCCATTCCGATCACCGCCCTCAGCGGCGGCAATCAGCAAAAGGTGCTGTTCGGTCGCAGCCTGCGATTACGCCCGCAAGTGCTGGTGCTCGACGAGCCGACGTGTGGCATCGACGTGGCGGCCAAGGAACAGATCCTGCAGCTGATCGATCAGGCGGCGCAGCTGGGTGCGGCCGTGTTGGTCGTGTCCACCGACACCGACGAACTGGTGAGGGTGGCCCACCGCATCATCATCCTCGCGGGCGGGTCAATCATTGAAGAGTTTTCGGGCGCCGAGATGACGGCCGAGAACGTAGAACGCGCACAACTCCGGACCACGAAGGAAGTAGCTCAATGACCTCAGCAACGGCGGACGGCAACGGGTCTCCGAACGATGGCAATCTGGACGACGGTGCGCCGCGCCGGTCGTGGGTGGCCAAGATGGGCTTCGACAAATACAGCGGCCTCTACCTCATCGCGATCTTCTTCATCTTCTTCGGGCTGACCGAGAGCAACTATTTGTCGTGGAACGGCAGCATCGAGTTCGTGCTCACCGAAAAGGTGATCGTGTGCATGCTCGCGCTGGCGTTTCTTGTCCCGCTGATCACCGGCACGTTCGATCTGTCGATCGGGGCCAACATGGCGCTGTGTCTGGTGATCGTCAACAAGATGGCGCTGGAGACCAACCTGCCTGATGGCGTGGGAGCGCTCGTGGGGATGGCTGCATGCATCCTCATCGGCTTCATCAACGGGTTCATCGTGGTCAAGCTGCGAGTCAACAGTTTCATCGCAACGCTGGGCATGAGCCAGGTGATCTCCGCTCTGATTCGCAAGATTCACGAGGGCGGGCAGATCACGAAGGCCTTCGGAAGTTCCTACATCAACTTCGGCAAGAAGGCCATCTTCACCTTCCACTGGCCGGGCACCGACAGCGAGATCTCGCTGCCGTTCTATTTCCTCTACGGCCTTCTCGCCGCCGTGGTGATCTGGTACGTGCTGGAGCACACACCTGTTGGTCGGCACATGTTCGCAACCGGCGGCAACCCCGAGGCGGCGCGATTGTCGGGCGTGAAGGTCGACCGCATCGCGTGGGGCTCGCTCATGGCGTCCGCCGCGATCGCCGGTTTCGCCGGGCTCATCTATTCGTGGAAGTTCGCGACCTACAGCAACTCTGTCGGCCCGCCGCTGCTGTTCACGGCCGTCGGCGCAGCCTTCTTCGGTGCCAGCCAACTGAAGGGCCGCCCGAACGTGTGGGGCACCATCATCGCGGTGTACGTGCTTGCCTTCGGCATCAAGGGCATCGGGCTTCGTTACCCGCGCG
>JANLPB010000246.1:0-6876 GCA_031366885.1 Ilumatobacteraceae bacterium
GAACGTATGACGGAACGCCTGATAGGCAAGCTTCGCCTGCGCAATTGCTGCCTTGCCGATGAGTGCCAGCGCCTCGGGAGTGCCGATGGCGGTGAGCCGGGCGTCGACTTCACTGTCGACACGACTGATGAAGAAGCTGGCAACGCTGGCCACGTGGGCAAGGTCGGCGTCCTCAGTGGTTGCGTACTCCTCGAGACCGTCGACATAGGCATCCATCACGCTCTGGTAGCGGTCGAGACTGAAGATGAGCGTCACGTTGATGTTGCGACCCTCGGCGATCATTTGCCGAATGGCCGGCAAACCTTCTTGGGTGCCCGGGATCTTGACCATCAGGTTGGGACGGTCGATTTCCGCGTGCAGTTCGCGGGCAGCGGCCTCCGTGCCGGCGCTGTCGTGTGCCAAGCCGGGCGCCACCTCGACGCTGACGTAGCCGTCGCCGCCATCGCTCTGCGTGTAGAGCGCAGAGAACTCATCGAGCGCGCCATTGATGTCGGCGAGGACCATTGCCCAGTACTGGTCGATGACCGACGACCCAGACGCAACGAGTGAAGTCTGCTGCTCGTCGTAGTCGGCCGAACCCTGGATGGCCTTTTGAAAGATGGTCGGGTTGCTGGTGAGGCCGCGAATACCGCCCGCGACCAGGTCGCGTAACGTGCCGTTTGTGAGATAACTGCGCTTCAGGTTGTCCAGCCAGGGGCTCTGGCCGTGCGACGAGTAGAGGTCTTTCAGACGATCCATGGGTCAGCCCTTCTTGTGGGCCAAGGCGGTGGCGCGGGCCACGACATTGGCGACGTTAATTCCGAGTTTGTCCAGCACGACTGCGCCAGGTGCGCTCGCGCCGAAGCGGTCGATGCCGATGCTCTCGTCAGCCCAGCGGGCCCACCCAAAGGTGACACCAGCTTCAACCGACAACACGGGAACACCCGCAGGCAGCACCGTGTTGCGGAACTCGGCCGACTGAGCTTCGAAACGGTCCCACGAGGGCAGGCTGACGACACGCGCGGACACGCCAGCGGCGGCGAGCTCGTCGAACGCCTCCACGCACAGACTGACCTCGCTGCCGGTGGCAACCAGGACCACCTGCGGGGCCTCGCTGTCGCGTACCACTCCGCCACCGGTGGCGACGGCCGAACCGTCAGTGACCACCGTCAGGTTTTGGCGGGAGAGCACCAGCGCGGTTGGCCCGTCGTGAGCGACTGCGTCTCGCCAAGCGGCGACGGTCTCGTTCGCGTCGGCCGGGCGGATGACGTGCAGATCGGGGATGGCGCGCAGTGTTGCCATGTGCTCGACCGGCTGATGGGTTGGCCCGTCCTCGCCAACCCCAACGGAATCGTGTGTGAAGACGAACAGAACTTTTGCGCTGCTGAGGGCAGCCAGGCGCACCGGCGGGCGCATGTAATCGAGGAACACGAAGAACGTGCCGCCTGCGGGCAACACGCCACCGTGCAGGGCCATGCCGACCATGGTGGAGCCCATGGCGTGCTCGCGAACGCCGTAGTACATCTGGCGGCCGGCGGGGTTGTCAGGCGTGACGGCAGTTTGGCCAGCGAGCTTCGTCCCGGTATTGCCGGTGAGGTCGGCTGCCCCAGCCACCAGGCCGGGCACACCATCGAGTGATGCGTTGAACGCCTTCTCGATGGCCACCCGAGTCGCAATCTTCTCGCCCTGCTCGAACACGGGCAGCGTGGCTTCCCAACCGTCGAGTCCGGCGGCATTCCACATGGCATCCCACACCGCACGATCGACGGAGCTGGCATCGAAGCGACTCTGCCATTCCTCGCGAGCAGACGTCCCCCGGGTTGCGACATGCGCACGGTACGCGCCGACAAGCTCGACAGGAGCCCAGAACGGCTCGTCGGGGATACCCATGACCGCCTTCGTGCGCGAGATCTGCTCGGCTCCGAACGGGTTGCCGTGCGCCTCGTGCTTGTCGGTGAAATCGGGGCTGGGCGCACCGATGTGGCTGCGCAAAATCAGCAGACTCGGCCGGTCGATGACGGCCTTCGCCCGCACTATTGCGGCCTCCAGCGCATCGCAGTGATCTGCAATCTCGCCAAGGTGCTCGACATGCCAGCCGTATGCCTCGAAACGTCCAGCAACGTCGTCGCTGTAGGCCAGCGCCGTGTCACCATCGATGGTGATGTGGTTGTCGTCGTAGACGCAGATCAAGTTGCCAAGCCGCTGGTGGCCGGCAAGCGACGCTGCCTCGTGGCTGACACCCTCCATGAAGCAGCCGTCGCCGGCGAGTACGTACGTGTGGTGGCTGATGACGTCGTCACCGAAGGTGCCGCGCAGATGACGCTCGGCCAAGGCCATACCGACGGCGTTCGCGAAGCCCTGGCCCAGAGGGCCGGTAGTGACTTCGACGCCAGCCGTGTGCCCGGCCTCGGGGTGCCCCGGCGTGGCGGAATCCCACTGGCGGAACTGCTTGAGGTCGTCGATCGTCAGGCCGTACCCGGACAGGAACAGCATCGAATACTGCAAGATGGACGCGTGGCCGTTCGACAAGATGAACCGGTCGCGATCGGGCCAGTGCGGGTTGGCGGGGTCGTGCCGCATGATCCGGCTGTAGAGCACATGAGCGAGGGGTGCGAGTGCCATCGCGGTGCCCTGGTGGCCGCTCTTCGCGGCAAACGGGGCATCCATGGACATGCCACGAATCAGATTGATGGCTTGTTGGTCGAGGTCTGGCGAAAGGCTGTCTGGCACGGGGTGGACTGTACCCGCGCAGAGCCGGGCTCAGACCAGGGTCAGACCAGGCTCAGACTGGTGGCAGCAGCGTGAATGGCACCAAATGCCAGGCTCCGTGGCCGACGCGACAATGGGCGATGATCTGGCCGTAGTCCTCGAACTCCAGCTCACCCTTCACCAGTCGGTAGGTGAACTTGCCGGCCTCGACGGTGAAGGGGCTGACGTTGCGCGCCAGTTGCTCGGAATCTTCCTCGATTCCCTTGCGGAAGATGACTTCGAAGACGCCACTGCCCGACTCGCCGGGAGGGCAGAAGATCAGCGCGACGAGGTGCGGCGAAATGGTGAGCGGGGCCGGGGATGGAGCAGCCATCGAGAACATCGCACCCGTGATATCGATGCGCGTCGACGGCCCAGGAGCCTGGCGCATCTCAAAGTTCTCGACGAAAAGTGCGGACACGATCTGCATCGGGGCAATGTACCGTTTGGGCATCGGCTACAACGCAGCACCTGATGGCTGGTGGCAGGAGTTCGTCTCCGCGCTGCCGGCTCGTACCGGCAAGCTGGCCGTCACACGACTCGATGGAAGCCCGCACGTTGCGCCGGTGTGGGTAGATCTTGACGGTGACGACTTGGTGTTCATGACGTCGGCGGACACGATCAAAGGGAAATCCATCCTGCGCGACGGACGTGTGTCCATCTGCTTCGACGACGATCGGCCCCCCTTCTCCTTCGTCACGATCAACGGGATCAGCACCGTCATGACCGAACCAAGCGAGCTGGTCGCCTGGGGAACTCGTATCGCTGCTCGCTATATGGGAGCAGATCAGGCGGAGGCCTACGGCAAGCGCAACGGCGTGCCGCCTGAAATGGTGGTGCGCGTGAAGGTTGGCAACGTCGTGGCGAAGCTCAACGTCTCGGATTTCTGACTCGGCAGTTGTAGACCGCCATCGCACACTCGACCAGCCGTCAGACGGGCTCGCCGGCGAGCCAGACCTGCTCGATCTCGAGCGCTGGCGTGAGGGCGACGAGGTCGGCTCGTCGACCGACTTCCACGGTGCCACGGTCGGACAGACCGAGGAGGTGGGCGGGGTTTGTGCTGGCGGCCGTCACTGCCGCGGACAGTGCGATGCCTGCGGCAACGCACACCCGGACAGCGGCATCCATGGTGACGGCACTGCCGGCGAGCGTGCCGTCGGGAAGACGCGGTGCGCCGTCGCGGAACTCCATTCCGATCTCACCGACGCGCCCGCTCCGCCACGCCACGGCGTCGGTCACCAACAAGGCGCGCTCCGGACCGAGCGCCGCAAATGCAAGGCGGATCACTCGCGGATGGACATGAACTCCGTCAGCGATGATCGACGCGTAGGCGCCTGGGTTGGTCATCGCCCACACCGCCACACCGGGGGAGCGGTGGTGAACGCCCGACATGCCGTTGAACAAGTGCGTCGTGAGGCGAGCGCCAGCCGCCACCACTTCGTCGAACTGTTGCTCGTCGGCCAGTGAGTGGCCGATGGATACAAGACACCCGCGGGCGGCGAGCAAGGCTGCGGCCTGCGGCGCGAGTGGCTGCTCAGCTCCAAGCGTGACTAGGGCGACGTGATCCGGCAGTGCCGCCAACCACTCAAGGTCAATCGGAATGATCTGATTCTTCGGGTGGGCGCCCGCTGCACCCCCGAGGAACGGGCCCTCGAGGTGCGCGCCTGCGATCGTTGGGCGAGGCGCGTGCGGCCGTTGCATCGCTGCCGCTATTCGGGCCAGCGGCCGTTCGAAGTTCGCAATCGGCATCGTCACCAAGGTGGGGCACCACGTGGTGACACCCTGCGCCAGCAGCAATGCATCGAGCCGATCCCAGTCCGCGCCATCGGCAGTCGAGACGTTGACGTCGTCGATGCCGTTGACCTGCAGATCGACAAACCCGGGCACCAGCACTCGCTCGGCCGTCGTCGCGGCGAGTGCTTCGACCGCAGTGATCAGGCCGTTCTCGAGGTGCAATCTCGCAGGACCGACCCAACCCGACGGCGTGAGAACTTGGGCCGCGTCCACTGATGACATGTTGGCGATCATAAGGTCGTGCCGTCTCGCGTCTGGCGACTCATAGAGTGCTTGCATGACGGACCACGGGGATTCGGTGCTGTCGACCCGTGAGCTGATCCTTTCCGAGGCGCGTCGTTGCTTCGCCGAGAACGGGTACGACGGGACCTCGCTCAACGACATCGCGGCGGGGGTCGGCATCCGCCGCCCCAGCCTGCTGCACCACTTCCCGTCCAAGGAGGCGTTGTACGGCGAGGTTTTCGAGCAACTCCTGAGCGACTGGATCGACCGGTTGGCTTCGGCCATCGGCGCTCCGGAGACCGGCCAACGCAAGATGGAACTGGTCATCGAGGCCGGCTTCGACCTGTTCGCCGACAACCCCGACTATGTGCGTTTGATGCGCCGCGAGGCACTTGACAGTGGGGCGCACCTCGGCATCGATCTAGCGGCCGTCCTGCGCCCGATGTTCGACCGGGCCGTTGCGTTCTTCGAGCGAGAGATGGACGCAGGGGTATTCCGGCGACAGGACCCCCAGCACCTGCTGATCACCGGCTACGGCGCGCTGCTCAGCTATTTCAGCGATGCACCCTTCCTGGGCGGGCTGCTCGATGGCGACGCGTTGTCGGTGGAAGAGATGCAACGCCGTAGGGCGCACATCACGTCGTTCTTCGTGGCGGCGCTCAAGCCGTAGATCGGGTCATGGCGCGACTACCTTGCGCCGCATGGCCACGCTCGAGATTGACGGACAGCTCATTGGTTACTCGGTGGAAGGCGACGGCCAGCCGTTGCTCCTGCTGCACGGAACCACGATGAGCCGCACAGCCTTCGATACCGTTCGGGCGGCCTTTCCCGCAGGTGCTGCGTATCAATGCGTGATGGTCGAGTTCCCTGGCTCGGGAGAGTCAGCGATGCCGTCAGAGCCATTGAGCGTGCACCTGCTGGCGCATCAGGCGCACTCCGTGATGGAGCACCTGGGGCACCAGCGCTACCACGTTGCTGGCTACTCACTCGGTGCCGTCGTTGCCGCTGGCCTGGCTGGTGTGCAGCCCCAGGCCGTGAGCAGCGTCGCACTGATTGCGGGATGGATGGTCACCGACGCCAGGCAGCGCTGCACGTTCGATCTCTGGAAGCGGCTGATCTCCACGGACAAGGAACTGTTCATTCGTTACGCGTTCGCAGACGGGCTGACCATCGCTGGCCACGAGATGATTGAGCCCATCTTGGACATGGCGGTCGCGATGGGCGCGGCCACAATCGCTGATGGTTCTGCCGCACACTTGGACTTGGACGAGGTGGTCGACATCAGGACCCTCGTCAGCCAGATCGTCGCTCCCACGCTGATCATCGGTGGAGCGGAGGACCGCTGGGTCGACGTGTCACACTCGCACGCTCTCGCGGCGGCCATCGCCGACTCGCGTCTGGAAGTACTCCCCGCCGGACACCTGCTGATCAGCGAACAGGCTCCGCAGATTGCAGCACTGCTGCACGCTCACATCTCAGCGGTGTGAGGCGTCGTTGACTACGTTGGGAGCGATGACTACCAACGGAACCACATTGTCAGAAGCAGCATCGAAAGCCCTGCTGCGGGAGTTCAGGGTGCCGATGGCGAATGAGCGCGAGGTCACCGACCCCGCCGCGGCAGCTGCCGCCGCGTCCGAGCTGGGCTTTCCTGTGGTCATCAAGCTGTGTGGCGATGCAATCGCCCATAAGACAGAGCGCGGGCTGGTGAAGCTACGCCTGGGTGATGCGGCTGCAGCGCAGTCCGCAGCTGCCGAGTTGTTGGGCAAGGCGACGGCCGACGACGGCGACGTCACCCTGCTTGTTGCTCCGATGATCAGCGGCAACCGCGAGCTGATTGCCGGCGTCGTGCGCGACCCGCAGTTCGGTGCCAACGTGATGCTCGGCGTTGGCGGTGTGCTGGCCGAAGCCGTGGCCGACGTCGTGTTCCGGCCGGTGCCGTTGAGCGCGCTCGATGCGCAGGAGATGATCGCAGGGCTGGCGACCCAAAAGCTGCTCGGTGAGTTTCGTGGCGAGGCCGCGGTCGATCGCACAGCGCTCGCTGCGGTGCTGATGGGCTTGTCTGCGTTAGCGACTGCACGGCCAGACGTCGCCAGCGTCGATGTCAACCCACTGATCGTGCGCGCCGACGGCACC
>JANLPB010000262.1:0-23601 GCA_031366885.1 Ilumatobacteraceae bacterium
GTCGCGGCCGGCATCTCGAGAATCGCCGCAATGTCCGACGCCGCGTAGCCTCCGTAGTAACGCAGCACGACCACCATTCGATGGTCGTCGGATAACCGGGTGAGCACGTCCCACAGTTCGCCGGCTTCCGCCGACACACACGGCTCTTCCACCGGATGCAATGGGCGCAACTTGCGGCGCTGCAACGCCGACCGGCACCGACTCACCACCGTACAGCGCAGGTAGGCGCCAGGCTTTTGAATCTCGTGCCATCGCCGATACACCTCGATCAGGCTGTCCTGCACGATCTCCTCGGCCTCGGCGTTGCTCGCCAGCAGTGTGTAGGCGAGGCGCACCATCCCGGCGTACTCGACCCGATAGAGGGCATCGAGTTGCGCAACACGATCATCAGTCGCCGGATCCGGTTCGCCCTTCAAGCTCACTATCGCCATCATCTACTACGGCGATCGAGAGGCTCAAGGTGTTGCACTCGACAGTCAGAAATCTCGGGTGGTGAGCCCAGCCAAGTGCGGCCTCGCTACTCAGCGCGGCTCCACAGGACGCTGCCATCGAACAATGTGTCGTCGGAGGGGTCGAGGTTCCCGCCATCGTCGAGCAGCAGTGAGAAGCTTTCACCGACGAGGAAGTGCAACGCCAGTTGACCGCACCGAGCGTTCCTAAAGATTGCATCCAGCGTCGAGCCGTCGACGCGACCGGTGAGGCGCGCAGTGAACTCGGTGACCGGTGAGCCTGCGTTGACGCAGATGGAGCCGAAGTCGTCGGTGAATTCGATCACCGGGTTCGTCCCGCCTGTGATGGTGAGGTGGACGGTGCTTCCATCGCCGTCGGGCGGTGCAGGGTCGTGGCCGACCCATGTTCCCGCGAATGCGGTCGTCGGGCCTATCTCTCGTGTCGTCACATAGATGTCAGTGGCGCCCGTGCCGCCTTCGCCAGTGCCCGCCGGACCTGTACGGCCAAACAGCAGTTGCTCGGCGTCCGACGACAGGAACGGTCGGGTTTCGCCACGACCGGTGTTGATGGCCGGTCCAAGGTTGACGGGCGTCGACCATGGATCTTCGATACTCGCCCGTGTCGCGACCCAGATGTCTTGGCCCCCTGCGCCGCCGGCGCGATTCGACGAGAAGACAAGCTCGCGGCCGTCCTTGCGCACGTTGGGTTGGATGTCATTGGCATTGGCGTCGTTGAGCTCGGCGATCGCGGTAGCGGGTGCGAAGCCGTCGCCTCGTTGTTGGCTGACGAACAGCTCACCCAGCACTGTCGACGAATTGCGTGAGAAGTACAGCCGGCCCTGTACGTATGACGGGCCCTGCTCGTCGAGCGCGCTGTTCGGACCGGCCGGCTGGCACTTGAGGTGCTGCGGCTCGGTCCAGCCTTGCGCCGGGTTGCGACGTGACACGTAGATGTCGCCCAAGCCGCAGGTCACTCCTGCGATTGTTCTCCGGCTGACGAACACCAGTCCGTCGCCCTCGATCGGTGTGGGACAGAACTCGTCCGCCTGTGAGTTGATCGGCTCTGGCAGGTTCTGCGGCGCTCCCCACGGGTCGCCCTTGTTGGGCCTCGACGCCATCCAGATGTCGAGACCGCCGTGGCCGCCGGGCCGGTTGGATGCCATGAACAGGTGCAGGCCGTCAGGCGACTGTGCCGGGCACCCATCCAGGAACGGGGTGTTCAGATCCGGGTGATTGCCGGCGACCTCGTCGATCTTCGCGGAGGGCGCCCAGCCCCCGTAGTCCGGACCGGCGACGGCGAACCCGGCCGGTGTCAGCGCGAGCGCAATGGCGCCGGCGACGATGCGTGCAGCGTTTCGCCGACGGCACCTGAGGGGTTGCTGTCCTTGTGCATGGCGTGCTTCCTTTCGGTTGTTGGAACACGGGGTGGGCGGGGCTCAATGCGCGCCCACTCTCGTCATCAATAACAACGGCGATCGACAGCCCCAAGGTGTTGCACCCGACAGTCAGAAATTTCGATTCGGTCACAGCGCATGCGGCCGCGATCTCACCGACGCTCAGCTGCGGATTTGCGCGAACCGACCCAGCTGAGAGCCCGGCCGCCTTCTGGAGTCGACAAAGCACAATGTCTCGGAACGCGAGCCCACGGTGCGAGCCCTGTAGCGGTCACTCTTGACAACCAGGAATATCGGCTTATGGTCGCGCGATCGCGAACTTCGCGAACCGCGGTTACCACCGCGCTGGGGTATTGAGGGGATCACCATGCGACGTTCAGTCGGCATTTTCATGGCGTCCACGCTCGGCTTGTCACTTGTCGGCTTCGCCGGCGCAGCACAGGCATCGACCGCGACGACGACAATTACGTACTCGGGAAGTGATAGTCAGGACAAGACGCTGTTCAGCAGTCCACTCATCTACGTGGATGGCTGTGAGATCGGGTCCGATCCAATCACGTGCTTTCCCGACAGCTTCCCGGGCACGCTGTGGGCACACATCGAGGTCGGCATCCGCACCACTGTCGTGACGGCAACCGTTGCCGACCTGACCCTGCAGGCGCCCGACACGTTCCGCCAGGACAGCCAGGCACCTTTTTCCACGACGCTGGTCACCAAGGACGGAGCCGGCAAAGAGGTGAAGGTCACCACGACGCCATGGGTGCAGGTGCAGGCTGCCTACGACTCGCCGCTGGCGAACTGCGACGCGAACCATGTCACCTTGGCCACGCTGATCGCCGGAATCGATACGACGCCTGCGTCCGAGTGCGTGAACATCTACTTCGACTCCGGACAGCTCGACATCGGCACCTTCACCTTGCTCGACCAAGATGCCGTGCTGCCCCATTCGGGCGACGGCACCGTGTCCGAAGCGCACGACAGCCCCAGTCTGACGTTGCTCGACATCGGCATCGGCAGTCTTGGCGTTCACCTGCACTTCGACACCAACGTGCTCTTCCACGCCATCCAAGGCTTCACCGCCACCCGTGTGCTCAGCACGAGTAGCAACCCCGGTGCGCCACTTGCCAGCGACCCGATGCATTGGCCCGACGCCGGCCCGCTCGCGGACAACGTGACCATCCCCTGCAGTGCACAGGCAGGTGACAACCTGGTCTACCAACTCAACGACAATCAGTGGGATGGCAATAGCAAGGTGGATGTCGGAGCGTCGGCCGTGCTCGAGGTGCCCGTCTTCGGTGACGTCACCCTGGCGAGCGTGAGTGCGAACATTTTCGACCTGCCGGTGCTCTATTCCGGTGCTCCGCCCGTGAACAACATTTTGGGCCCGGTGCTGGCCGAGAACAAGCCGCCGACGGTCAACCTCGGGCCTATCCCGACGAACGGCGTCGAGGGGTCACCCATCGCGCTCACCGCGGTTGGTGCCGGACCTGGTGGCAGCTTCGACAACTGTGACGCCTCCGGTGACAGCCTTGACTTCGCCTGGACCTTTGACGATGGGGCGAAGGCGTTTGGCAAGAGCGTCTTCCACGCATTCAGCGACAACAACGGCGGCCAGCCCCATAGCGGGCAGCTCGTGATCACGGATGCGTCGGGGAACAAGCAGACGAAGAACTTCAGCGTCAACGTGGCCAATGTTGCGCCGTCGGCGAACGCTGGGCCGAGCACATCGGCGAGGTGGGGAAGGCCGGTCGCGTTCAACGGATCGGCTGTCGACCCGGGAAGCGTTGATCAGTCGACGCTCGCATACGCGTGGGACTTCGGCGACGGGACCTCCGCCGGCGGGGCGAGCACGGTGCACTCCTACGCCACCCCCGGTGTGTACGACGCCAGCCTCGTCGCGTGTGACAAGGACGGCGCATGCAGCACCGCCAGTCACCGGTCCGTGACCGTGGACAGGCGCGGCGTGACTGTGTCGTACACCGGTGATCTCACCGGGACCTACGACACCGCAGGCACTGCCAGGGCGAGCCTGGTCGACCAGTACGGCAACGTCATAACCGGCCGCGCAATCGCGTTCTCGCTCAATGCGTCAAGCATCGGGAGCGCGCTGACGGACTCGGCCGGCAATGCTGTTCGCCCGTTCACGGCGACCGTCGACACCGGGTCGTACGGGCTGGTTGCCGCCTTCGCTGGCGACGCTCTGTATGAGCCGGCAACGGACTCGAACGACACCATTGCGGTCGGGCTGAAGTCGACGTCGCTTACCTACACGGGCCCGCTGACGGGCGGCGCCAACAAAACGGTGACGCTGAGTGCCGTGCTCAAGGATGCAACGGGAAAGCCGTTGGCCGGAAGACTGGTGAAGTTCGTGCTCGGTACACAGACCGTCACAGGTACCACGGATGTCAGTGGCACTGCGTCGGCGCCACTGAAACTGAACCAGAAGAACGGGACTTACTCGTTGACCGGGACGTACTTGCCAACAGGGGCGGATGCGAGTCGTTTCAGCGGTAGCTCGTCGGCGGCAACCTTCAAGCTGCAATCCAGGTAAGCGGCAACGACGAGAGGGGCGGCGCCACGAGGGCGCCGCCCCTCTTCTCGTTCACACCGAGTACCCGAACGGCTTGTGGGACGCAGGTCGCCGACCTCGAGCCCGGGCACGTTTGATTGGGCGCCGTTGCGGGAAGTCAATGGTCATGGAACTTGATATCGGATGCTCGTTCGTATTCGACGCGAGCGTTGCCACGCACGCAGTCATGCTGTTCGAACCGCACCTCACCGAACTCGACAAGGTGGTCGACGGTCGGTTGGAGGCCGTCGGCGCCGCGGAAGCGCCGCCATCAGCGTCGTATGTCGACTCATTCGGGAATCGCTGCCGGCGAATCACGCTCAACGCTGGGCAAACCACGGTGGGCTTTATGGCTCGCGCGGCCGTCGTGGCGGAAGCCGACCAGACGGACCGACACGCCGTGCTGGATGCGCCGATGGATCTTCCGGACGAGGTGCTGCAGTTCTTGATGCCGAGTCGCTACTGCGAATCCGACCTCGTGGCTGACCTCGCGTGGTCGACATTTGGCACCGGCGGATCGGGTTGGGAGAGGGTCCAGCGTGTGTGTGACTGGGTGCACGATCGAACCATGTTCAGGTACGGCAGCTCGTCCCCTGGCTACTCGGCGGTCAGTGTTCTCGAAAACGGCGTAGGAGTGTGTCGTGACTTCACACACCTCGCGATCGCGGTGTGCAGGGCACTGAACATTCCCACCCGATATGTCTGCGGCTACCTACCCGATATCGGCGTCGACGATCCGGGCACTCCCATGGATTTCTGCGCCTGGATGGAAGTGTTCCTCGACGGGCAATGGTTCACCTTCGACCCGCGCAACAACCAGCACAGAATCGGGCGAGTGGTGGTCGGTCGTGGTCGCGACGCCGCCGACGTGGCGATGGTGACATCGTTCGGCAGGGTCGAGTTGGTCGGCATGACGGTGTGGGCCGAGCTCGGGTCCGGAGAGAGTTGGAGCGATTCGTCGCGTCGCGGACGAACCGGGTCCGGTCTGCTCAGCTTGCCGAACAGCCACCTCTCCAACTGAGACAGGTGCCGAGGTCGGACAAGGTCCGGTTGAAATTCTTGGTCGGTCGCTCGGCTATGGTGCGGCTCTGTGGCGACGGGGAGCGCATACCGGGAGATACTTCGAGTGCCGGACGCGCGCGCACTCATCGGCGCCAGTGCCGCCTCGCAGCTCGGTGACTGGCTGTACAACGCGGCCCTGTTGGGGTACGTCTACACGTCGACCGGTTCCGCAGGGTGGGTCGGTGCGGCCACCATCTTCCGATTGCTTCCGTACGTCTTGCTTGCACCCATCGGGGGCATGATCGCCGATCGTTACGACCGGCGTACCGTGCTGCTCCTGGGCGATCTGCTTCGGTTCGCGCTGATGCTCTGTCTTGCTGCGGTCGTGGCAGCCGAAGGCCCGGTCGTGCTGGTGATCGCGATCACGGCCTTGTCGTCGGCGGCTGGGAGCGCGGAACAACCTGCGGCGAAAGCGATGTTGCCAAGGCTGGTGGGCGAGCTACGCCTCGGGCCGGCAAACGCCCTCCTGCACACGGTGCAGGACCTTGGGGTGGTGCTCGGTCCGGCGATCGGCGCTGTCCTACTCGCCGTCGCCGCGGACTGGGTGGCGTTCCTCGTCAACGCCGGCACGTTTGCGGTGTCCGCCACGCTGATCGCCACGATTCGCTCTCGCTCGAGTGGCACGAAACCGTCTGTCGGCGAGACGTTCAGTTCGCAGCTTCGTCACGGCGTACGAACCGCGCGAACCACCAAGTTTGTCGTTCCTCTCTTCATCGTGGTGGCGATGGCGGAGTTCACGTATGGGGCACAGACGGTGCAGTTGGTGCTGTATGCCGAACGCCAGCTCGGGTTGGGCGCCGAGGGGTACGGCTACCTGCTCGCCGCGATGGGGCTGGGCGGGCTGCTGAGCGCCACGGTCAACGGGCGGCTCGCGTCCAGCACGAGGGTGTCGGGTATCGCCGTCGTTTCGGGCGCGCTGTTCTGCGCGACCGGACTTGTGTACGCCGCCACGCACAGCCTGGCCGTCGCGCTCATGGTGACGCTGGTCGGTGGCGCTGGCTTCGTTGCGTGCGAGGTGGTCGCGGAGACGGCGCTCGCTCGCGTGGTTCCCGGGGACGTGCTTGGACGCGTCATGGGCGTCATCGACGCCGTCTCGGTGGCAGCAATGATCGGCGGTGCTGTCATGGCTTCTTTGATCATCACCTGGACGTCGCTCACCACCAGCCTTGTCGTCGTTGGCGCAGTCACTCTTGTTGCCACAGTCCTGTGCCGCGCGGGTTTGCGAGGGCTTGACGAGTTGAGCCGGGCACGATCTGAGTTGTTGGCGTCTCGCGTGGCCGCCATTCAACGGCTACCGGTCGTTGCCGGGGCACCGCTGGTCGTGCTCGAACAACTCGCCTCGGTATCGCAGTTGTGTCAGTTGCCGCCCGGCGTCGACATCGTCGTGCAGGGTGCGCCAGCCCACGCGTTCTATGCGGTAATCGACGGGCGTGTCGTCGTGCATCGCGACGACACCGTGGTGGCCCGCCTCGGGCCGGGTGACTACTTCGGAGAGCGCGGCCTGCTCGATCGTGCACCGCGCAACGCCACGGTGACGACAGAGGAGACCAGCACGGTGCTGCGCCTGGAAGGCGATGTCCTGCTCGATGCGCTGCAATCCGCTCCGACGGTGTTGTCTGCGCTGAATCGTTCGAATACTCAGATGGGAACATCCAATCCGTCCGAGCGAACCAGCTTGGTCGATGATCCAACGTGGGTAGAGGCATGAGCACACTCACTGGCTCGCAAGGTGCATGTGTCGCCGTGGTCGGTGCCGGCTATCCGGGCAAGCGCCGGGTGTACGTCAGATTGGCCGAGCTGGGTGTTCGGACCGTCATCGTCGAGGAGCCGGGACACTGGTCGGAGTCGTTGGTCGCCGAGGGAATCATCCAACAGTGGCTGCCCGCGACACTCGTCGGTGACGCCGATCAGGATGCTCGCGCGGTGCTCGACGCGCTCGACAACGCGACCGTCCGACCCGACGGTATTTTCTGCATCTGGGAGGACAGCGTGCCAGTAGCGGCGCGGGTCGCCACTGCGCTGGGGCTGCCGACCAACCCGGTGGACGCGGTCGACGACGCCCGTAGCAAGGTGAGAACTCGTGAGCTGGCCGCACAGCTCGGTCTGCCCACGCCGAAGGCGCGTCGGGTTCGCTCGCTCGACGAGCTCTTTGCCGCCGCCGCATATGTGGGCTTCCCCGCAGTCGTGAAGCCCGAGTTCGGGGCCAGCGCGATGGGCTGCGTGCGCGTCGACAACCTCGAGTCACTCCCAAAGATCTACGCGCTCGTTCGCAGCGTGGTCACGCCGGAGCACGACACGATCTTTCGCACTGGGAACGACCTTCTGCTCGAGGAGTACCTCGACGGTGTCGAGTTCGACGTGGACGTGGTGATGCATGACGGACGCTGCGTCTTTTCCAGCGTCTCGCAGAACTGGCCAACCGCCGAGCCGTCGTTCCAGGAGACGGGTTTGCACTGCCCTCCTGACCACAACCCCAAGGAGGTTCGCCGGCTCGTGGACATGGTCGTGCAAACCGCTCAAGCCTTCCGGCTGCATCGCGGGGTCCTGCATATCGAAGGCAAATGTACAACCCGCGGGCCACGCATCATCGAAGTCAACTCCCGCGTCGGCGGAGGGCGGGTGACGCAATACGTTCAAGCAGTGTGGGAAGTCGACCTGATAGAGGCGCAGCTGCGCAGCTGTCTCGACCTGCCGCCCAATCTCAAGCCGAGCCGGCGACCGCAGCGAGCAGTCGTCGACATGATCGTTCACGCCCCCGCAACTGGCCGCCTCGTGTCGTTGCCGTTCGGCGAAGTTCAGACGGACGAACGGACGCTCATCGAGCTCGACACCGACGTGGAAGTCGGAGCGAACGTGAGTGGGCCAGAGGACGTGTTCGCCACCGTTCTGGCTGAGGTGTCCGTCATTGCCAAGGATCTTCGCCACGCCAGATCGGTGGCCGCAGCGGTGCTTCGAGATCCTCCGGTTGTCGTCGCAGCGAGCTGACGTCAGCTATTCGACTTCTGAGCAGCCCACGCGCTGAAACCGCCGACGAGGTCGGAGACGTCGGCGAAGCCATGCGCCCGCAGCAGGCTGGCGGCGATTGAAGACCGGTAGCCACCGGCGCAATACACGACCGTCGGTGCGGTCGGATCGAGTTGGTCGACGGTGTTCAGGATGCTGGGCAGGCTGATGGTGCGAGCGCCAGGAACGGCGCCGAGGGCTACTTCGCCCGGGTTGCGCACGTCGATCACCACGAGGTTGGGAACTGATTCGATGCGCTCGGCGAGTGCTGCAGCCGAGAGTCGCGACATCACATCGACGTACTCGGGGTGCGCGACGAACGTTGCAATCGGAGCGGCGAGCGCGCCGAGGACTTGGTCGAACCCAATGCGCGCCAGACGCGTCACCGCCTCCTCTTCGTGGCCAGCCTCGACGATGAGGACAATCGGTGTTCCGGGGCGCATGACTTCCCCGGCGTACTCCGCAAACCGGCCACCGAGGCCGACGTTCACCGACTTTCGCAGATGACCAGCCGCAAAGCTCATGTTGTCGCGCGCGTCCACGACGATTGCGCCCTCACGTTGCAACTTGAGCACGTCATCGATCGTCAGTCGGGTCACTGCGGCTTTGTCATTGAGCAGATCGTGTACCTCGCGATTTCGATTCGAAGCGAACGAGAAGTAGAGCGGTGCGACAGTCTGACCATGGGTGACCGCTTCGACGAATTCATCTTCGGTCATCGGCGCGAGCGCATAGTTGGTGCTGCGTTGCTCGCCGATGGTGGACACGGTTTCGGTCGACAGGTTCTTGCCGCATGCCGACCCTGCGCCGTGGGCTGGGTACACCTTGGTCGAGTCCGGCAACGTCAAGAGTTGCTCGTGGATGGAGTGGTACAGCTGCCTGGCCAGCGTGTCGGCTGTAACCCCGGCAGCAGCCAGCAGATCCGGACGACCAACGTCCCCGATGAACAACGTGTCGCCCGTCAACACCCCGTACGGCTCGTTCGAGATGCCGGTCGGATATACAACGAAACTGATCGACTCTGGCGTGTGCCCCGGGGTTGCCCGCACCTCGAGCACGACCGCTCCGAGCACGATCTGTTCGCCATGCCGGTAGGTCTCGATCGGAAACGCGACCCTGCCCGCTGCGGCCTCGCCGTAACCGATGACCGCTCCGGTAGCAGAGGCGAGCTCCAGGTGTCCTGAGACGAAGTCGGCATGGAAGTGAGTCTCCAACACTTTGACGATCGTCAAGCCGTGTGCCTCTGCGTCGGCCAGATAGCCCACCACATCGCGCTGAGGGTCGACGACCACGGCGTGGCCCGTCGTCATGTCGCCGATGAGGTAGCTCGCGTGGGAAAGGCACTCGAGGTAGTACTGGCGGAAGAACATGGCTCGCTCCTCAATGGTGGTGCATAGGCACAAGTAGACCCGCGGGGCAGATTTGTCAACGGGTGAGACGTGGTCTGTAGAGCCAGCAGGCACTCCAACGAATCAGCAGATGGAGGCGAGTGCTAGTTTCAATTTGGGTCCGTTCGCGGACGTGCATCAGGACCGGTTGGGGATCACGGCATCGGCCACGATCGCGGCCCCAAGGCTCTGGAAGTGGGCGGCGAACATGCATCCCCGGCGGTCATCGCCCGCAGCAGCCTGACGCAGAACGGGACGGCCGAGGCGGTCATCCTCGTTGGCCATGTCCCGGGTGCCCTCGGTGCGCCGCGGACGAGCGAGGGCAGACCGGCGCAATCGCCAGGTGAGATCGTCCTCGACGAGTCGACGGGCGCCGACGTCGACGATCACGTCACGGTGGCCGGCGGCAGCTTCACGGTCGTGGGGCTGTCCCGAGATACCACGCTCTTCGCTGGCATCCCCTTTGTCTTCATGACGTTGGTCGATGCACAGCAACTCGTCTTTCAGACGGATCAGGTGGTGAGCGTGGTCCTCGTCGACGGCGAGGTGACATCGTTGCCGACTGGATTGGTCGCCGTGCACAGCGCTGCCGTGGCTGAAGATGCGCTCAAACCCTTGGAGGGAGCTGTGTCCTCGGTTGATCTCGTTCGGGCGCTGTTGTGGATGGTTGCAGCAGTGGTCATCGGAGCGGTGGTGTATCTGTCCGCGCTTGAGCGCGTGCGCGACTTCGCAGTGCTGAAGGCGATGGGCGTCTCCAACAAGAACCTGGTTGGAAGCTTGGCGTTGCAGGCGGTACTCGTCGCGCTCGGAGCAGTCGCTCGTGCCTCATTGATCCAACTGGTGTTGGCTCCCGGGTTCCCTCTCAAGGTCACCATCCCCGACCGCGCATTCATACAGATTCCGTGCTTCGCTGTCGTCATGGCGCTCGTCGCCGGTGCGGCGGGAATGACCCGAGTGGCGAGGGCCGACCCGGCGTTGGCCTTTGCCGGAGCAGGGGGCTGAAAATGACATCGCTTCGTGTTGACAAACTGGTCGTCGAGTTCATCCACAATGGATACGCCGTACGCCCATTGGACGGGCTCTCGTTCGAGGTAGCCCCGGGTGAGTTGGTCGCGTTGCTCGGCCCGTCCGGCTCCGGGAAGACGACATTGCTCTCGTGCCTCGGGGGCATCCTCACCCCGACGTCTGGTGCCATTCACTTGGGCGATACAGAAGTCACGAAGTTGTCCGGCCGAGCCCTCGAACAATATCGGCGAAGCCAAGTCGGGTTCGTTTTCCAGGCCTTCAATCTGATTCCTTCCCTCACCGCTCGCGAGAATGTTGCGATGCCCCTACTGCTCACCGGACAGTCACGAGCAGCAGCGTTGGGTCGTGCCGACGAGCTCCTCGCGCAGGTGGGCTTGACCGACCGGGCGTCTCACCGGCCTTCGAAGCTGTCAGGTGGGCAGCAACAGCGTGTGGCGGTGGCTCGCGGGCTGGGCCAGAACCCGCAACTGCTGCTCGCCGACGAGCCGACAGCGAACCTCGATTACATCCAGGTCGAGTCGATCGTCCGACTCCTCCGAGAGCTGCGCGATCAGGGCCGGATGATCATCATCTCGACGCACGATCCGCGGCTGTTGCCGATCGCAGACCGGGTCATTCAGATGGCACCCGATCACGACCAGCAGGAAACTCCGACGCACCAGTTGAGCTTCGCCGCGGGCGATCGCGTCTTCGACCAGGGCGACCCCTCAGAGCTGATCTACACCGTAGAGGAAGGTGTTGTCGACATCGTTCGCGTCATGGCCGACGGTTCGGACGAACCATTGAATCAGCTCCGACCCGGACAGTACTTCGGTGAGCTCGGTGCCTTTCTCGGGTTCCCCCGGTCGGCCTCTGCGCGCGCGGGTAGCGCGGTCGTTTTGACGGCTTACAGCCCGCGAGTGTTTCGCGAGCGGGTGCTCAACAACACCCCGTCAGTCGACGCTATTCAGTCAGATGAGAGCGGCTGAAGTCACTCAGGTCAATCCGGCATCGCCACGCGATAGATGGCGACGACGCCGAGGTCTTCGAGCATCTTTTGCCCACGGGCCAGGGCCTCGAGTCCTTCTTCGCCGGGGGCCACGCGACCCAGTTCGTAGCAGCCGAGCGCGATCTCGTAGACAGCTCCGCTCGCAGTGGCGGCCTCGATGGACTGGCGCAGGTCGGGTAGAGCCCCGGGTACATCGCCGAGACGTGCACGGCTGACTCCGCGCATGCGGAGAAAGAATGCGAAGGCCGGTCCGTTGTCGGCGATCCCATGCGTGGACAGTTGCTCGTTGGCGCTGGCCAGGCACTGCGACCACTCTCGGGCGAGGCCGAACCCCTCGGTGATGCGGGCGTCGACTTCGGTGACCCATCCGACGGCATTGATCGCCAGAAATGATTCACGTGCCTGAGCGAGCAGGCGTTGGCCGTCTTCGAAGTGACCGGCCCGAGTGGCAGCGCGGCCCTGGCCGCACGTGCTGGCGGCGACGCCCATGGGGTATTGCGCAGCTCGCCAGATGCGGCGCGCCTCGCGGAAGAATGGCTCGGCTTCGGCGAGGTGGCCCTGATCCGACAGCAGCTCGCCTTCGTTGTGCGACGCGTTGGCGATGCCCACCACGTCGCCAGCCGCGATGCGGGCTTGGCGGCAGCGCTCGATGAGACCGAGTGCCTCGTGCCAGCGACCCTCGTACATCGCGTCGATCGACAGGTTGTTGAGCACATTGGCCTGGGCCACGAGGTCGTTGAGTTCCTCGAACACGGGCAGTGCAAGCAGGCGGTACTTCTCGGCCTCGGGGTCGCCAAGGTCGGTGAGCGCTGCGTCGAGCAGGTAGTACGAGTGCGCAAGTGCTGCTCTGTCGCCGCTGATCTCGGCATCAGCGAGGGCGCGCCGGCACCACCTCACAGCATCGTGTAAGCGCCGCTGGCGCAGACGAATTCCTGCCGCCCCCAGCGCCAGCTCTGCCCGCTCGGCGGCGGCGGCCCCTCCGTCGAGCAGCTCTGTTGCTTTGCGGCCGCGCCGGTACCAGCGCAGTGCCGCGTCGTACCGTGCGGTGCGCTCGCGGACTTGGCCCTCCTTGCGGTACAGACGGGGCTGCGCAACGCTGCTCGAGCCATACAGGCGACGGGCGAGCGCGTAGGCGCGACCGGCCTTTTCGAACCGGGCCGCCAACTCGTACACGTCGCCGAGCGCTTCAGCAACCGTCGCCATCTCGTGGGCGTCGACGTCTCCCAGCTCGCGTGCGTTCTCGAGCGCTCGATCGAAAAACGTCGCAGCCTCGACATTGGCATGCTTCTGTCGGGCCTGCTCGCCCGCCAGTCGGGCATAGCGCCACGCCGACGCGCGCTCACGAGCTTGGTCGAAATGGAGCGAGAGCAGGTCGACCCGATCAGAGTCGATTCGCTCGGTTGCGTGTGCGACGCGTAGATGCAACTCGCGCCGACGGGCGAAGGGCAAACCTTCGTATGCCACCTCTCGAACGAGATCGTGAGCGAAGCGGTAGTCACCCCGCTCGGGTATCACGAACTCGTCGAGCCGAGCCCAGGTCTCGTCGCTGAACGAGACCAGGTCGCTGAAGGCTTCGCGCACCATCTGCGGGGAGAAGCGCGTACCGATGACGGCTGCATAGCGCAGCACCCGTCGATCGGACGCGGTGAGGCGATCAACACGCGAGGCGACGAGACCCTCCAAGGTGGCGGGCAACCCCCCCATCGAGCCAGTCCCACGCACAGCAGCGGCCAGTTCGAGCATGAACAGCGGATTGCCCGCCGCGCGACTGGACAACGCTCCAAGATCGTCGTCGCTGAGCGCAACATCGCCGAGCGCAGCGGCGACCAACGACGACGTTGCGTCTGCGCCGAGCGGCTGCAACTCGAGACGCTCGGTTGTGAAGCCGAGATGCCCACCGAGGCCCCCGCCCGTCTCGCGCGTAGTGAGGCACACGAGCCATGACCGTTGGTCGAGGTCCTGAAGCGCGCGTGACAGCAGCGAAGCCGAGGCGTCGTCGACCCAGTTTGCATCCTCGATCACCAGTAGCGATGAGGTCCGTACGAATATGGAAAGCAGTTCGCTGACGGTCTCGCGCAGCACCGCCGACCTGTTCTGCGCCGGCATCCGATCGACCCTGTCGGTAGGCGGAACCTCTGCCTCAACGGCAAGTGCAAGCAACGGCAAAAGCGGGGCCAGATGCGGTGCCCTCTCGACCACGCGCGCAGTGAGCTGGCGACCAGCCTCGACGTCGTCGACATCTTGTGGGATGTTGAGAACGCGACGAAGAAGGAGGCGCGATACGAAGTATGCGCGCTCGGCCTGGAACGGCTCGCACGTGATGCGCACGTTGGGAAGCCCCGACGCTCTCACCAGCTCGTCGACCAGACGGGACTTCCCGATGCCCGCTTCGCCGACGACTTCGAAGCAGCGGCCACTGCCTTGTTTCACGTCGTCGAGCGAAGCGAGCAACTCAGCCAACTCTCGGTCCCGGCCGATGAAGGGGGCCTCTGTGTACGGCTGTTCGCGACCCTCGCGGCGCGCGCCGAGGTATCGCGCCTCGATCGGTTTGCTCTTCCCCTTTACCAGGAACGGCTCAATGGCCGTCTCCTCGAACGCCACCCCTGCAGTCGCGAGAGTGGGCCGGTGTACCAGCACCGTGTTGACGTCGGCCTTGGCCATCAACCGTGCGGCGAGATTGACGACATCTCCCATCACCGTGTACGTCAGGCGAAATGGCGAGCCAACGTCGCCAGCGAAGATATGGCCGGAGTTGACGCCGATGTGCAGTGGCAGGCTCAAGCCAGCATCGAGGATGGCGCGGGCAACCAACAGCAGCCGACCCTCAGGGTCCTCCACTGCATCGGGCGCTGCTGCGGTGAGAATCAGCTTGGTCCCGCCACTGGCGATGTCGGTTGACAGCAACGTGACACCGTGGGCAGCAGCGTGATGTTCGGTGGCACTGATGAGCGAATCGAGTTCGCGAAACAGTTCATCGTGTGGCATGGTTTCGACAAGATCGTCGAGGTGGCCGACCTTCACGAACCCGATCGCGACATAGCGATGCTCAGCCTCATCGATCCCACCGAGGACCCGCGCGAGTACTGCGGGGGGAACGCCTCGATCGATGCCGATGACGGGTTGTGGCACCGGCATGGGTCGGCTGTCGGTAATGGGCGCACGCTTCAACAGTGTGCCCTGCTCCTTCGGGGCACCATGCCAGTTGTGGGGCACCAGAGCAGCCGTCGCCGAGCTCATCAGGATCTCGCCAGCGTCGGCGATGGTCTCCATGTCGGTGACCGTTGACGCGTCGCGTCCGATCACCACCAACTCGAGCTGGTTGGTGCCCGGGAGAAAACACGCGAAGCGACCGGTGTGCACGCCCATCGAGATACGCAACGTCACACGACCGCGTCCGGTCTCGACAGCGCCGCGGGCCTTCAACGCAGCGCGCATCGCGAACGCGGCCTGACACGCGCGTTGCGGATGGTCGTCGCCTTGGAAGAGCAGCAATAGTGCGTCGCCGCCGAACTTCAACAGGTCACCGCCGCGTTCGTACGCCACTGTCAGCAAATCGGTGAACGTTGTATTGAGAATCTGAGTGAGTTCTTCGGCTCCGGCCTTCCCCTGCTCGGCCAGACGCTCTGAAAGCTTGGTAAACCCCGAGACGTCGGCAAACACCAACGAGCCGTCGGCGTGGAAATATCGTTCGCCGCGGTCAAGAGCATCAAGCACCAAACGCGGGATTCGCGTCAAAAGTTCACGCTCAGTCATGAGTCAATTACTCCCCGTCGAGGTGCCCGATGTGCCCTTCGACACCACGCTTGACGTGGCGATTGTCCCCGGGGGATGCTGACAAAGGAGCCGTTCCGGCTTGACGGGAGAAGTGAAATGTCGCTGAAGACACGGGTGCCTTCATTTGTTATTTTGTGTTTGATTGCTGGGGGCTTGCCGATGGCATCGCCCTTGGTGGTGACGGCGTCGGTGGGGGACAGCTCGGTCACGAGGCTGAGTCTAAACGCTGGTACCCAGATCACTGGCGGCGACAGCCGCCGACCCTCATACAGCGGCCAAGCACTCGGTGGAAACCTCGACAGCCAGAAGCAGTGGATCGCGTTCGATACGGCGAGTTCGAATGCAATCAGTACCGATTCGGGCAGCGTGGCGCTGACCGGCTTCTCGGCCGACACCAACGCCAAGCGCGATGTCGTCATTCGTGAGCGCAGCCTCGGCGCAGCAACCCGCATTGTGAGCGTCGATCTACAGTCCGGTCAGCGTCTGGCCGACAGCTGGGATCCGGCCGTGAACAGCAACGGAAGATTTGTCGCGTTCCTCTCGAACGGCACCTTCGGCGACGGTACCGGCGAGGGCAACGAGCGCCCGTGCGACGACCCCTCGCCCGACGAGAGCGCTCCCGGTCAAGGCAACGAAGCGCGCGATCTCAATGGCGTCCTCACGGACGTTTACGTGCGTGACCGCGACGCTGATTCGAAGCAAAACATCCTGGGCAGCGTCAACGTCTACGACCAGAAGTTTTTGCCCGGCCAGGTCGCTGGCTCGCTTCCTTACTGCGGTACCAAGACGGCGCTCGTCAGTGTGGGCACCGACGAACTGCAAGCCAACAAGCCCAGCGGCTACAAGTCGGTGCAGGACGGCTCCCTCGGCATTACCGACGACGGCCGATTTGTGGTGTTCGCCACCACCGCACAAGTTGCTACAACCGACAGCGCCGGCACGGTGAGGTCGGTGGACAATGATGCGCTGCTCGACGTGTACGTGCGTGACCGCGACACCGATGGTGACGGCAAGTACGACGAGCGTGACACCTCGAGCACCTACCTCGTCAGCCAGGCGACCGCGAACAATGTCGCGGCGGGCTACCCCACGATCAGCGCCGACGGCCGCTTGATCGCGTACGAGGACGGCACCAACATTCGCATCGTTCGCCTCTCGATAGCCACCGGGCGCCCGACCGTCACCACCGTGGGCACTGTCTTTGCCGGTTCGCGCCCTGCCCTCGGGGTCGCCTCCGGTGCCACCTCGGGTGCCATTGCGTATCAGCGCAGCGGCATCGTCTACACCAACGCCATTTCCATCCCGACCACGGGCGCCAGCTCCATCGGTACCGAACGTTCCATTGGCGAAGGCACACTGCCGCAGCTCGATCGAGCCGGTAAAACTGTCGCCTTCTCGCGCACCATCGTCGGGGGCGTGCAGAGCGTGCGTGCGGGCTCCACCGGTGTCGGCGGTTCCCGACTCATCAGCCGTACGGCTGCCTCGGTGAATGGCAACGGTGCGAGTGGTGCGCAAACGGTGTTCCCCGAGGTTGCCGTACTCGACGACGCTGTGACCAGCACGGCGCTTGTCGCCTTCTCCTCCGACGCCAGCAACCTCATCAGCGGCGTCAGCAACACAGACACCAATGGCGTGCGCGATGTCTTCGAACAGCGCTTGACCCCGGGCCTCATCAGTGTGACCACCAGCGCGACGCCGACCGTCCCAGCTGCCCGCGGCATCCGCCTCACCGATGTGCCCGCAACGGCGCTCACGTTCGACCCGGCACTGTTGGCCAAGGTCGTCGGCGCGCCGGCCGGGGCGATTCGCAGTCTGCCAAGCGGCGGTGTGCGCAGCCTGCCCTCCGGTGGTGTGCGTTCGCTGCCCGGTGGTGGCATTCGCTCGTTGCAGCTGCAAGGTCTGCCGCTTGGCGGAATCCGCAGTCTGCCCTCGGGCGGTTTGCGGTCACTGCCGTCGGGCACAGTGCGGTCGCTCGACGTAGCGCTGTCGCAGTTGGCGCTCAACGTCAGCGTCGCCGGCGTCTCGTACACGTGGGCCGAACTGCTGGCCGGCAGCCCGTACGCAGGGTGGCCGCTGCAGTCCGTGACGATGCGTGATCTCCTCGACTACATCGACGTCATCAAGACGCAGCCGACCCGAACCCCAGCCCAGACGTTGCTGTTGAACCTCACACTGTTTGACATCGATCCGCAGGGAAGCTTCCTGCAAGGCGTCTCGCTGGTGTCGATCTTCCTCGGCGATTACACGCTCGCCGAGCTCTCTGCTGCGGCCAGCCCCAACACCATCAACTGGTGCGCGACGCTGCCCTCCACGCTGACGGCCGACGTGCGCGCCAAGCTCTGCGCGCCGACCAGCACGCTCTTCGCCCTCGATCTGGGTGGCGCCGACCTGTCGCAGGTCAACCTCGACCTCATCGACGCGAGCAGGCTCACTCCGGCAAAGGTTGGCGGGGCCCTAGAGGCGCTCGTGCAGACCTACGGACAGATCGCGGCCGGCATGGGCCTGGGCACCTACATCATGACCTTCCTCGACGCTCGCGACTTCCCCTGGGAAAGCGTCGCCCTCACGCTTCCGGGAGCGCTCAACAACACGTATCCGGGCAGCGGCGGTGCAACCCTCGAACCCCACGCTCGCGGTGGCTTGGCTACCTGGGTCAGCAACGTCAACACCGCGGAGAGTGCGCCGGTCGTCGTCAAGTTCAGCCTTCCGGCGGGCTTCGCCTACGCCCCCGGTACCGCGGGGTGCGGCGCGTCGTGCCTGCCGACCGTGACCACCTCGGTAACGGGTGGAGTGTCGCAAGTGACTGTTTCGTTCATCGCAGCGGTCGGCGCCAATCTGGTAACTGTTGGCGGGCGGCCGACGCCGTTGCTGCTCGGTGCCTACAACTCGGCCGCTTCGCTGGCGACGATCAACGGGCAACCCGTTGGCGGCGCCGCACGCGTCGAGGTCACCTACGACAGTGACGTGACGTACGACTCGAACGCCATTCCGAATGCCGTTCCGCCAGTCACGGTCTTCGACCCGTGGGGTTCCGGACAACGCACACTCGAACCCGGCACGTTGTACTTCGCTGACATCGCTGGCACCAGCGAGGAGGACGAGTACACGATTGCGTTGCCCGCGGGCACGCCTGCCGGCACCAAGCTGTCCGTTCGTCTGTCGGGTCTGTCGAGCGACCTTGATCTCACGGTCTTCGTGAAGGACCCAAGTGCACCTGCAGCGCTGCCCGGAGGCGCCATTCGTAGCCTTCCCGGCGGTGCGGTCCGCAGCCTTCCCGGCGGCGGTGTTCGCAGTTTGCCGGGCGGGGCCATTCGATCGCTGAATGGCTACGTGCGCAGTCTGCCCCTCGAGGATGTTGGTGACGACCGGACCAGCTCGCTGCCGCCGGAAGTGCTGCAGGACATTCCGCAGAGCCTTCCCGGTGGCTACGTGCGATCCCTTTCGCCCAACCGCGACAACCGGCCCGAGATCATCGACACGGTCGTTGGCACGGGCACCGGCTCGAGCCCACTCCTGTACACCGTGCGCGTCACCGGCTACAACGACTCCACAGGTCCGTACGCACTGCGCGTGATCACTGATCCGCCGGCCAACCCGTCGCCCGCCCAGTGCAACGCCGTCGGCGACGCCGCCAATTTGAGCATCAGTACTTTGCCCGCCGATGCCACGACACTCATCCTGTACCCCAAGGCCGCCATCGCAGCGACGTACAGCGCGGCCGACGCCGCCGCCCTGAATGCGAAGGTGAGTGCGCTCACCGCATTCGAGGCATCGCAAGGTCGGCCCGCATCCATCGCCGAGGTCACCTACAACGCCGGCTTCGACTGGACCGCCGATGACCCCTGCTCGCCCGTGCGTGCCAACGCCGTTGCGACGTCGATCAGCGACGAGCTGATCGAACTCGGTTTGCCGTCCGGCCCGACGGTGCCACCACTGCAGTACGTGGTGATCATCGGCGGTGATGACGTGCTGCCGATGGCGCGCGTGGCCGATACCACCGAGGTGTCCAACGAGGTCGACTATGCGAATTCGTTCGGACGCTCGAACCCGCTGGCCCGCTCGGCAGCCGCCGGTCGAGTCCTCACCGACAACATCTATGGCGACCTCAACCCGGGGACCATCGGCGACACCGCGCTGCTGGTGCCGGAACTGGCCGTCGGTCGCCTCGTTGAAACCCCCGCGCAGATCGGTGCGCAGATCGACGCGTTCGTGCAATCAGGCGGCCAACTCGACGCCGGCACCAAGAGTGTCGCGGCCTACGACTTCCTGCTCGACTCCGGCGCCGCGATCGCCTCGAATCTCGGCGTCACCGACAACTCGCTGATCAACGCGACGTGGGACAGGTCGGCTCTGCTCGCAGCGCTCGGCGGCAACCCGAAAGTGATTTCGCTCAACGCCCACTTCGACCACCAGGGATTGCTGACAGCAGCTGGTAACGGCGGCCAAGGCCTTGACGGATTCCCAGATCAGATTGGGCTCAATGACATCCAGTCCTTGAGCACCGCCCTGGTGTTCAGCGTCGGGTGCCACAGTGGGCTCAACGTGCCCCAGACGTACAACACCGGGGGTGGGCTTCGGTTCCGTGACTGGGCTGACGAACTCTCCACCAAGTCGGCGCTGTTCGTGGCCAACACCGGCTTTGGCTACGGCGATACCGAGGCCATCGCTCTCAGCGAGCAGCTGATGACCAGCTTCTCCAGCCTCATCGGCACCTACACAGCTGGCCAGGCACTGGTAGCCGCCAAGCAGGAGTACGCGGCGTCGCTGGGTAGCTACGTCGGATACGACGAGAAGGTGGTGCACGAGTCCACGATGTACGGCTTGCCGATGTACACCATCGGTCTCGGCGGCGCGGCGAGCCCATCGTCTGGCCTTTTGCGCAGCAGTAGCCCGGCGCAGAGCCAGGCGCCGACCCTGGCCCCGGGCAACCCCGACGTAGTGGACACCACTACGTCGGCTGGTTCCGCCAACGCGGCGCTGCAGACGGCTTCGGTGGTGGTCACCACTGGCGGCACCGACGTGAAGGGCTATCCCATCTCCCCGGCCGTTACCAGCCCGGTGGCCAACGGGCTGACACCCGACCGACAGGTGAGCAACGGCTACCCAATCGTGCCCCGGCTGCAGGTCGATGTCACGGCCGATGGCGACCTGATGGCTCGCGGTGCACTCATCACCTCGATGACCGCTACCCAACCGCAAACGCAGGCAGCTCTCTACGCTCGCGCCACGGTCGATCTCTCCTCGCGCGAGGCAGCCAACGCTGCAGACGACGTCTATTTCCCCACCGTTTTCCAGACCGTCAACCACGTCGGCGGCCCCGGCGGCGGCAAGGACCGTCTGGTACTGCTGCCCGGCCAGTACCGCAAGGGCGTCAGCGATTCGACGGGCACGATGACGTCGTTCACCTCGATGCAGGCCAGCGTGTTCTACGGCCCGGCAGGCGAGGGCGACCTCACTCCGCCGACGATCGACAGTGTGGTCGCCGACAAGGTCGTGCCCCCGGCTGGCGTGACTGGCACCAAGGCCGTCGTCTTCCGGGTGACCACCTCGGACGAGCAGTCCGGCGTGTGGAGGGTTGTCGTGTTGTACGACCTCGGCGGTAACTGGGTTCCCATCGAGCTCACCCAACTTGGTGGCGTGCCCAACGAATGGGTGGGCTCGCTGCAGACCAACGAGGTTGACGGGCCACGGTTCATCGTGCAGGTTGTCAACAACGATGGACGTGTCGGCACCGCCACCGACAAGGGCCGCTTCTACAAGGTCACGGGCACCAGGCCCACCCTGGTCACAGTCATCCGCGGCCAGTTGGGTAACAACGGCTGGTACGTACAGGGGCCCACCGGCGCCGGCTCGGCTGTGCTTGCAGAGATTTACGGCGCTCCCGGTGCCAGCTTCCTGTCCACCGTCACCCGCAGCGGTTCGGCCGCCGTTGGTCCCGTGCCATACGTTGGCCCCGTCGACCTGAAGGACGCCGCCAACATCAAGGACGGCCTGTTCTCGGTGCTCGCACAGTCAACCAGCGGTGCCAGCCTTGTGACCAACGTGAAGGTCGATGCCACGCCGCCCACCATTTCGGCCACCGTCGATGGTGTAGCACTGTCCACGAACATCAGCCTGCCCACGGAGGTCATCGCGTTCACGTCCGGCCTCGTTGCGCTCTCATGTTCCGATGCGACCTCGGGCATTGCGACGTCCGCCATCACCGTGTTCCCGGGCACCAAGGGCACCGACTCGTGCAGCGGCAACGGCACCCTCAACACGGGAGCCCCGAAGGGTTTGCGCACGATCACCGTGACCGCCACGGACAACGCCGGCAATGTGGTGACCACCAGCTTCTACGCGACCATCAAAGACACCGGGAAGCCGGTTGTCACGATCACGCCAACGGCGCTGAGCGGCAACGAAGCAATCGACGGCGCTGGTGCGTTCGTCCTTGTTGCGGTCACGGTGACCGGTACCGATGCCATCGACGGCACGCTCAGCGTGGTGTGTACGAAGCCCGACGGAACGGTCGTGAACCCCGGCAGCACTCAGCTGTTTGCGCTCGGCGTCACGGTCGTCACGTGCACTGCCACGGACTCGAGCGGCAACACCGGCTCGGGCACCTTCACAGTCAGTGTCGGCGACACGACGGCGCCCGTCGTGGGAGTGCCCGGCGCTCTCTCAGCCGAGGCGACCAGCGCCTTGGGTGCGCCGGTCACCTTCAGTGCGACAGCCAGCGATGCGGTCACACCAAACCTAGTGCCAAGCTGCATTCCCGCCAGCGGCAGCACATTCGCCATCGGTACCACCACGGTGAACTGCTCGGCCACCGATGGGGCGGGCAATACAGGAACGGCAAGCTTCGTTGTGACCGTTGCCGACACCGTCAAGCCGGTACTGACATTGAGTCCTGCCGGAAACATTGTGCAGGAGGCGACCGGACCCAACGGGGCGCTCGTCACGTACACCGTCACTGCATCAGACACGGTCAGCGGCGTCCTCACGCCCTCGTGCAACCCGCCGAGCGGCAGCACGTTCCCGCTCGGCACGACGACCGTCACGTGCTCGGCCACCGACAGCGCCGGCAATACCAGCAGCATCACCTTCGACGTCGTTGTTGTGGACCACACCGCGCCAACGTTCGACACGCTGCCCGCACCCGTGGTCGAGGCATTAGGTGCCGGCGGCTCAGTCGTCAACTACACGGTGACGGCGTCTGACGCGGTCGACCCGACAGTGGTTGTGAGCTGCACGCCGGCGAGCGGCACCACGTTCGCCGTCGGCACCACCACGGTCAACTGCACCGCCACCGACGACGCCAACAACCAGACGACAGGGTCGTTCACGGTGAGCGTCCTCGACAGCACGGCTCCGTCTCTCACGGTGCCGGGCACCATCACTGCTGAAGCCAGCAGCGCGAGTGGCGCGGTGGTCACGTTCGCAACGTCCGCCACGGATGCTGTCACCGCGCAGCCCACGGTCGCATGCGTGCCACCAAGTGGCTCGACATTCGCACTCGGCAGCACCACCGTCAGATGTACTGCATCGGACGCAGCGGGCAACACGTCGGCTCCGAAGACGTTCAGCGTCACCGTCAGGGACACCGTCGCCCCGGTCTTGACGGTGCCGAGCAACATCACCATCGGTGCGACCTCTGGCGCTGGCCGAGTTGTCACGTTTGCGGCCACCGCCACCGATGCTGTCACCGCGGCCCCCACTGTCACCTGTGTGCCAGCAAGTGGATCGACGTTCCCAATCGGCACCACCACGGTGACGTGTACGGCTCGAGACGCAGCGAACAACACGTCGGCACCCAAGACATTCACGGTGACGGTCGTCAAGCCATACAGGTACTCGGGGTTCTACTCGCCGGTGAACATGGACGAGGTCACACACCCGTTGGGAGTTGATGGCGTGGGCACGGTAGTCAACAGCATCAACGGCGGGCGAAACGTGCCACTGAAGT
>JANLPB010000196.1:0-17737 GCA_031366885.1 Ilumatobacteraceae bacterium
CGCGGCTCGTCGTCGGATCAGGCTCCTCTCATCGAGGCGCTGGTCGAAGGCGGCGCGTGCGGGTTCAAGGTCCACGAAGACATGGGCGCGCACACTCGAGCGCTCGACACCGCACTCAACGTCGCCGAAGTGTTCGACGTACAGGTGGCGCTGCACACCGACGGCCTCAACGAGTGCCTCTCGGTGGAGGACACGCTGAGCGTGCTGGCGGGCCGCACCATCCACGCCTTCCACATCGAGGGGTGCGGCGGCGGGCACGTACCGAACGTGCTGAAGCTTGCCGGTGTGGCGAACGTGATTGGCTCGTCCACCAACCCAACGCTGCCATTCGGGCGTGATGCGCTCGACGAGCACTACGAGATGATCTTCAGCGCGCACGGGCTGAATCACCACTCGCACACCGACCATGCGATGGTCACCGATCGCATTCGCAACGGCACGATGGGGGCCGAGGGCGTGCTGCACGATCTCGGTGTCATCGGCATCACGTCCAGCGACGCGCAGGGCATGGGTCGCGCAGGCGAAACCGTTCGCCGCACGTTCCAGCTGGCGGCGAAGAACAAGCAGGATTTGCTCACCGAGCCGACGATGCACGACAACGACCGCGTCCGCCAATACATGGCGAAATTGACCATCAACCCTGCGATCGCCCACGGCCTCTCGCACGAGATCGGCTCGCTCGACGTCGGCAAGCTGGCCGACATCGTGCTGTGGCGCCCGGATCACTTCGGCGCCAAACCGCAACTTGTGCTCAAGGCCGGGTTCCCCGCGTACGGTGTCACTGGCGACCCGAATGCCACCACCGATTCGTGCCAGCCGCTGGTGATGGGTCCGCAGTTCGGCTCTTACGGCTCCACCGCGGCAGACCTATCGGTTGCGTTTGTCAGCCAGGCTGCTCTCGACGCAGGCGACGACCACATGACCACCCGCCGGCGGCGCGTCGCGGTGAAGGGCACGCGCAACATCGGCCCGGCCGACATGGTGATGAACAACCGTTTGGGTACTGTCGACGTCGATGCCAAGACCGGCATGGTGTCGCTCGACGGCGAGTCGGTCTACTCCGCCCCGTCGGAGACCGTGTCGCTCAGTCGCCTCTACTTTCTCTAGTTCCAAGGAGCACCATGACCACGCCCCGCGCCGAAGGCTTCTCGATGCCCCCCGAATGGGCACCCCACGAGCGCACGTGGATGGAGTTCCCGCCGGTCAACGAAGGCTTCGGCGACGGCAGCGATGGACTGCTGAGCACTGTGCGCGAAGTGTGGGCCAGTGTGGCAAACACCATCAACCGCTTCGAGCCGGTGTCGCTGGTCTGCAACCTTGGCGACGGTGACGTGGCTCGCACGCTGGTCGACGACTCGATCGAGATCCACGAGACACCCATCGGCGATTCGTGGGCGCGCGACAGCGGGCCAACTTTTCTCACGCATCCCGACGGTCGGCTGGGCGCAACTCATTGGAGGTTCAACGCGTGGGGTGACGCTGGGTTCAGCGACTACACCGACGAGCAGCACGTGGGAGCGTTCATTGCGGGCCTTTCTGGCGCCGAGCTGTTCAGCTCGCCGATGGTCAACGAGGGTGGGGGCATCCACGTCGATGGCGAGGGGACCGTGCTGTGCACCACCACGGTGCAGCTGGACCCCGGCCGCAACCCGACGATGAACGCCGAGTCGGTGGAGACCGAGTTCAAGGCCTACCTCGGCGTCAGCAAGGCCATCTGGTTGCCCCGCGGGCTGACGAAGGACTACGACCGTTTCGGCACTCGCGGGCACGTTGACATCTGCGCCTGCTTTGTGCGGCCCGGTGTGGTGCTGGCCCACCGCCAGACCGACCCGGCACACCCCGACTTCGAGGTCACCAACGAGTACATCGAGATCCTGCGCCGCTCGACGGATGCGAGGGGCCGCGAGTTGGAAGTCGTCGAGGTGCCCGCCCCGGTACAGACCCATGCCGATGGCGAGCTGGTCGACTGGAGTTACCTCAACCACTACATCTGCAACGGTGCCGTGATCCTGTGCAGCTTCGACGACCCCAACGACGACATTGCCGCCTCGATTTTGGAGGACGTGTACGCCAGTCGCGAGATCGTGTTGCACGACGCCCGCAACATCTTTGCCAGTGGCGGCGGCATCCACTGCATCACCCAACAACAACCCAGGGTCTGACGCTCACTGCTCGCCCGCCTGGGCCTCACTGGGAAGCCCCAGAACCATACGTACCGTTCTGGGAAGGCCCAGTTCGGGCTTGATCTCCGGCGTCTGTGCTTGATGAACTCAGAAGGAGATGACGGGGACCACGCCGTGAGCAGCCTTTGCCAGGCGAAGATCGCTCGTGACCAGGGTTGCCCCGAGGTCTTCAGCGAGCGCGACATAGCTGGCGTCGTACGGCGACATGGTGTGCCTCCAACCCCAGATCCGCTCTGCATAAGGCCACGAGTGCAAGTACTCCACGGGTGCACGGCGCAGTTCGGCGGCCAGCTGATCAGCGTTGCCAATCGCTCGGGAGTTGGCCATTCGTCGCAACGCTGAAAAGACCTCAGCAACTAGCAGGTCGGGCGCAAAAACATCGTCGTCCAGAACCGCCAGCAGCTGGTTGGATCGTTGCGTCCCGACGAGAACATCGACCATGGCTGACGCGTCGACCACCTTCATCAGCGGGCGCGTTCGGCGTCGATTGCGGCAGTGATCTCGTCACGTGACAAGTCGTGTCGGGGAAGCGCAGCCGTAGAACTCAACCACGCGCGTCGGCTGGGTGTGCGGAGGTCGCGTCGAATGAGGCCCAGCACGTAGTCGCTGATGGTTGCCCCCTGCGCAGCAGCACGTGCACGCAGTTCCTCGTGGAGCGACTCCTCAAGATTCTTGACCTGGACGTTGCTCATGCGCATGAGAATAGCATGCGATGAGCATGCTCGATCCGTCGACATCAAATCAGCCGACCGGTCGAGGCTCGGACCAGGCAGGATGGTCGGCCGTGAGCAGCATCGTCGTCTCTGAACTTGAATACGCGCCGCCGGGGGTGGACTCGTTGTTCTTCGACGTCGGCTTTGGTGTGTCGCCCGGCGAGCACGCTGCGCTGGTGGGTGCCAACGGTGTGGGCAAGAGCACCATCTTGCGAATCCTCTCGGGGGAGCTGGAGGCCGATGAAGGCGAGTTCGCCCTCGGCGGCACCGTGCTGACCATGACTCAAGACGTGGGTATGTCTCGCCCGACAGACACGTTGCGCGACATGTTGATCGAAGTCGCGCCGACCGCGCTGCGCGATGCTGGCCGCACGATGGTGATCGCCGAGCGGGCCATGTACGACGGCAGCGACGACGGCATGCAGTTTGCGGAGGCAATCACGCACTGGGGCGACATGGGCGGCTACGAGCTGGAAGCGCAGTGGGCCGCCACCGCTCGTCGCAGCGTGAAGACGCCGGTGGAGGACTTCCACACACGGCTGGTCAGCGAGCTGTCGGGAGGCGAACGCAAGCGGCTCGTGCTCGACCTGTTGCTCACCAGCAACGCCGACATCTTGCTGCTCGACGAGCCCGACAACTATCTCGACATTCCCACGCGGCTCTGGCTGGAAGAGCAGATCAAGACGTGCAAGAGCACCATCTTGATGGTCAGCCACGATCGCACATTGCTCGAGCGGGTCGCCACCAAGATCATCGTCATCGAAGGCTCGGGCGCCTGGGTGCACGGCGGCTCGTACGCCACATTCCCCGATGCGCGGTCGAAGCGGCAGGAGCTGCTGGGCGACGCCGTGAAGCGGTGGAACGACGAAGAGCGTCGACTGTTCCAACACATGAAGATCATGAAGCAGCGCGCTGCGCAGAACTTCAAGAACGCAACCAAGGCCAACGGTGCCGAGACGCGGTGGGAGAAGTTCGTGGCGGCCGGCCCACCACCGCCGCCCGTGCCCGACCAGAACATCTATGTGAACCTGCGCGGCGCCGACAGTGCCCGTCGGGTGATCCAAATGCTCGATGTATCAGTGAATGAGTTGTTCCTGCCGTTCAGTGACGAGGTGCATTTCGGTGAGCGCGTCGGGCTCATCGGCCCCAACGGCACCGGCAAGAGTCACCTCCTCAACGCCCTCGCGGGCACCATCGCGCACTTCGATGGCACGGTCAACTTCGGTCCGCGCACGTCGATCGGCACGTTCACGCAAATCAACGATCGTCCGGATTTCCGCGGCCGTGAGTGCTTCGAGATCGTGCGCGATCGTGTCTTCGACGACGAGAAGTCGATGAAGGCGCTCGCCCGCTACGGCCTCGCCGGCAATGCGCGCCAGGAGTTCAGCACGCTTTCCGGAGGCCAGAAGGCACGCATGGAGATCCTCTGTCTGGAGCTGGAGGGTCACAACGTGTTGCTACTCGACGAGCCCACCGACAACCTCGACATCGAGTCGTCGGAGGCCTTGGAGAAGGCGCTCGACGGCTTCCAGGGCACCGTGCTGGCTGTCAGCCACGACCGCACGTTCCTGGCCAAGCTGGACCGATTCCTGATGATCAACGACGACGGCGCCGTGTATACGCTGCCCGACTACGAGTTGGCGATGGCGGCACTCAGCGACCCGGCAGGCGCAGGCAAGCTGCGATTGGCAAAGTCACTCACATAAACCAGCGAGACTGTGGGCGATGTCCACAATTGACGACGTGCGCTCAATCGCCGCTGGGTTGGAGCGCTCGTATGAGGTGTACGTCCGCAATCGAGTGAAGTTTCGCGTCGGGAGCATCGTGTTTCTCGCGTTCAGTCACGACGAGCGGATGATGGGTTTCGCGTTTCCGAAGGAGCAACGCGACGGTCTCGTGAACGGCGAGCCGGACAAGTTCCTGCTGCCGCCGGAGGGCGACATGCGGTACAACTGGGTGGTGGTTCGCCTGGCGGCCATCGACACGCAAGAGCTGCGCGAGTTGGTCGAGGAGGCATGGGCGATGGTGGTGCCGAAGAAGGTCTCCAAGCCGTATTTCGACGCGCTGCCTCAGGAGTGACCGGCGGCCCAGGCGTTGACGAGGTCACGCTGGGCGCCGACCTCCGGCCCGGCCATCGGACGGTGGAGTGCAACGTGCGCCAATGCGTCGGGAAGCTGCATGCCCAATTCCATCAGCACGCACACTGTCATCGTGCCGGTGCGGCCGATGCCCGCCGCGCAGTGCATCAGCAGGTGCTCGCCATCATCGAGTCGTCGAGCCAGCTCGGCGATGAATGGTTCGGTTGCGGCCAGGTCAGGGGCGTGCAAATCATGTATCGGAAACCACATCACCTGCGAGCCGGCGTGCGCATGCAGCCATGCGACGTACGCCGGGTAGCGGTCGGCCAATTCGTACTCCTCGACCAGACAGACGACGGTCGTGGCGCCGCATTGGGCCATCGCCGCGGCATGGTCGGGGCCGATGGCATGTTTGCCACACAGCGACAGCCCTCCTGGGGAGTGCGGCAGCGGGATGGTGTCGATGCCACCGTTACGCCCGCGTGCTCCCAACCAATCTGCCATGCCAGCGAACGTAATCGCCGCGAGCGCGGCGTCAGGTCACCGTCATTGCGCCCGTCATGATCGCCACCGCGTCGGACATGGATGTGGTGGCCGGGTCGACGACTGCCACCCGTCGTCCGAGGCGCTGGATGTGAATGCGGTCGGCGACTTCGAACACGTGCGGCATGTTGTGACTGATGAGAATGACGGGCAGGCCCTTGTCGCGCAGATCGTTGATCAGCTTCAGCACGAGGCCGGACCTCACATCGAATCTCGCTGTGGGGCCGAAGGCATCGTCCAGTAGATTCGGCGATCGTGCGCGCTGCGGAGACGAGTATCTGATGCGTTCGCAGCCAGTCGTGGCAGGGGTCATCGCCGCACTTGTGGGATTCTCCAGCTCGTTCACCATCGTGCTCGCAGGACTTGTAGCGGTGGGTGCCAGCGATCGGCAGGCGTCATCGGGTTTGCTCGTGCTGTCGGTCTCGATGGGCCTCGTTGGCATGTGGGCCAGTTGGCGGCAGAAGTTGCCGATCAGCATCGCGTGGTCGACCCCAGGCGCTGCGCTGCTCGTCTCGTCGAGTGCGCTCGACGGTGGCTACCGAGCGGCGCTGGGAGCGTTCGTTCTTGCCGGTGTGCTGACGGTGGTTGCCGGCCTGTGGCGTTCGTTGGCCCGTTGGATTGCGATGATCCCGGGTCCCTTGGCGAGTGCATTGCTCGCCGGTGTGTTGCTGCCGGTGTGCTTCGCGCCGGCGAAGTCGATGGTTGCCGAACCGTGGATGACCGCGCCGGTGATCGTCGTCTGGGCGCTCCTGATGCGCTTCTCGCGGCGGTGGGCCGTGCCCGGCGCACTGGTCGCGGCCGTGATCGCGATTGCCGTTGGCCGGTCGACCTCGTCACCGGATTTCGTACCGAGCTGGCCGCACCTCACACTCAATACTCCGCAGTTCGACATCGGCACGATGGTCGGGCTCGGCATCCCGCTGTTCATCGTGACAATGGCATCGCAAAACGTTGCGGGAATGGCTGTGCTGCGCAGCTTCGGTTTCACCCCGAAGCTGCGACCGTTGCTGGTGGCGACGGGCGCGACGACCGTCATCGGTGCGCCGTTCGGCGCGCACGGCGTGAACCTCGCTGCCCTGACCGCTGCGCTCGTCGCGGGACCTGACGCCGACCCGCAACCGGACCGCCGCTGGATTGCCTCCTTCTCGTGTGGGGTGGCCTACGTCGTGATGGGCCTCTTTGCCGGGCTCGCAACAGCCCTGGTCGCGTCTGCCCCGCCGATTCTGATCTCGGCCGTGGCAGGGCTGGCACTGCTCGGTGCCCTGACGGGCGCGCTTGGCGCTGCGATGGCCGACCCCGCGATGCGCGACGCGGCCGTGATCACGCTGGTGGTCAGCGCCTCCGGCATCACCGCTTTCGGGATCAGCGCCCCCTTCTGGGGGCTCAGTGCCGGCCTGCTGTTTCACGGCCTCGGCCGCCTCGCCTCAGGGCTCGCCGTCGACGAGTAAATCGAGCAACTCGACAATGGCGTCAGCAGCCTCGCCCCGCGAACCGGCCACGGCGCGAGCTGTCCGAGCAACTGCGAGCGCAGCGTCAAGCGCTGCATCGGGTCGCGACTGGGCGCACACGGTGTTTGCGAGCAGTCCGAGCACGGCCTCGGCGCCCGTGATCGGACCCCACGATGGTTGAGGACTCGTGGCATGTGCAAGGAACGCAAGCAGACCGACCTGGACAGGCTCAGACTCCACGGCGAGGTCGAGTCGATCTACGCCGCCGCCCGCTTTGCGTATCCGGACCAGCCGCCGCCAGCCGGTCACCAATCCGGAGGTGGGGTCGATCAAGGCGTATTCGTCAGTGAGTATCTCCGCTTCAGCGGCTGCCGCAGCGACACACAGCGTGCTCTTTCCTACGCCTGACGCGCCGGGCACGACCAGCGCCTTCCCTCCGCGAATGATCACCGCCGCGTGCACGGCAACGAGCCCGGCCAGCCGTTCGGAGGAGAACAGGGCGAGGTCGGACTCGACTCGGTCCCAATCCGGCGTTGGTCCACCGAGATGATCGGCGGCGTTGACGATCACGTGGTGAGCGACCGGACCAACGGGTCGATCACACCTGGCCAGTCCGACAGGCGGCCAGCGTTCATCAAGCGCGTCAGCGAGGCTGGGATGGACGGCGACCTCGACGACCGCCCCGTCGTCGGCCATACCCCAGCATCGGACGAGATCGACCGACGGAGAGTCCACAACCCGATGGTATCGGGGCCGTCGACGCCGGTCCTGCGACCTGCGGACGGGATGGAAACCAGGGTCCGCCTTTCACTATGAGCCTGCAACTAAGGTCGATCGTCGGCCCGCCGCGATCCACCGGGGGAGGCCGAGTACGGGAGAGAGATGAACTTCGTAGTACGCAGGGATCTCCGCGTCGAGACCATTGATGGTGCTGCCATCATCCTCGATCGATCCGGCAAGGTGGTGCACCACATTTCGGGCGAGGGTGCCGAGGCGCTGAACCTCGTGACTCAGGGCATCGACGAGAAGTCCGTGCCGGATCATTTGGCGACAACGATGGCTTTGTTGGTCGACGCAGGTCTGGTGGAGACCCCCGACTTGTCGCGACGCAAATTGTTGAGGCTTGCTGGCGCGGGGCTGACTGGTGCAGCGCTCGTCACGGTCGCGCTTGCCTCTCCGGCAGCCGCCAGGAGCGGAACGAGCACGGTTGACGTCGTCAAATCGGTGAACAACAACGACAACCCCTCGCTGACGACGCTGTGTCTCGGTGGAGGCCAAGGTAACTCGAAGCGGGGCATCAGCACCTTTACTCGTTCGGAGGGCCCGGCGACGATCAGCGTGACCATCACCATGACCACGGGTACCTCAGCAGTCGGCCGGACGGTGTACATCCTTCAGTCGTCCTCGCCGACTTCGTGCGTCGGTGGCACCGTGACTCCAGCCGGAAACTGGTCAGTCAGTTTTCCATTGGGTCCGCAGACATTTACCGCCCCGATCGTCACCGGGGCGAATCGGTTTGTCGTCGCATTGCAGCTCTCCGGTGGAGGCGGCGTGGATGGCTGGTCGTCCTACCCGGTGGTCCTGCCGTAGCTACGCGTCGGCGAAGCGCTATGTCGTAGGTTCGATCCCGGCGGCCCGCAGCTGAGCGCGTCGCTCAGCAACCTTGGCCTCGGCTGTAGCTGTCAACGCTTCGGCACGACGGGCCAAATGCAGGATTGCCAACGTCGTCGGCTCACGGCCCTGGGTTCCGAGTGGGTACTCGCAACCCGGGGTGCGAGTACCGACTCGCATGGTCGGCTGGCACTCGCACTGGCGGCGTGGCACTCGCACGGCCGGCTGGCACTCGCCTCCGTGTACTGAGGCCAAACGGGTGCCGCGTAGGGTGCGGGGATGGCTGTCATTTCGTTTAGTCGCCGTCTCCGCGAGCTCGCCGAAGCGCAGCCGGATACCCGTGCGGTCACGTGCGCGGGGGAACCCGTCACTCGTCGCGAGCTGGTGGAACGCGGCGACGACCTGGCCGTGTACCTCAGCGAGCGCGGCGTCCGCGAGGGCGACATGGTCACGATCGCTGTGCCCAACAGCATCGACTGGTTCGTTGCGTATCTCGCTACCTGGTGCCTCGGAGCTATCCCGCAGCCGATCTCGTGGCGTCTGCCGCCGCGTGAGTTCGAAGCCATCCTCGAGCTGGCGAATCCGAGCGCGGTGATCGGTGTGGAGGAGGGTTCAATCGAAGGGCGTTGCTGTGTGCCGTTTGGGTTTCGTGCACCGCACGCCGACGCGGCACACCTCCCGGATCTGATCTCCTCAGCGTGGAAGGCCCCGACGTCGGGAGGCAGCACTGGCCGGCCGAAGTTGATCGTCTCGGGAGACCCCGGTGAGGTGGATACCGACCTGCCCGCGCCGCTGCTGCTCGGCAACGACGGCTGTCTGGTGATGCCCGGCCCGCTCTACCACAACGGCCCCGGAGTGTGGAGCTGTCAGGCGCTGCTCGCTGGCAACCATGTGGCATTGCTGCACAGGTTCGATGCGGAGGCAACGCTGGCGGCCATCCAGCAGCATCAGGGCACCGTGCTCTACATGGTGCCGACGATGATGAAGCGCATCTGGCGTCTTCCCGACGACGTGCGCAATTCATTCGACCTGTCGAGCCTGCGCGTCGTGTGGCACCTTGCCGAGCCGTGCCCCGACTGGCTCAAGCAGGTCTGGATCGATTGGCTAGGGGCCGAACGGATCTACGAGCTGTACGCCGGCACGGAGGCACAGACGGCCACGATCATCACTGGCGCGGAATGGCTTTCGCATCGTGGCTCGGTGGGTCGCGCGCAGCCGGGAACGGTCATGATCACTGGCGACGACGGCAACCCGCTGCCCGCAGGCGAGATGGGCGAGGTGTGGCTGCGAAGCGTGCGCGACACGCCTACCTACCGCTATCTCGGCGCCGCAGCACGCACCCGCGAGGGTGGCTGGGAATCGCTTGGCGACATGGGCTATCTCGACGCGGAGGACTACCTCTACCTCGGTGATCGTGCCGCCGACATGATCCTCTCCGGTGGCGCCAACATCTACCCGGCCGAGATCGAGGCGGCGCTGCAGGAGCATCCCGCCGTCCACTCGTGCGCGGTGATCGGGCTGCCGGACGAAGACCGTGGCAGCACCGTTCACGCCATCATCGAGGCCGACGTCAACGCGGTCGACGAAGCCGAGTTGAAAGCATTTCTCGCCGAGCGTCTCGTGATCTACAAGGTGCCGCGCACGTTCGAGTTCGTGTCCGAGCCGTTGCGCGACGACGCCGGCAAGGTGCGCCGCACCGCGCTCCGTCAAGCCCGACTGAAGCCAACACCATGAGCAGTGAACTGACCGGGCAGACCGTCGAACTGCTGCAGACACTCATCCGCAATCAATGCGTCAACGACGGCACGGCCACCTCCGGCGACGAGACGCGCAACGCTGATGTGTTGCGTCAATTCCTCGGCGGCACCGGGTTGGATCTCCAGCAGTCAGGTCCCAGCGCGCAGCGTCAGTCGCTGGTCGCTCGCATTGAAGGCAGCGACCCGACCGCGCCGAGTTTGTGCCTGATGGGGCACACCGACGTCGTGCCTGTGAACGCTGCAGGCTGGACGCAGGATCCGTTCGGTGGTGAGCTCATCGACGGCCCGGCGGGCCCAGAAGTGTGGGGCCGTGGCGCGGTTGACATGCTGAACCTGACGGCATCGATGGCGGTCGCCTTCCGTCATCTCGCTACCACCGGCTTCCGCCCGAGGGGCGACCTGATCTACTTCGCGGTGGCCGACGAAGAGTCGGGTAGCGCGCACGGCATGCGCTGGATGGCTGACAACGAAGCCGACTCGATTCGGGCCGACTATGTACTTACGGAGAACGGCGGGCTGCACAGCGGCCCGCGTGAGCAGCCGTACGTGGGCATCAACGTGGGTGAGAAGGGAGTCGCGTGGCGACGTCTGCGGGTACGCGGAACGCCTGGCCACGGCAGCACACCATTCAAGGCCGACAACGCGTTGATGACGGCTGCGGCCGTGGTGCAGCGCATCGGCGAGTATCGACCTACCCCGCGCTTCCACGAGCTGTGGCGCACGCGCGTGGAGACGCTGGGTGTCACCGAAGAAGTGCAACGTGAACTGCTCGACGCAGAACGCATCGACGCCTTCCTCGACTCGCTTCCAATACCTGGCCCTGGGGCCCACCTGCACGCGTGCACGCACACCACGTTCTCCTGTAACACCATCGGCCCCGGCAGCGACGGTGCGGACCAAGCGACCCCGATGAAGACCAACGTGATCCCGGACTGTGTTGACATCGGCGTCGACGTGCGAACGCTGCCTGGCGAGCACGCCGACGATGTGGACGCTCACCTGCGCGCCGCACTCGGCGACCTGTACGACCGCGTGGAGGTCGAGGTCGTGATGAACGACCCGGCGTCCATTTCACGCAGCGACACCCCGCTGTGGGATTCGCTGGCGCGAAGCATCGCCAAGCCTTTTCCCAGTGCTCGGCCGACGCCGCAATTGGTGGTCGGCTTCACCGACTCGCGCATCTATCGCCAGATGGGCGCCGTTGCCTACGGGGCTGGCCTGTTCAGCCCGGACCTCGACGCCGCCGATTTCGGCCGTCGATTTCACGGACACGACGAACGCATCGACGTCGAGAGCCTCCGCCTCACCACAAATCTCTGGCTGGACGTGGTCCGCGATCTCCTCGGCTAACCCGCATCTGGGGTCTGCCGGTCCGGCCAAGAACTGACGGAATCGGCTGGAAAACCGTCGCTCACGAACGCACTATCGTTTCGTCGGGGGTTACCAGAAAAGGTTCGGACGGGTTCATGGGTGGATTCGACACAGGCACTCTCGCAGCGTTGGTGCCATTGGCGCTGCTGGCGAGCATCGGAGGATTCTTTGCCGCGCGATTCCGGAAGGGTTCTGTCTCGCGATCGCTGGCGGTGACGTGGCCGCAGACGATGGGAACGGTCTTGAGTGCAACTGTGCAGGTGGCGCAGCGCGGCAACACTCGCCAGGAAGCACCGCTGGTCCTCTACGCCTACCAGGTCAATGGCCAGGTGTTCCAAGGGCATCGAGTTCGCGCCAACGATGAGCACGGGCGCTCCCGCTTGGTTGATGCCGATAGCACCGCGTCCAACACCGTTGCTCGTTACCCGTCGGGCGCGCCGGTCGTCGTCTACTACGACCCAACGAACCCCGCGAACTCGGCGCTCGAACGCTGACCGATCGCCGTGGCGTTCACGCCCGGACTCTGGCCAAACTCTTACCCGTACCTCAACGAGAACGAACTCGCCCAGGCGTACCGTCGCCGACATGGAACTTGACAAGTTGTTTGGTCTGCCAGCTCACCCTCTGCTGGTGCACATACCTGTTGTGCTGGTGCCCCTGGCGGGCCTTATTGCGGTGGTGTTTGCGTTCAAGCCAGCCTGGCTCGACCGATTCGGTTGGGGACTCGTCGCCCTTTCCGGTCTCGGCGCGGTCGGGGCGATTCTGGCTGCCGCAAGTGGTGAGGGGCTGGTGGGTTTACAAAACGAGGCTGAAACAGTCGCCCGCGAGAATCACTTCGAGCTCGGCGAGACAGCGCGCCTGATGGCAATCATCTTCTTTCTCGTCGTGACCACTGTGGTCGTGTTGCGTCACGTTGCCCGCCGAAGGGTTGCGGGCGGCAAGGAGGCCATTGGAATCTGGGGCTTCATCAGCTCCAAAGGTGGGGCAATCGGTATTGCCGCGGTGCTCGTGCTCAGCGCGTCCGCGGCCACCTACACCATCGCCAAGGCAGGTCACCAGGGGGCGAAGATCTCCTGGGAAGACACAGGCAAGGGCGGCTGAACGCTGGCGAGCTTGTCACCGCACGAGCGGGCGGCGGGCGATGACGATGACGGAGAGACCGAAGGGCAGACTGAACCTGCGTAGGAAGCGTCGCTCCAACGAGGCGAGCACACCCAGCACGCCTCCGAGGCCGGACTGGTTGCGCCCGACGTCGCTCTTGGCCGACCCGCGTTCGACGATGCCCATCAGCCACGCGGGCGGCACCAGGAAGCTGTAGGCACCCGTCGCCTTGACGACCTCGAGACCGGCAGCGTGAGCCATCAGCTTCATCTCGCCGACGCTGAAGCGGCGTGCCGCATGCGTGACATCGTCGTGGCTGCGCCACAGTCGCTTGCCGCCCGGTTCCATCAACGCCACGACCGCGCCGGGTTGTGCGATTCGTGCGAACTCGGCAACGATCGCCGCTGGGTCGGGGTTCATCCGATGGTAAAGGGCGGTCACGCACAGCACCGCGGTGAAGCTGTCGTCGGCAAACGGCAGCGTGTTGAGGTTGGTGCGCACGGCGAGATAGCCGGGTGAATCGTGGAGGGCGGCCTGCAGGGCGAAATGTTCGAAGTCGGCGATGACGGTGGGGCCGTGTTCGGTGAGCCAACCCCCGGTCGCTCCGGTACCTCCGGCGGCGTCCAGATAGAGGGCATTCGGATTGCTGGCGATGTGCGGCTCAATCAATTGGCGAAGCAGCGCGCGTGTGCTTTGGTACCACCAGTGGTTCTCACTCGCGGCCACCATCCGTCGGTATTCGTCGTCATCCATGGGGCCAGTGTCGCATCGTCGGCAAGCCACCGTTGATCGGTTCGCTGTTCGTAGGCTTCGCCGATGAGCTCCGTGCCTGCCACCCCCTTTGCCGACCGGCCACTTCCGCAGTGGTACGACGACGCCAAGTTGGGCATCTTCATCCACTGGGGGCCGTATGCGGTGCCGTGTTACGCCCCGGTGGACCGAGACATGGGCGATCTCTTCGCCGCCGGCAACTGGGCCGAGGTCTTCAAGTGGAGCCCGTACACCGAGTGGTACCTGAACTCGTGGGCGTTGGAGGGAAGCCCAACCGCGGCACATCACTCGGCGACCTACCGCGACCGCACCTACGAGACCTTTGTCGACGAGTTTCGGTCGCGGTCGGCTGGCGTCGACACAGCGACGTGGGCGCCCTTGTTCCAACAGACGGGCGCTCAGTATGTGGTGCCGGTGACGAAACATCACGACGGCTTCCTGATGTGGCGCAGCGATGTACCGAACCCGCATCGTCAGTCGTGGATGGCCGACCGCGACCACATCGCCGAGCTCGCCGCTGCAGTCCGCGCAACAGAGATGCGCTTCGGTCTGTACTACTCGGGCGGACTTGACTGGACCTTCCAGCCGCCACCGATCCGCGACCTGGCCAGTCTGTTCGGCAACATTCCCTCCGATGAGGCGTACTCCGACTACGCGACCGCGCACGTGCGCGAGCTGATCGCTCGCTTCAACCCGAGCGTGCTGTGGAACGACATTGGTTGGCCCACCAACCTCGACCCGAACGACATCATCGGCGAGTACTACAACGCCGTCCCCGACGGCATCGTCAACGACAGGTTCAACATGATCAAGGTCATGCAGGGCACATTGCACGCCGACATCAACACACCTGAGTACTCGACGAAGGCCAGCGGCACGCGCAAGTGGGAGGTGTGTCGCGGCATCGGCCGGTCGTTCGGCTACAACCGAATGGAGAGCGAAGCCACCTACCCATCTGTCGACGAAGTCATCTGGATGTTGGTCGACATCGTCGGTCGCGGTGGCAACCTGCTGCTGAATGTCGGCCCCTCCGCCGACGGCCAGATCCCGCTCGCGCAAGTGGTGCGTCTCACCGCATTGGGATGGTGGCTGCGGGTCAATGGCGACGCAATCTATGGCACGCGCGGTGGGGGAAGCGGCACGACGGCTGACGGCCGCGAGGTCCGCTTCACCACTCGTGCGGGCACGCGCTACGCGATCGTTCAAGGGGCACCCGCCAATGAGGTGCGCTTTCCAAGTGACCGCCCAGCAGACGGGGCTGAAGTTCGCATGCTGGGCAACTCTCGGGCACTCCCGTTCACGTGGAACGACGGCGAGTTGGCGATCACCATCCCCGACCATCTGCCGGCCGCCCCCGCCACAGCCTTCGCCATTCTTGGCTGATAAAAACCTTCACATGCTGTCGAAATCGTGAGAGCTTGATCGTCGTACTGGTGTCATCCGAACCTGGATGACACCAACCCAAGGAGGACCCCATGCCCCGTTACGCAGCTCTCATTTATGGCGCCGAAGAGACCGACGCCAACACATCTCCCGAGGTGTGGGCTCAGATCATGGACGAGTACAACGACTTCGGTGCGAGGGCCGGGGCAGCTGGCGTGCTCGGTGGTGGAGAGGCGCTTCAGGAGACAACCACTGCCACCACAGTGCACGTCACGGGCGGTGCCAAGGGAGGCGAAGTGGTGACCACCGACGGTCCATTCGCGGAGACGAAGGAAGTGTTGGGCGGTTTCTACCTTCTCGACTGCGCGAACCTCGACGAAGCCCTCAATTGGGCCGCTCAGATTCCGGGTGCATGGCACGGTCGTGTTGAAGTACGCCCGGTCATCGATTTCAGCCAAGAGCAGTGACGGCGGTTCGTGCCCAGTGAGCTTGAGCAGATGATCCGACACGAGGGTGGCCGCGTTCTGGCCACCCTCGTGCGGCTCACTGGCAACATCACGCTTGCCGAGGACGCTGTTCAAGATGCAGTCCTCGATGCGCTGCGCCGGTGGCCGATCGACGGGGTGCCCGACAAACCTGCCGCGTGGTTGACCACCGCTGCTCGTCATCGTGCCCTTGACGTGTTGCGGCGCGAAGCCAAGAGGACTGCGAAGGAAACCGACTCGCGACTGCTCGATGAAGTCACCAGTGCAGTGCAGGAGGAGACGAGCGACTCCATGGTGCGCGACGACGTGCTGCGCTTGCTCTTCACCTGCTGCCACCCAGCGCTGTCGTTCGAGGCGCAGACGGCGCTTGCGCTGCGCACCCTGTGCGGAATGTCGACTGCCGAGATCGCAGCCGTCTTCCTGGTACCCGAGTCAACGATGGGCCAGCGGATCAGTCGGGCGAAGAAGAAGATTTCGTCAGCGCATATCCCGTACCGCATTCCCGCCGACCACGAACTGCCAGACCGGCTTCGCTCTGTCACCGCGGTGATTCACGCCGTCGTCACCGCCGGCCATCATGCGTCGGATGGATCGCTGGACGCCCGACCCGATCTTGCCGATGAGGGAGTACGCCTGGCGCGGATGCTGCACGAGCTGATGCCAGACGAGTCCGAATGCACCGGTCTGCTTGCGCTGTCCCTGGCAGTCGACGCACGGCGCAGCGCCCGGCTCAACGCTGCTGGTGAGCTGATCCTCATGGCCGACCAGGACCGGTCGCGCTGGCGTCATGAGGAAATTGCCGAGGCGGTTGCGATGCTCGACCACGCAGTCCACCTCCGGCGGCCCGGGCCATACCAAGTGCAGGCCGCGATCGCGTGTCTGCACGGGCTGGCGTCAACCTTCGCCGACACTGATTGGCCGCAGATTGCCATTCTGTACGCCACGCTCGAACGGTTCACACCAACGCCAGTTGTTCGCGTCAACCGATCGGTTGCGGTCGCCGAGGCCCACGGAGCCACTGCCGGTCTGGCGCTCCTCGATGAGTTGGACGTCGCCACTGTCGACAGGTGGCACCTCTACTGGAGCACTCGCGGCGAACTGCTGGTGCGTGTTGGCCGGCGTGACGACGCAGTGGTTGCCTTCAACCGGGCAATTGAGTGCTCGCCGAATGACAGCGATCGACGTTTTCTAGTCGGTCGACGTGACGAGCTGACCAGTGAGTGCGGCAAGCCGGCGTGACAGCTCCTCGCGGTAGGCCGTGGCCCTTTCCAACTTGAGGTGTTCGTAGCCGCGCACCTTGTCGGGCAGTTCGGCGATCGCGACCACCTCGGCAGCGTTGTCGGCGGTAAGGAGCGGAAGCAGAGCATCGATGGCGGCGATGTACTCCGGAATCATCTCGCGCTCCACGTGACGTACGTGCGCCCAGCCGAAGAAGTCCAGCGGGGTGCCGCGGACCCGGCGCATCGCGCGCAACGTCCAAAACATTGGCCTCGACCAGCCACGGAGATGGATCTTGTTGCGCCAACCCAGAGCCCTCAGCGCCGGCGGGTGCAGCAGCCAGGTGACCTTGGTGCGCGTGCCGCCGATTGACTCTGCCTGCGCCCGCGACTCCGGCAACAGCAGCAGTCGGGCAACTTCGTACTCGTCCTTGTAGGCCATCAGCTTGTAGAGGTTGCGGGTGACGGCATCGGTCAGATCGTCGTGCCCCGCTGCGCGAACGCGATCGACGACTGCGGTGTAGCGCGCCGCGTACGCAGCGGACTGGTAGCCGACCAGGTCGACGGTCAGCCGCTCGATGAGTGGCAGCTCATCCTGTGGTGCCGAGATGCCAGCAGCTGTGGAGGTGGCGTCAGGGTCGGCGACCCATGCCCGCCCCCACGCGAACGCGGCCAGGTTCTTCGTCACCGCGACTCCATTGAGCGTGATCGCCCGCTCGATCAGGTCGGGCGCCACCGGCACGTGACCGGCCTGCACGCCGACGCCGAGCACGAACACGTTGACGGTGCTGTCGTCGCCGATGAGCCCGATGACCAACTGCTGCGCATCCACCCGAATGTGCGTGTGAGAACTTTCGTCCAGCCGATCGTTCACCTGCTTGATGGGGAATGGCCGGTCGGGGTGGATGACCATCGAGCCGGTCGCGACCTGTGCCGAGTTCGCGACGACGACAGTGCGTTCGGATGAGAGCGTGTGCAGCGTTGCATCGTTGCCGCCGACGAGTTGGTCAAAGGCGAGCAGCACATCCACTGAGCCAGCGGTGGCGGTGTTGGAGGGCTGCGGAACATCCAGCGAA
>JANLPB010000282.1:0-8204 GCA_031366885.1 Ilumatobacteraceae bacterium
CGATTCGCCGGCTGTTCCACAGTGACCTCATGCTCGCCGACAAAGGCTTGGGCGAGATGCCTCCGTCGCCGTTTGTCGCCGGAGGCGCAACAACGTTTTTGACCTGGGTGTCGAGCGTCGCCCCAGATGCAGTCGGGGCAATTCCGCGATACCTCACGGGTGTCTGGTCGACCCGACCCGATGTGCGAATCAAGATGCCGGAAGCCGTCGACGGCGACCTGCGACGACTCCGTTCGTGGTCGACTGGCCCGGGTGGAGCAGAAGATCCAAACATTGCGCTGCTCGGCTGGCGCACCGAAGGCGACGGCCGCTTTGGCCTCGTTCGCACGATCGCCGACACGTCGCAACACGGTGTGAACGTAGTCGGCTACCTCTCCGCCGAGCTCGGCGTGGGCGAGGCAGCCCGACTGGCGACTTCAGCACTGCGAACTGCAGGTGTTGATGTTGCGACCGTCGCGCTCGGCCGCACGATCAGTCGGCAGAGTCATCAGTTCCAAGTCGACGCTCGCCAGGAGTTCGACACCGTGCTAGTGGGCGTCAACGCCGACCAGATGCGCAACACGGTTGAGGACCTCGGCTCATCCTTCTTTGCAGGTCGCTACCGCATCGGGCAATGGTTCTGGGAGCTGGAGCAGTTCCCGCGTGCGTTTGCTCCAGCGTTCGCCCTTGTTGATGAGGTCTGGGCCGCGAGCACGTTCGTACGCGACGCGATCGCGGCTCAAGCGCCAGAGCGGGTTGCGGTAGTTCACCAACCGCTGCCATTCAACGTTCCGATAGTCGACGCCAAACTCACGCGTAGCGCCTTCGGGCTACCCGACGGGTTCATGTTCCTCTTTTGCTTCGACATGATGAGCGAGATCGAGCGCAAGAATCCCGCGGGCCTGCTACAGGCGTACCGAGAAGCGTTCAGCCCGACGGACGGCAGCATTCTTGTTCTCAAGACGATGAATGGTCGCCGGAACGACGAGGGCCTCGAACGATTGAAGTGGCTGAGCAGCGGCCGAGCCGACATCGTCATTATTGACGACACCTACGACCCGGTGAGAGCTGCCAGCTTGATGAACGTCGCCGACAGTTACGTCTCGCTGCACCGGTCTGAGGGTCTAGGCCTCACCATGGCAGAGGCGATGCTTCTCGGTAAGCCAGTGATTGCGACGGGCTACTCGGGCAACACAGACTTCATGACGACCGAAACCTCCCATCTCGTTCGCTACGAAAGAGGCGTCGTCACTCGGTCCGGAGGACCCTATGCACAGGGCTCGCTCTGGGCTGAACCCGACCTCGGGCACGCCGCAAGCCTCATGCAGTGCGCGGTCAATGACCCTGCCACGACACGGCGAATGGCCGAACGTGGCCGCAATCATCTGCTCAACCATTTCACCCCTGAACGGTGCGGACGCCTCATGCGCGAGCGCCTCGAACAACATTGGAGCGACAGACGATGAGCCTCAACCCCTTCGGATCAATGCGCGACCGACTCAACGAAGCAGTGAGCGCTCGGGTGAACGCACAGCTTGACGGTCGCGATGCGGCAATCGGCGAGCGCCTTGACGCTCTGGAGGAATCGATCGCTGCAACACACACGACCCTCGCCACACTGCAGCGTCTGACCGCCGAGCTGTCCGCATCGATAACCGATCGTGTTCGCACTATCGAAGTCGCGCAGGAGCGCATGCCAGTCGCCTCCAAGAAGTAGCAGCACCCGGCCAGCGACTGGCCCTTGCGTTCTGCGAAGAAACGTGGCGCAAGTCACCGCTGCTGCTCCCTCGGGGCTTCCATCACTGAAATGCAGAACGAGACACTGAGCCAAGAGCGCGCACCTGGCACAAGGGTTACACTCCGCGGCCACGCACCCGCCGCACATCCAGGAAGATTCATGACACGCCTTGCAATCATCGGAACCGGGTACGTGGGCCTCACGACAGGGGTCTGTTTCGCACACCTTGGGCACGACGTGGTGTGTGCGGATATCGATGCTGACAAGGTTGCACGACTCAGCCGCGGTGAGGTACCGATCGTCGAGCATCGGCTGGACGAATTGCTGGCCGAGGGGCTGAGAAACGGCAACCTGCGCTTCGTCGTGGGTGCCGCCTCAGCGGTGACCGATGCAGAGATCGTCTTCTTGTGCGTGCCCACACCGCAGGGCGACGATGGCTCGGCCGACCTCAGCTACGTCGAGGCCGCTGCCGCTGAAATTGCGCCTGCGCTCGCCTACGAGAGCATTGTGGTCAACAAGTCGACTGTGCCCGTCGGCAGCACTCGCGTCGTCGAGCGCGTGCTGCAACGGCCCGACGTTCGGGTCGTCAGCAACCCGGAGTTTCTCCGCGAGGGCTCTGCCGTCGACGACTTCCTACGGCCCGACCGCGTCGTCGTTGGTTGCGAAGACCGGTCGGCGGCCATTGCCGTCGGCGCGCTGTATGACTCGGTGCGCGCCCAGGTCATCGTCACCGACCCCGCCTCCGCCGAGACCATCAAATACGCCGCCAACGCGTTCCTCGCCACCAAGCTCAGCTTCGTCAACGCCATCGCAGCGATCTGCGAAGGCGTCGGCGCCGACGTCAACGACGTGATGGTCGGCATGGGCTACGACAAGCGCATCGGCGCCGAATTCCTCCGCCCAGGGCCCGGCTGGGGCGGAAGTTGTTTCCCAAAAGATTCTCGTGCTTTGTTAAATATCGCTCGTGAGGCTGGCTATCAGTTCGACCTCTTGGCCGGGGTGATTGCTGTCAACGATGAGCAGTTCGATCGTGTGGCCGACAAGATCCGCGTGGCTGCCGGCGGCTCGTTGCAGGGTGCAGTCGTTGCCGTGTGGGGGCTGACGTTCAAGGCCCGCACCGACGACCTGCGCGACTCGCCGTCGCTGTCCATCATCAGCCGCCTCCTGGCCGCCGGCGCAACAGTGCAGGCGTTCGACCCCACCGTCGCTGCCACCAAGCCCGGGCTGCCCGCAGAGGTTCGGGTGTGTGAGAGCGCCGTCGCGGCCGCCGCCGAAGCGACCGTACTCACCGTGCTCACCGAGTGGGACGACTTCCGCTGGGTCGCCGCCAGCGACGTGGCTGCCGTCATGCCCGGCCGTACCGTGGTCGACGGCCGCAACCTCCTCGACCGCACCGCATGGCAGCACGCCGGCTTCACCCACACAGGAATCGGACGATGACCGAGCACGCGCGTGTACAAATCGTACACGCGCCTGGTAACTTGACCCAATGAGCATCCCCGTCACCACCAGGCTGCACGAGTCCGTCGTATCTGCAGTCGATTCTGCTGTTGCCGCCGGGCTAGCACCCACGCGCGGATCTGTCATCTCAGAGGCAGTCAGCGAGTGGCTCGCCCGCCACTCGGAGGACGCCATTGAACTCTCCTATCGAAACCGGTATCAAGTGGCCGATTCTCAAGATGATGAGGACCTCTTGGCTGCGCTCTTCCAGTTTTCGGCTGCGGCATGCCTCGCCCACGTCGACCTCTGATCCAACGTGGCGACGTGTGGGATGCCGCAATTCCCGTAGTTGGCAATCACCCCGTCGTCGTCGTCACTCGCGACCGGGCAATCCCTCTGCTCACTCGGCTCGTGTGTGTGCTGGTGACGAGCACCGTTCACAACCATGTGGCCGAAGTGCCACTCGGGCAGGACGAAGGCCTGAGCCGCACCTGTGCCGCAAACTGCGACAACGTTTTCACCGTCCCCGTCAGTTCGCTCACACGACGTCGCGGTCACCTCGGCCCCGCCCGAATGGCGGAACTCGACACAGCGCTGACGATCGCCCTCGGATTGGACCAGAAATGACACATCATCTTGTTGCGGGCGGTGGGGGGTTTGTTGGGTCGCACCTCGTCGATTTGTTTCTCGCACGTGGTGATACGGCAACCATCGTCGACAACTTCTCCACCGGGCGGCGCAGCAACATCGCCCACCTCGCGGGCCACCCGGGCGTGACCGTCATCGAGCACGACATCACCACCCCGTTGCCCGACGAAATCATCGGCGCGCAGTACGACACGGTGCTCGACCTGGCCAGCCCGGCTTCGCCCGACGACTTCAAGTCGATGCCGCTCGAGATCCTTGCTGTCGGTTCCACGGGCACACGCAACCTGCTCGATCTCGCACGCGAACAACAGGCGCGCTTCTTCCTCGCCTCCACCAGCGAGGTCTATGGCGACCCGCTGGTGCACCCCCAGCCCGAGAGCTACTGGGGCAACGTCAGCAGCATCGGCCCGCGCAGTTGTTACGACGAGGCGAAGCGGTTCAGCGAGGCGATTGCGATGGCGTACCACCGCACCCACGGCGTGGACGTTCGCATCGTGCGCATCTTCAACACCTACGGCGAACGGATGCGCCCGCGCGATGGCCGCGTGGTCAACACCTTCGTCCTGCAAGCGCTGCGCAACGAGCCGCTGACACTGCACGGCGACGGCTCACAGACACGCAGCTTCTGTCACGTCGCCGACGAGATCCGCGGGCTGGCCGCTGTGCTCGATGGCGACATCGTCGGCCCGGTCAACGTCGGCAACCCGGGCGAGTTCACCATGCGCGAGCTCGCCGAACTGGTAATCGAGATCACCGGTTCCACCAGCCACATCATCACCATGGCGATGCCCGACGAGCGTGAGGGCGACCCGATGCAACGCTGCCCCGACATCACGCTCGCACGCGCCACCTACGGCTGGGAACCCGCCATTTCGCTGCGCGAGGGCCTCACCCGCATGATCGAGTGGTTCCGTACCGAGGAGGACCTGACATGACCGTGCTCGTCACCGGCGGCGCCGGCTACATCGGCTCGCACACCGTGCGCGCGCTACGTGCGGCGAGCCAAGAAGTGGTCGTGCTCGACTCGATGGAGTTCGGTCATCGCTCCGCCGTGCTGGGCGCGGAACTGGTCGTCGGCAACATCCGCGACCGGGCGCTGGTCACCGAACTGTGCCGTTCGCACGACGTCACCAGCGTCGTCCACTTCGCTGCGTACAAGGCGGTCGGCGAGTCGATGGAGCAGCCGGATCGCTACTGGCTGAACAACGTGGCTGGCTCGGTCGACCTGGTGGAGGCAGCGCTGGCCGCGGGCGTGCAACAACTCGTGTTCTCGTCCAGCTGCTCGGTCAACGGCACGCCCGCCACCAATCCCGTGGCCGAAGACGCGCCCATCCACCCCGAGAGCGTCTACGCGGAAACCAAGGCGATGGTCGAGCGCATCCTTGGCTGGTACGGGACGACACACGGCCTGCGCGCCGTCAGCCTGCGCTACTTCAACGCTGCCGGGGCCAGCACCGACGGTGCCATCGGCGAGGACTGGAGCCGCTCGCAGAACCTGATCCCGCTGGTGATGAAAGCCACGCTCGGCAAGCGCCCGCCGGTGCAGGTGTTCGGCACCGACTACCCCACCGCCGATGGCACCTGCATCCGCGATTACATCCACATCGAAGACCTCGCCGATGCACACGTTCGCGCGCTCGGCTACCTCGCCGATGGCAGTGCCACCACTGCGCTCAATGTCGGCACCGGCGTCGGCAGCAGCGTCTTCGACATCATTAACGCGACTGAACGCGTCAGCGGCCAATCTGTGCCGTACGAGATTGCGCCTCGTCGGGCCGGCGACCCCGTGGTCACGTTCGCCGACGCGACCAAGGTGCACGCGACGCTCGGCTGGACGGCCACCCGCGGTCTCGACGACATCATCGAATCCGCCTGGCGCTGGCACTCAAGCCACCCCGACGGCATGCCCGCCTGACGCCGCTCGCCCACCCATTCTCGTCGGCCTTCAAAGTTCTGTCCGGCGCCGCTTTGCATCGGCGATCCGAGTGGGTACTCGCACCCCGGGATGCGAGTGCTCACTCGCATGGCTGCGTGGCACTCGCACCGGCTGCGTGGCACTCGCACTGGCTGCGTGTCACTCGCACTGGTTGCGTGTCACTCGCACTATCAGGCTTCGTCGAGGGCTCGTTGGCGGTCGAGCCAGCCCAGCAACACTGCGACGGCGCGTGGGTCGTGGCGCAATCGGTGACCGGCCCCGTTGATCAGCCGTAGCTCGGCCGAGCCGTGTGCCTCGGCCAGTTGGCGAGCATCAGCGGTGGGCACGCTCTCGTCGTCGTCGCCGTGCATCACCAGCAGTGGCCGCGGCGCAAATCGCCGAGCTGCATCGACCGGGCGGAATCGGCGCAACTCGCGCGCCCACTCGTCGAAGTTCTGCGGGAAACCCGGCGTACGAATCGCGCCGATCTCGCGGGCGTGCTCCAGGAAGCGGCGGGGCTGGGCCGCCCAATCATCGAAGTCCGCGCGGGGGCTGAGCAGCGCTGCGCCGCGCACCCGCGGGTCGTCGGCAGCGACACAGGTGGCGATCGACCCGCCGGTGTTGGTGCCCACCAACCAGACACCCGACGGGCTGGTCTCGTCGATCAAATGATCGATCGCAGCACGCAAGTCGTCGACCCAACCTTGCAATGAGAAGTCGCCCGCGCTGCCGCCACAGCCACGGAAGTTGAACGTCATCGCCACCCAGCCGAGCTCGCTGGAGACTCGATCAATCAGCTCCGGAAACGTTCCGCCGCTTTGACGTGCGTCGAGCGGGCCGATGGGAAAGCCGTGGCACAGAATCAGCCCCGAGGTTGCACCGGGCCGCCCGGACGGCCGCGCAAGGTGCCTGGCCAGCGTCAGCCCACCCGATTTGAAGCTGCCGTTCACGTGGTCGGCTACTACGCCCGCGGCTTGCGATGACGGCGCGTGCGGCCCACGCTGGCCGCCGTGTAGCCACGATTGCGGGCCTCCGCCAGCGTGTCGGGCCCGAAGCAGATGCCGATATCGGCCGCCACTATCTCGTCAATGACGTCAGCGTCCGTCCAGGTATCGAGGTCGTAGACAAGCTGCGTGCGCTTGTCGCCCAGAAAGCGAGAGTGTTCGAAGCGAGTCGGCCGTTCCATTCGCTGCACGCTACTCGGCGGGACTGCGCGCCACGAAGGAACCCTGTCGCACCGATTTCATACGCTTTGCCGCAACGGCCTCCCCCGAGACACGAACTCACAAAGGAGTGCCGTGATGAGCATGTCCACGGTCAAACCAACGGCACCCGACGACGTCATCTACCCAGATGGCGTCGGCGAGCCCATGGCCGAAAACGCTCGCCTGGTGGCTGCTCCCCATGGTCGAGCTCATCGATTGAGTCGTTCCGTTTCCAACTACTATGTCACACCCCTTGAGTACGGTTGTTCGTATGGATATCACGGCGGTGATCAATCGAGTTCGAGAGGTGGCGACGGTGCGGGCTTCGGCCGGCGCCGGCCGCGCCGCACTCGAGGAAGGGTTGCGGTCGGTAGCAGTCGTGCGGTCGTGGTTGGCCGCAGCTGAGGCTGATCTGGCGCCGCGGCTCGCTGGGATTGCGTCGTTTCCTGAGCAGGCAATTGCTGAGGCTGGGCGCGGCTCGCAAGGCGAGGCTGGCCGGGTGTTAGAGCGGTCGGGCACACTCGGTTCGGTCCCCGCACTCGCCGAGGCGTTGAACGAGGGGTCGGTCACGCCTGCACACGTTGATGCGGTCACCAAGGTCGCCAAGGGGTTGGAGGGTCCGCAGCGCAAGCGTCTGTTGGAGCGCGCTGATCGGCTGGTTGGTGTTGCCCGCCACGGGTCGGTGAATGACTTCCGTAAGCGCCTGGAGCGTGAAGCCGAGTCGTTACGCGCGGACGACGGGACCGAGCGGTTCCAGCGCCAGCAACGCGCTGCGCGGTTGCGACGATGGACTGACGCCGAGGGGATGTGGTGTCTATCCGGCAAGTTCGATTCGCTGACCGGTGTGCGGTTGAACGCACGGTTGACGGCGGAAATTGAGGCCGCATTTGCGGAGTCGGTGCCGCAGGGTTGCCCAACCGACCCACAGGCCAAGAACGAGTTTCTCGCCGCGTGTGCCCTCGCCAGAATTCTGGAGGACGGTGGCGCAGCACAACGCACCGGGCGACCCGAGTTCGTCGTCGTGATCGAAGTCGACGGTGACCACCCGGCCAACGACAGCGCCAACGACAGTGCCAACGACAGTGCCAAACCTGGTGCCGACGGGGCCGGTGCCGGCGAGGTCGGTGTCAGTCACTCTGGCGAAGCTGAGCGCCAAGCTCGTCGACCGCGTGTGGATTGGGGGCTGCCGGTGGAGATCCCGTACTCAGTGCTGGTCGAGCTTTTCGGCGACGGCGACGTGTGCCCCGTGATCGTGCGCAACGGGGTCGTGCTCTACGCG
>JANLPB010000292.1:0-13323 GCA_031366885.1 Ilumatobacteraceae bacterium
CGACGACGTACCACTCGGCGTCTCACGTCGGTAGACAGTGCCGTTGCTCATGCCGCGAGCGTATCGAGATTGCTACCACACTGCTACCACGAGGTGACCCGAAGCCACGGATGACTTCTTCCTAGTGCTCTGAGCTGGCAACTTACTGGCGCCCCCGGTAGGAATCGAACCTACGACCTGCGGTTTAGGAAACCGTTGCTCTATCCCCTGAGCTACGGGAGCGGGGGCCGAACGCACCTGCGGGCGGCGGGTGACAGGTTACCGATCAGTGGAAGCAGCAGATTCAGACCTTCCGCAGACCTTCCAAACGCGTTGGAAACCGCCTGGGAAACCTAGGAGTTTCCCGAGTGCATCCGGCCACGACGTCTGGTTACGTACGTACCAGGAGGGTGGCATGCGACTTACAGCGATCCCGTCGATGCTTGCAGTCGTCGCGTTGGCAGCGATGACTGGCTGCGGTTCATCCGACTCGAACACGTCCGGTGAGGCCACGTCCGATGCGGACACGCCCACAGCAGCCTCCGAGACGGAGGATTCGGCGACCGCTGCGACCACACCAGCTGACGGTGGGGCAACGACCGGCGGGGGAATCGTGCTGCCGGTCACCGATGCGGCGTACGGGTCTGGCCGCGTCCACGTCGAGTTCGGCGGTGATTCCGGCGGCGCAGTCGAGATAGACGGTGGAGGAGTAGTCATTGGCGGCTTCGCCAGCATCTCCTTCACGGACACGAACAGTCAGGCACTGGTGAGCATCGGCGTGGGAGGCGGCGAGCCAGGAGCCGCGGCGTTCACATGGGACGGCATCAGCTCCGCTGGCGAGTTCGGCAAGGAGTGTTCAATCACCTTCACCAAGGGCGACCAGACAGCGCTGGAAGGCGAGTTCTTGTGCAGTGGCATGGACGCTGTCAGCGCCACAAGCACTGACGCGCTCCACGTCGACGCGAAGGGGACCTTCCGTCTCGCGGCTGGCCCGTGAGCGATTGCGGCGGGCTCACTGCGCACCTTCTTCCCGACTGAACTTGCGTGCCAACTCTGTTCGAGATCGCAGACCCAACTTCCGATAGACGTTGCCGAGATGGAACTCCACCGTCTTCTCGTTGACAAAGAAGTCGAGAGCCACCTCCCTGTTGGTTGCGCCCTCCGCGACCCGGCGAGCGACATCGCGCTCCCTGCGAGTGAGGACGGCACCCTTGGGTACCGCGCCGAGATCCCGGCGGGAGCTACCGGCTCCGCTCGCACGCAACTCCGCCGCAGCAGACTCGCTCCACAACCGCGCACCGAGCTCGTCGAACGTCTCCAAGGCTGCGACCAAGTGCGTGCGGGCACCCGCCCGCCGATTCGAGCGATGCAGTCGCACGCCGAAGCACAACTCAGTACGGGCTCGCTCGAACGGCCAGTCGACCGCGCCATGGTGATCGAGTGCCGCCTCGAAGTGCTGCGCGAACGAGTCGGTGGAGGCCGTCAGGCCATGGCAGCGCGCCGCCGCGGCGAGAAGCGAAGGTCGGCCCGTTCGCACCGCGTGTTGCTCGAGTCGTTCGATGTGCACTTCGGCCTCTGTGCCACGCCGCAGGCGAACGAAGCATTCGACCAGATCGGCGTCGATCGACAACAGACCCGGCTCGCCCACCCGGCCAGCGTCGGCGATCGATGTAGCTCGAAGCAGGTGGTTGGCCGCCTCGTCGTATTGATGATGTGCGAACGCCAGATGGCCCAACCCGGCGTGCGCGAAAGCCGTGGCGGCGAGAAGGCCTGATGCCCGGTCTCCGCTGATCGCCGACTGTGCATAGGTGACACATACTTCGTCGTCGCCTCGCGCTGCGGCGAGACGGGCGATCATGCCGGCAGCCAGCGCAGCCTCCGTGGGTTGGTTGGACTCGACGAACAATTGATGCGCTTCGTACGCACCCGCGCTCGCCTGTCGCCACCGACCGGTTCGATGTTCCAGCTCGGCACTCGGGAGCAACGATTGAGGCAGATATGAGTGGAAGCCTCCCTCGCGCTGGACCTCGATCGCCCAACTCAGAAAGCTTCGAGCAAGTTCGTGCTCGTCGAGCCACACGAGCGGCCAGGCGATTCCCAGCGTGTGTAGATGCCCTCGGGTGGCCGCCAGGCCCGCGTCGACCGCCGCGCGAGTCGTCACGGGTGCGTCAAGGTCGCCCGCCATCGTCTGGGTCATCCCGAGCGACGAGATCTGCAGCAGATCGAACACATCGCTTCCCGTCAGGTCGAGCGCCCGCCGCACGCTGGCCAACCCGTCTGCCGCTTCCATGCGATAGACGTGCAGCTTGGCCGCGACGAGCAGCATCATCGTCGCCCGACGCGCATCCACACGTGCAATCGCCTCGGCTTCTCTTGTCAGGTTCAGAGACGCGCCTTGGAGGTCGCCACGACGCATCCGCAGGTCGGCGTCCAGCACTGTGAGGTCGGCTCGACCGATGACATCTCCCCGAACGAATGGTGCTGCCTGGGTCAGCAGCTGCTCGGCCAGCGCTATGTTCCCTCCGCGGTTGGCAGCGCGTGCAGCCTTGGAAAACAGCCGGCCTCGCTGGTCGGCAGGTGAGAGGTCAGCAGCCCGGGCCAGCGCGAGGGCCGCAGTCGAATCCGCGCCCCGGCCCAGGGCGCGCTCGGCGACGCCGACCATTGCCTGCGCAGCCGCAGGAGTCGGCTCGGCGACCGACGACGCGAGATGCCACGCTCGCTGGTCAGCGTCCCCCTCGACGCCAGCGAGCATGGCGTGCGCCTGTCGGCGCTCAGCGGGCGAGGCCATTTGATACACCACCGAACGCACGAGCGGGTTCTGGAACTGCACCGCACCACCGCGAATAGTGATCAACTCGTCGCGTTCCGCCGGCTCGAACACCGTCACGTTCAGCGACGACACGGCGAGCGCCGGCAACACGCACAGCAGGTTGCCGCGACCTTCCGCCACGGCAAGCAGCAGGCCGGTTCGAGTGTCGATCGGCAGCACGTCGACGCGACGTCGAAAGGCGAGCACCACCTCAGTCGTGACCTCGATGGGGTCGTCGATCGCGGCCCTTCCCAAGCGTTGCTGGACCGTGAGGCCACGAAGTAGCTCGCGTAGTGCGAGCGGGTTGCCGCGTCCTCGGTCGATCAGCGCCCCCATCACTGTGCCGACAACCTCGGGGGCATCCGCGCGTAGTGCGGCTTCCGCGTGCTCGGCAGCGAGCGGCCGGAGATCGATGCACGGCAACGTGGCCATCGTGGAGGTCATGTTCTGTGATCGGGCCGCCAACACAACCGCAATCGGTAGCTGCGGAGCCCGCCGGGCCACGTGGATGAGGGCGTTCAACGAACCCGCGTCAGCCCAGTGCGCGTCGTCCACGACGACGAGTAGAGGATGTCGCTGGGTGGCGACGCGCAATAGGTTGACGGTCGCCACGCCGACAGCGGTCGCGTCGATGCTGCCGGCACCCACCAAGCCGAGGGCACTTCGCAGTGCATCGCCTTGCACCGGGGGGATAGATCCCACGTGGTCAAGCAGCGGTCGAATCAAGTCGGACAGCGTTGCGAAGGGAAATTCGGCCTCCGATTCAAACCCGCAGGCGCGCACGGTCGCAATCGACGCCTCGGCAACCAACACGTCGAGCAACGCCGATTTGCCGATACCGGCCTCGCCGTGCAGCATCAGCGACGCGCCGGTGCCACCCCGAGCGGCTTCGATCACATCACGAAGCGCAGCGAGCTCGCAATCGCGTCCGACAAACACGATGCACATCATCTCAAATCTGGGAGCTCGTGTGACACGCCGCCCCCATGCGAGGGTGCGGGAGACGGCTCTGAGCTGTTACGTCAGGCTGTGCGGCCGAGGATGTCGATAAGCATCTGCACAAACTTCGCCTCGTCGGCGTCGACCGCAAAGTGGACGTTGGCCGGTGTGCTCGGACGTGAGCGGAAGTCGCACACCGTCCGCCCGACGGAAAGCTCGGCGCGCACTTCCACATCGACAGGGATGAACTCGGTCGTCAGGATGGTCGGGTCGATGATGGCGCACACCGCAAGTGCATCGTGGATTGGCGCACATCCCGGCCGATCCAGAATCGGCTGCGTGGCGGCGTACCCAGCGATGCGCTGCAGGACGAAGCGCGCAGCGGCTTCGCCCGCTGGTGTGCCCAGCTCGCGTAGTCGTTGGGCATCGTCGGTGGACAACATGGCGCGATGGGTTGCGTCGAGCGGCACCATTCGAATGGGCCGACCGCAATTGATCACGACCCGAGCGGCCTCGGGATCTATCAGGATGTTGAACTCCCCCGAATGCGTCAGGTTCCCCATGTGATGAGCGCCGCCCATGATGACGATCTCCGGGATCGCCTCGAGGATTCGCGGCTCCTTCTGAATGGCCATCGCAATGTTGGTCAGGGGCCCGACCGGGCAGAGCACGATGTCACCGTCTGACTCCAGGTATGTCTCAATCAGCCAGTCAACTGCATGCTCCGGGCGCAACGTTGCACCGTGCGAGGCAGGCGGAAGGTCGAGCAGGTTCTTGTGAATGATCGCGGCCATGCCCAGCTCGGGCTGAGCCCGAACCATCGGCCGATCCATTCCTCGAAACACAGGGATCTCCGGCATCCCTATCCAGTCGAACACGCGCAGCGTGTTTTCCGTCGTGTACTCCACCCCGGTGTTGCCATTCACACTCGTGGCACCCACCAGTTCGATGTCGGGTGAAAGCGCAGCAGTCATCAAGGCGACGGCGTCGTCGGTGCCCGTGTCAACGTCGAGGATCACTTTTGTCGGCATCGCCACAGTCTGCCGTACACCCTCGTTCGCGCTGGTGCTCGCCGTCCCTTGTCTGAGCGAGGCCTCGGTCAACTCATCGCTAAGGCGACGGCGTCGTGAGTGGTCATCTCGCGGCCGACCACGAGCGCGGCCTCGAGCGCGGCAGCGTCGAGGGCCACATGGAGGAGGGCCAAGGTTTCGTCATCGCGGACTCTCTCATATACGCGGTCGACGCCTGCCTCGACAGCGAGCGCCTGCGACCGACCTAGCAGTCGTGCGGATGCCTCGTGGCGGCCCGCCACGGCGAGGGCGCGGGCGAACCGGCTGAGATCGCCCACGATCTCAATCCGCTGACCGAGATCGAGGTTGATCCGGTGAGCAGTTTCGATCATCGCAATGGCTTCGTCTGTCCTGCCGGCCGCGGTGGCCCAATAGGAAAGGGCATGCAGCGAGGCGACCTCCATGCGTCTGTTCCCCAGTTCACGGGCCCTCCTCAGGTTCTCTTCGCCCAGCGCTACCGCCCGCGGCCGATCACCGAGTTGGTCATAGACCCACCCGAGCGCATCCGTCGCAAGGAGCACGTAGTGGTCGTCGCCGGCTTCCCGGAATGTGACCAAGGCCTCCTCGTACAGCCTGCCGGCCCTCTGCCAGTCCTCTTCCAGGCTGACGGTGCTGCCCATCATGTAGAGCGTCGTGGCAATGCCCTCCTTGTCGCCAAGTGCTCGATACAGCGTGAGAGCCTCCTCGTCGAAGCCACGGGCCCCAGCGATATCGCCGAACTCCGCAGTCATTCCGCCAGCTCCGTTCAGGGCACGGGCCCGGTGTGAGGTCGGACTTCTATCCGCTTGCAGAGCAGCCTGGAGACGACGCAGACCCTCTGGCACGTGACCACGCAAGTACCAGAACTTCCACAGCGCCCCGGCAAGCTGAAGGTGGGCTTGCGAGTCGCCCGCGTCGGCGAGGAAATCGAGCGCAGCACGCAGATTGTCATGGTCGGCATCGAGCCCATCGAGCCACAACTTCGGGTCGCCCTTCAGATGAGGAAACGCGTCCTCCGCGAGCTCGACGAAGAACCTCGAATGTCGACGACGCACATCGTCTGCGCAACCCGATGCCTCGAGCCGCTCGAGCGCGTACTCGCGGATTGTCTCTAGCATCCGAAACCGAGTCTCCACAAAACGGACGAGGCTTTTGTCGACGAGCGACTGGAGAGCGTCGAGGTTCGCCTCAGCCACGAACTCAGCCGCCGCAAGCGTCGACCCACCGCGGAACACGGAGAGGCGGGCGAAGAGTTGCTGCTCGTCGTCCGAGAGCAGTTCGTGGCTCCACTCGATCGTTGCGCGCAACGTACGGTGGCGCTCGGGCCGATCTCTGGCACCGCCAGTCAACAAGACGAGACGGTGATCGAGACGCTCGAGAATCTGCACGGGTGACAGCACCTTGACTCGCGCCGCAGCAAGCTCGAGAGCGAGCGGCAGGTCATCCAGCCTCCGGCAAATGTCGATGACCGCGCCGTCTGGCTCGAACAGGGGTTGGATCGCCTTCGCGCGCGTGACGAACAACTCGACCCCTTCGTCGGGCGCCAACGGTGGGACCGGGTACTCGTGTTCCCCCTCCAGATGTAAAGGCTCGCGGCTCGTCGACAACACATCAAGCCCCGGACAGGCGGCCACGACTTCCGCTAGATCGGCGGCCCCTTCAATGACCTGCTCGAAATTGTCGAACACGAGCAACATCGAACGAGTTCCGATGTGCCCCGCGAGGCCGTTCACTGAACCGAGGATGCGCCCAGCGGTCTCGCGCACCAGTTGCGGATCGCGCAGCGGGGCCAGCGGCACCCACCAGATACCGTCGGGGTAGTGGTCGCTCACGGCGGCAGCCGCCTGCATCGACAGCCGGGTCTTGCCCGTACCGCCAGGGCCCGTGAGCGTCAGGACCCGCACGTCGTTGCGCGTCAGTAGGTCGACCACTTCAGCCAACTCTCGCTCTCGCCCCAGAAACGGGGTCACCGGCACAGGCAGGTTCGAGCGGCCGAGGCTCCTGAGCGCAGGGAACACCTCGTCGCCGATCTGGTGAATCCGCTGCGGCGCGTAGAGGTCCTTCAGGCGGTGCTCGCCGAGGTCGCGCATGCGGACGCTGGCCACGAGAGCTGCGGTGGCCGACGACACGAGGACCTGACCGCCATGGCCCGCAGCAGCGATCCGGGCCGCCCGGTTCACATCGAGACCAACGTAACCACCGTCGGCTGTCACAAACGGGTTTCCAGTGTGGACGCCCATGCGCACCCGAAGGCTGCCGGCGGCAAGGGCGGACTGCGCGGCGATGGCGGCAGCCAGCGCGCCCATCGCCGTCGGAAAGGCGATGAAGAACGAATCACCTTGAGTATCCACCTCCACCCCGCTCTCAGCAGCAGACGCCTCACGAATCACTCGGCGATGCTCAGCGAGCGCGGCGGCATACGCCTCTGATCCCAACTCGGCCAACGCGCGTGTCGAACCCTCAATGTCGGTAAACAGAAAGGTGACCGTTCCGCTGGGCAGATCCTGCGCCATCGCCGGGAGTCTAAGCACTCGCCGAGAGTCGATAGTCCGGCAACCTGATGTTTGACGGCGATGAGCGTCGGGTATCAATCGCATCGCCATTCCGGCAGTCGAAAGGACCTACATGTACATCGGCCTCGGCACGTTACTCCTCATCGTCATCCTCATTTTCGTTCTCACCTGATCGGCGCGACCATGGACCCCAAGATTTCATTCTTCTTCTATCTCTCCGCAGTTGTCTGCTTCCTGCTCGCCGCTGCTGGCCCCGCGTGGAAGCACGGTCTGCGAACACGCCGCGGCGGCACACCCGCCCTCGTGCTCGTGCCCCTCGGCCTTGCACTCGCAGTCTTCCCCATCATGTGGACGACAGCCACCGTCGCATGGTGACGCTCCTCTAATGGCAGACCAGGACGACATCGACAAGGCAAGCGGCGCCGTTCATCGACGCGACCTTGCGCGCATCGTGCAGTTGGTCGTGGTGGCAGCGCTCGTCATCGCGTTCGTGGTTGTGGCGCTCGACAACCGCGACGAGGTCCGCCTGGGCTACGCAATCGGTGATGCTCACGCGCCCGTGTGGATGGTCATCGCGTTGTCCGCGCTCGGCGGCCTGATCATCGGTTGGTTGCTTCGTCTGCGCTCGCGCAGATACCGCGACTGATCGCACCCGGCAGGTCAACTATCCGAGCTCCAAGGGTTGGAGTAGGGCAGCGGCCATCGCGGCAACGTGCCCCCGCGCTTGCGCTGTCGTAAGGATTCCCGTCAGCCAGCGGGCGCTGATTCCCTCGACGAGCGCGGACAGTCGTATACCCATCTCATCACGGTCCAGCGCCGTTGCAATTGACCCATCCTCTTGCCCAACGCGGACAAGGCTGGCGATGTCGTCGGCCCACCGTTGGGTAAGCGCAGCGATGGTCGGGCGCAGACCGTCATCAAAGATCGCCGTGTCGCGAAGTTCGCCCCATGCAGCTGAGTTGGTTCGCACCGACTCATCGTCTTGGATCTCATCGATCAGTACCGCCAGGAGCGTTTCCCGCCCTGTTCCTTCGACGTGCTGGGTATAGACGTCTGCCTGCTCCCCAATGTGCTCCAGCGCCGACTGCAAAAGTGTGGAGCGGTCACCGAAGTGGTGGTAGATCAGCGCCGGAGAGACACCGGCCCGCTTGGCCACTTCCTCGATGCGCAGCCCGCGGGTACCTTTGCGCGCAATCTCCTCGACGGCGGCAACGAGCAGTGCCGTTCGTCGGTCACTCATGGGAAGCGCGGAAGGACGACACCGGCAGGGATCTGTTGGGTGATGCAGTGCGGGCCGCCACCGCCGAACGCAATCGTCGAGCCAGGCACCCCGACGACCGTTCGGTCCGGGTGCAGTTCACGAAGAGTCGCCAGCGCCTGTTCGTCGGCGTCGTCGCCGCCAACTGGCACGATCACCGCACCGTTGGCCAGGTAATGGTTCGCGTACGACACCGTGGCGTCGGGCCCCGGATCGAGGGTCGCGATGTCGAACACTCGGCCGGCCGCATCTCGCACTGCGCGCAGCGCCTGGAGATTGGCCTGCCCGCGATCGAATTCCGGTGACGTGGAATCGGTCACGGTTTCGAGGAGCACACGACCGCCCGACACGTATTGCAAGACACCGTCGACATGACCATCGGTTCCCGCTGGGCCTGTGTCGAGGCTGTGCCCGAACGGCAGCCAGATCACATCGGTAGCACCAAGGTAGTCACGGAGGCCCTGCTCGAGTTGGGCACGAGTCATGTTCGGGTTGCGGTTCGGGTTGAGGAGGCACTGCTCGGTGGTGATCACCGTTCCCTCGCCATCGACGAAGAACGAGCCGCCCTCCAGCACGAAGGGAGCCTTGAAGAAGGGCAGTCCGAGCCACTCGGCAAGCCTCTGCGACAGCCGCGCATCGTCGTCGTGCGGGTGCCAACGGTTACCCCATGCATTGAAACCAAACCCAACGACTGCCACATCACCGGCTGCGTTGCGGACGAAGGCGGGCCCACTGTCTCGGCACCATGAGTCGTTGATCGGGATTTCGATCGGTGCAACTCCCGGTGCGCAGAGGTGGCGGACTTCGTCGGCATACCCTCGGTTGCACACCATCACGACGGGCTCAAAGGCCGCAATGGCAGAGGCGACCACGGCATAGTCGCGCTTTGCATCGGCAAGCTGGTCTCCCCACAACTCTTCCCGTGACGGCCAGGCCATCAGACAGCCCGCGTGGGGTTCCCATTCGGCCGGCATCGAGAACCCCTCGGCAGATGGTGTGGACAACGAAGCCGTGATCATTCCGAGTACGCTAGCCCTGACTGAATATTCAGTCAACATCTCGAAACGTTACGGTACCTGCGTTGTCCACGCAGGTACCGCAACTGATCACACCAGTGAAACGCGCCGCTGCTACTCGTGTTTGGCCCAGACGTGGGCGCCGCCCCAGTCGATCGCAACGACGGGCTCATCGCCGATGACCCATGCGTCATGACCGGGCTGTAGATAGCTGACCTCGCCGGGCGCCACTTCGAACTCGTCGCCATCTGCCATTCGCACTCCGATACGGCCGGAGATGCTGTATTGGAAGTGGGGTGCCTGACACAGGTCGGTACCAGCGATGGGTTTGACGTGCTCAGCCCAATGCCAACCGGGCTGCAGCGTCATTCGCATGATCTGGCTGCCGCCGATGTTGATGATCTCCGCCCGACCATGTGGCATGTCACGCACTTCATCTGGCGCCACGAAACTCAGGTGCTCTGCAGTAGCCATGCGCGCCTCCTTTCGGGAAGTTTTCATTCACGCGCCGTACTGCCCGCCTGTCAAGACAAAAGTCACGCACCGGCGCCCCTATACAGTCGGGCGCCGTGAGCACAGCCGATCGCCTTCGTCACTGGGCGCGGCGACAACTACCACTCGTGTCACTGCTCGCCATCCTGGTGCTGCTCATCGGGATCGGGGCGACTGTCCTGCGCCTGACGGTGAAGGCCGACAAGAGCACAGCATCGGCGCCGACCACCAGCACAACACTGCCGGAGTCGAACCCGAATCTGACCACGACCACCTTCGCCGCGACCACCACGACTGCTGCGGGCAGCACATCGGACACGGCCCCCGCGGATGGAAAGTCCAGCGCGGACCGGCGGCTGGTGAGCGAGTTCGTGGTCAAGAACGCTGACCTGCAACCCAAGAGCATTGTCTCGTCGCAGACCGGCCTGTTCTTCGCCCAGAACATGATGTACCGCCACAACGTGATGGTGTTCGACCGAGCGGGCGCCATAGTCGCGCTCATCCCCGACGATGTCGACCTTGCGACGTTCGGCGTTGCAAATGGTGTGAAGGCACAGGGCTCACCAGTCGAGGCCGCCTTCACTCCTGACGGCTCGTATGTCTACGTCTCGAACTACAAGATGTACGGCGACGGCTTCGACCCCTCTGCCAGCGACGACTGCGACCGCGGAACCTGGGACGACAGCTACGTCTACAAGATCAACACCGCCACCTTTCAGATCGAGAAGGTGATCGCCACCGGATCGGTACCGAAGTTCATGGCCATCACACCCGACGGCAGCCGGCTGCTGGTCTCCAACTGGTGCGGTTTCGACGTATCGGTTATCGACACAGCGACCGACACCGAGATCACTCGCGTCGATGTCGGCCGCCACCCCCGAGGCATCGCCATTACACACAACTCACGCTTCGCGTACGTCACCATCATGGGCGAGGACAAGATTCTCAAGCTCGATCTCAGCGACAACTACGTGGTCAGTTCAGTTGGCGACCCCGGTCGTACGCCGCGCCACCTGCAACTGTCCCCCGATGACCGCTATCTCTACGTCTCCAACAATCACGAGAACCTGATCCGCAAAATTGATCTGCACACAAACATCGAAGTCGGCACCGCAGCCACCGGCGTCGAGCCGCGCACAATGGCAATCTCGGACGACGGGGAGAGCCTGTACGTCGTCAACTACGAAGACGGAACGATCAGTAAAGTGCGCACTTCCGACATGACCATTCTGCAGACGGAACACGCTGGCTATCACCCCGTCGGCGTGACGTACGACAGCGCCACGCGCCAAGTGTGGGTGGCGAACTACGCCGGCTCGTTGCATGTCTTCGTAGACCGCTGACGCGGTTCGAGCTACTACCCGCGGACGAATTCGCGGATCACACGGCCAGGGCGCTCGCCTGTGTTGCTGCCCTGTTCTGTCACGACCGATCCGTTGACGATGGTGGCCGCATACCCGCGTGCACGAATTTGCAGCCGACCGGCACCATTGGGAAAGTCGTTGACATACATCGGCTGCTCGGACGCGAGCGTGTCGATATCAAACACATTGATGTCCGCGTACTGGCCAACCTGCAATGTGCCGCGCTCGACCAAACCAAGCACGCCGGCAGGCATCGACGACAACCGACGGACTGCCTCGGGCAGCGTCGCCAATTGCCGCTCACGCTGCCAGTAGGTGAGGTAGTGCGTGCTCATGTCAGCGTCGCAAATCTGGCCAGCGTGCGCGCCAGTGTCGGCCAATCCTGGATACACGTTGTCCATCGCGAGCACCTGTGCCAGGCCTTCCACGTTGCGGTTGAAGAACCACGTGTTGAACAGTTCGTGGCCGTCGCTGGCGATCAGTCGGTCGATGACGTAGTCGACCGGGTGGACGCCCAGTTCGGCCGCACGCGTGGCCACAGAACGGCCGCCGGTCTCGCTGTAATTCGGCGAGGCACCAGTGCCAAGCGGGTAGATGTGGTTGGCGTCGTACCAGAGGCCCTTTGCCACACCTTCAGCCACCAAACCCGCTCGCGTCACTGGGTCCTTCAAGGCAGCCACGCGATCGGCCAACGTCGGCAAACCCATCAACGCCTTCCACTTCTGACCCTTGACTGGAGCGATCTGAGCCAGCCCGCACAACGATCCGCTGGGTCGCGTTTGACTGGCCATCGTCATTCGTCCGACGTTCGCGTTCGTGTCGGCCAACAGACCGCCGAACAACTCCACTCCTGCGTTGCTGCTGTTGCCGGCGCCGCCGGAGAACAACACATCGCCGCACGAACGAGCCATCTCACGCAGCAGCGTGACCTCGTGCTCGGCCTTGGTGGCGAAGTCGTTGACCGCCTGGAACAGCCCACCCCCGGCTGCATTCATGCCGTCGGCAATCGCCAAGTACTCGTCGATCGGGGCCAGCGTGCCCGGCACGTACCGGCCATCGGGAACCACATGCAACAAGATGCGCGACGTGGAGAAACCGACGGCGCCACCGGCGACCGACTCCACGACGATGTCACGCATGCGGTTGAGTTCTGTAGGTGTCGGCGGCTCGTCAGTCAGTGAACGCTCGCCCATCACGTTGTACCGCACAGCACAGTGACCGACCAGGCCGACGATGTTCAGCGCTGGCCGCATACCCTGCACGGCATCGAGGTATTCCGGGTAGGTGCTCCAGTCCCAACTGAGCCCACCAAGAATGGCCTCGCGCGGCACGTCCTCAACGCTTTCCATCATCTCCGCCAGAAACACTCGGTGATCGGGCGCGACAGGCGCAAAGGTCACGCCACAGTTGCCGATGAGCACGGTGGTCACCCCGTGCCACGAGCTGGACGTCATCATCGGATCCCACGCAACCTGTGCGTCGAGATGGGTGTGCAGGTCGATGAAACCGGGCGAGACGATCAGCCCGCCGGCCTCGATCTCGCGGGCAGCCTCGGCCGCCGACAGGTCGCCGATAGCCGTGATGCGGTCTCCGTCGATCGCAACGTCGGCTCGGTACGCAGGCGACCCCGTGCCGTCGATGATCGTGCCGTTGCGAATGATCAAGTCGTGCGCCATAGAAGTCCCCTCGGTTCTCTCGAGCCGGATGCTACGGAGGCGAGCGTCTCGGCGCCGAAGCGGCGCGACGACAACGTGGGCGGTAACCGTTTGAGAGTCGCCGTTGTCGGGTACACCCCGGACATGCTCACCATCCTCATCATCGTTCTCATCGTCTTGCTCATCGGCGGCGGCTTCGGCTACTCCCGTCGCGGCTGAGCCATCCGGCGGCGCGCACCACGATCCCAC
>JANLPB010000316.1:0-22203 GCA_031366885.1 Ilumatobacteraceae bacterium
GCTCCACCATCGCCCAGACGGTGGAGACGCTTCGTGAGTACGGCGCCTTGGAGTACACCGTCGTCGTGGCAGCTCCTGCCTCGGACCCGGCGGACGACGCAGCAGCAACGACACCTGGCGATAGGCCTCAGCCTGCTTGGAGAGGTCGTCGTACACGATGAGGGCGTGCTCGCCGTTTTCCATCCAGTGCTGACCAATGGCGCAACCACCGTAGGGGGCCAGGTACTTGAAGGGGGCCGGGTCCGAGGCAGGAGCTGCCACGACGACGGTGTACTCCAAGGCGCCGTACTCACGAAGCGTCTCCACCGTCTGGGCGATGGTGGAGCCCTTCTGGCCAATGGCGACGTAGATGCACTTCACGCCAAGGCCGCGCTGGTTGATGATGGCGTCGACGGCGACCGTGGTCTTGCCGGTCTTGCGGTCGCCGATGATGAGCTGGCGCTGGCCACGGCCAATGGGGGTCATTGCGTCGATGGACTTGATGCCGGTCTGTAGCGGCTCGTGCACGGGCTTGCGACCCATGATGCCAGGCGCCTGGATCTCGACGCGGCGCTGGATGCCGCCGACGATGTCGCCCTTGCCGTCGATGGGCTGGCCAAGCGCGTTGACAACGCGACCGAGCATGGCGTCGCCGACGGGCACCGAGAGGATGCGGCCGGTGGCCTTGACGGTCTGGCCTTCCTCGATCTCGAAGCCTTCGCCGAGCACGACGGCGCCGATGGAGGCTTCGTCGAGGTTCAGTGCCAAGCCGATGGTGCCATCTTCGAACTCGAGGAGCTCGTTGACCGCACAGTCGGGCAAACCGCTGATGCGGGCGATGCCGTCACCGACCTGCGTGACGCGGCCGACGGTGCGAGCCTCTAGTGAAGGCTCGAAGCCATCAAGATTCTTTTTCAGTGCCGCTGCGATGTCGCTGGCACTCAGTGTCAATTCAGCCATGTTCTTCGTTGCTCCGATTGGGCGCCTGTTAGAGGCGGGACTTCAGCTGGTCGATGCGGGTACGGACGCTGCCGTCGATGACGGTGTCGCCCACGGTTGCGACGAGGCCGCCCAGAACGGACGGATCGACGACGACTTTCAGGTTGACCTGTTTGCCGGTGGCATTGGCCAGAGCGGCGGCGAGGCGGGTCTCCTGGTCGGGGGTGAGCGCCACGGCCGAACGCACTTCGGCGACTTCTTGGTTCTTGGCCGAGCTGGCACGAGCGACCAACTGGTCGACGATGGCCGGCAGATCGCGAGTGCGACCCGAACCGACAACCATGGAGATCAGCTGTGTGGTGGTGCTGGTGGCCTTACCGCCGAGGAGATCCTCGATGATGGCTTGGCGCTTGGCCGGCGGGATCTGCTCGTCGCTGAGCGCAGTACGCAAGGCGTCGCTGCCCTCGAAGCTGCGGGCAAAGCGGAACAACTCGTCTTCCACCTCGTCGAGGGTGCCTTCGGCACGAGCGATCTCGAACAGACCGCGTGCGTAGCCTTCGATGCGGTTGTCGCTCATGCGCTTGCTCCGACTCGTGCGATGAAGTTCTCGATCAGTTCCTGCTGCGTGGCGTCATCGAGCGAGCCGGTGACCACGTGGTCAACAGCGGCCGACGAGAGCCGTGAGATTTCGGCGCGCAGTTCGTCGCCAACCCGGCTCTGAGCGGTGGCGATGTCGGTGACGGCCTTGGCCTCGACATCGGCAACCTCGGCGGCCAGGCGAACCCGGCCATCTTCCAGTACTGCAGCGGCCTGCGACTCTGCGTCGCTGAGCAGGCGGGCCCGCTCGGCAGCGATGTCGCCCTTCGCCGCGCGGATGCCGGCGGCCTCTGTGGAAGCAGCAGCCTTGTCGGCCGCGGCGGCATCGAGTTCGCCCTGAATCTTGGCAGTGCGGGCGGCGAAGCTCTTCTTGATGGCCGGACCGCCGAACTTGAACAGCGCGTAGAAGATGATGAGCGAAGCCAGGCCGCCGTAAATGATCTCGGCGGTCTCGGGCAGCAGCCAGTGATGGGTGGTGACGTCGCCATTGGAGTCGGTGGTGATTTCCTCTTCGAGGACGCGACCAGCGATGCGACCGGTGGTGGCGACAATGCTGATGAAGCTCATCGTGCCATCACCTCGCTGACAACCTGGTTGACGACGTCGGCAGCCGGGCGACGGCCCGTTGCCAGCTCGCCGGCGCGGCCGGCGACATCACTGACGGCGGCATGGATCTGGTCGCGGGCCGCGGTGCGAACGCCCTCAGCCTGGGCAGCGGCAGCGGCTTTGCGCTCGGCAATACCGGCGTTGACCTCGGCCAACTTCGCCTGCCGTTCCGTCTCCAGCGTCACTCGTGCCGCGTCGACGACCTTCGCCGCCTCAGCCTTGATGCCGGCCAGCTGCGCCTCGTAATCGGTGAGCTCGGCGCGGGCAGAGGAGCGCTCAGCATCGGCACCATCGTGCGCGGACTGGATGCTGTGGTAGCGAGCGTCCATGCCCTTCTTCACCTTCGGGAACAGCACGAACCGCATCAGCAGTGCGAACACGACGAAGGAACCCGCGCCCCACGCGAGTTCTTTCATTTCTGGAACGATGGGTCCCGGATCCTTGCTCACGGTGCCTGCTTCGCCGGTTCCGGCAGCAGCGACAAAGTGAACCGTAGAACCGTGCAACTCAACGGCAGGATGCCAGTGAGTAGCTGGGAGGTGTACGACGGCGGAGTGCACGTCAGCTCCTTTGAGATTGAACGGACAATTGCGAAACGGCTCAGAGACCGATGAGGATGAAGACCACGAAGCCAATGAGGGCAAGTGCCTCAGTGAAGGCGATGCCGAGGAACATGGTGGTGCGCACCATGCCGGCTGCTTCTGGCTGACGGGCCATGGCCTCGACGGACTTACCAACGAGGTAACCAATGCCGATGCCCGGCCCGATGGCGGCGAGGCCATAGGCAAAACCGGCCGACGTGGCGGCGGCTGCAGCCTTGTCGGCGTCAGCCTGCTGCTGGTCGAATGCGGCACCGATGAGGTGGCTGAATGCTTCCATTTTCTATTCTCTCCTGAGAGGTTCTGGGTAGTGGAGACGGGTTACAACGTGTGCTGAACGAGCCGACGGCTCAGTGTTCGGGGTGTGCCGCCCCGCCGATGTAGACGGCGGTGAGGATGGTGAAGATGTAGGCCTGCAGGAACGCCACCAACACCTCGAAGGCGGTGAGGAAGACGAGCATGAAGAACGGCAGGATGGCCATCGGCTTGAGCAGGAACTGCGAGGTCTCGGCCGTGATCAGCGAACTGGTGAGCAAGGCGAAGGTGACCAACAGAATGTGACCGGCCAGCATGTTGGCAAACAACCGGACCGTGAGCGAGAACGGGCGCACGATGATGTTGGAGATGAACTCGATGACGCCCACCAACGGCTTCAGCGCGACAGGCACGCCTGGGGGCCAGATGGTGTTGGTGAGGTACTTGATGCCCTGGTGCTTGAGACCGACACCGTTGTAGATGACCCACACCAGCAAGGCGAGGAACATCGGGATGGCCATACGGGCCGTTGCGGGCATCTGCAAGAACGGGATGATGCCGGGCACATTGCACAGGTAGATGAAGATGAACAGGCTGAGCAGGAAGGGGGTCCAGCCAAGGCCGTCCTTGCCCATGGTCTGCATCACGATGCCGTTCTCGATGAACTCGACCGACGTCTCAGCCAGGTTGCGAACACCCTTGGGGGCTTCGAGCGCATTCTTGCGACCGGCGAGAATGAAGATCACCGAACCGATGACTGCCGCGGCAACGGCAATGAGGGCGATCTTGTTGAAGGAGGTGAACAGATCTTTCCAGCGCAAGATCGAGTTGATCTCGGGAAATGAGAAGGCGTCGGCGATCACGAGGTGTTCCTGTGGGTTCGAGGCGGGCAGGTGGCAGAGCGAATGTGGTGTTGCGAGAAGGTGTTACTGGCGGGCGGGCTTGAGCCCGGGGTGTGCGAGCGAGAGAGCAACGTACTTCATCTCCCAGATCAGCAGACCAAGGTGCGTGACGATGATGGTCGTTCCGAGTGCCGGAAGTGAAATCCACCCGGCGTCTTTCACGAGAAACACGGCGAGAAAGATGAGACCGAGGCGGATGAGGTACCCGAACAACACGGCCCCCATCATGAGACCGAGGCTGATTCGGGCGGTAGTGGCCACGAGCGTAGCGGCCAATGCGAAGTTGACGAGCACAATCGCAATTGCGTAGGCGCTGCTGTACGCGCCATTCATACCCCAGATGAACCCGCAGATGGCGATCATCACGGGCGCCACGATCAGACCGCGGCGAACCATGTCCTTGGTGACTGCGACTTCCGGCGCAGGACCCGACAGTGCGGTGGTGGCAACGAGTGCATCGCTCATAACGCCTCGCCCCTCAACCCTGTGTCGGCCGACGTCTCGGGTTCGACGATCTTGTGGCGCGGCTGGCTCTGCAGCGCGGCCAAGCGCTCAGCTTCGTGCACTTTCATCTGAGCCGTGTACTCGAAATACATCTTGATGAATTGGCCGACCACGCTGAAGATGACGAGCCCGATCATAAAGGCCGGGCGCGTGCCCAGCCAGCGGTCGAGGCCGTAGCCGATACCCAGGAAGACGAGCACCACCAGCGCGAAATCCATGCCGCGGCCCAGCGTCTGGCCGGATTGCTGATGCTCAGCGATCTTGCGCTGGTCGGGCAGGACTTTCAAGGGGGCGTTGGTTCCTCGGGAAGCGTGCCAGCCACGACAGTGTGACCGAGCTTGTGAACGCGCACACAATCTAGTCGATCGCGCGAGGGGTCGCGCAAACTTCGCGAATCCGCAGGCGTTTAGGCTCGTCGGCGGCGGATCTGGGGATGCAAGATCGTGTAGAGCAAGAGGCCAAGCATCGCGGCCCCGATGGGGATGTAGCTCGTGCCGCTACCGGTGAAAACGGGGTACAGCACGAATGCGGACAGCAGGGCCGTCCACGCCCACAGGATCAGCACACTGCGACGCTGGCCGTGACCCATCTCCATCAGGCGGTGATGAAGATGGCCCTTGTCGGCGGACGCAACGCCCTGGCGACGCACGGCGCGCCGAATGATCGCGAACAGCGTGTCGAGGATGGGCACGCCGAGAATGATGATCGGAATGAGCAACGGAGCGAGGAAGAAGTAGGTCTGACCGACATACGCCTGGTTGTTGTTCGGGTCAGCGCGGCCGCCGACCACGCTCGTGCTCACCGCCATCAACAACCCCAGGAGCAGCGCCCCGCCATCGCCCATGAAGATGCGCGCAGGATTGAAGTTGTGCGGCAGAAATCCGACGCAGATACCAACCGCCAGAATCGCCACCAGTGAGCCGATGTTCGGTTGGGCGATCATGCCCGGGATACCGACCAGATGTTGGCTGTAGAGGAAGAAAGCGCCGGCGCCGATGGCCACGATGCCGGCGGCCAACCCGTCGAGACCGTCGATCAGGTTGATGGCGTTCGTCATGCCGAGCAACCACAACACCGTGACCAGCAGCGCCCAGTCGCTGAGGAAGATCACGCCGAGGAACGGGAACCGGAAGAAGTACAGCTGCACGCCGTAGTACACGAGTATGGCCCCTGCGACAATCGTGCCCATCACCTTGGCGGGTGCCGAGAGCTCGTGAATGTCGTCGATGAAGCCGACCAGGAAGATGGTGGTCGCGGCGAACAGCACGCCGCGAGGCTCCGAGAAGTCCGCATAGAGCGGATCGAACACATCCATCAGTCGTGACGCCGCGAAGGCGACGATGAAACCAATGAACATCGCGATGCCACCCACATCGGGCGTTGCAACGGTGTGCACTCGCCGATCGTCGGGCTCGACGACCCAACCCACTCGCTTTGCAATTCGGCCGACAATCGGCGTCGCGACGAACGTCACCACCGCCGCGATAGCCCCGATCAAAAGGTACGACCCAGTCCCCGGAATCATGGGCGCCGGAGTCGAGGATCGTGCGCTTCGAAGCCCTGCCGACCGAACCACCCGGCGGCAACGAGTGCAAGCAGCGAGTACACCGCAATTGACGGCGACGTCGACACAGCATGACCCACGACTGCGACCATCCAATCGAGGTAGGGCAGCAATGGAACGTGCAGCGAATCGTCGTTGTCATTGAACAACTTCACGAGCAGATGCCGCTCGACATAGAAGAGGGCGACCAGCACTGTGATTGCGGTGATCAGTACCGCGGTGACCGCCGCGCGGCGCCCCGGGCGGCGCATGCCCGTGAACACCCCGTAGGCGACCACCACGCCGAACAGCGGGATGAGATAGGCCTGCGTGGAGTGCGTGCCGATCACGATCAGAAACCACGCCAGGCCAGCCAGCGCACCTGCGCCGGCACCGAACAACACGCCCCGGCGCACCGAGCGCGCACGTTTCGGGGTGTCAGCGACGTTGCTCACGAAGGTTCACTGTAGCGATTAGGCATACGCAGGGAACTGCGCGCACAGCGCGGCAACTTCAGCCTTCGCCGCCAGCACCGCCCCGGAATCCGCGCGCTCGCGCAGGATGCGAGCGATGAATGCCGCGATCAACGGCATCTCGGACTCCTTCATCCCCTGCGTCGTGACTGAGGGAGTGCCGATTCGGACACCGCTGGTGACGAAGGGGCTGCGCGGGTCGTCCGGGATGGTGTTCTTGTTGAGGGTGATACCACCCTCATCGAGCACCGCTTGGGCTTCCTTGCCGGTGAGTTCCGAGTCGAACGGGCGCAGATCGACGACCATCAGGTGGCTGTCGGTGCCGCCGCTCACCAGGCGGAAACCCTCATGCACCAGCGCCTCGGCCAAGGCACTGGCGTTCTTCACGATCTGCTGTGCGTAGTCCTTGAACTCGGGCTGCATCGCCTCGTAGAAGGCGACGGCCTTGCCCGCGATGACGTGCTCCAGCGGCCCGCCCTGCCAGCCGGGGAAGACGGCCTTGTCGACGGCCGCGCCGTACTCCGCCTTGCTGAGGATGCAGCCGCCGCGCGGGCCACGCAGCGTCTTGTGGGTGGTGAACGTGACGATGTCGGCGTAGGGAACCGGGTTGGCGTGGGCCCCACCGGCGATCAGACCGGCGAGGTGCGCAGCGTCGAACATGAACATCGCGCCGACCTCGTCTGCAATCGCCTTGAACGCCGCCGGGTCAAGGCGGCGGGGATAGCTCGTGGTGCCCGCAACGATCAGTTTCGGGCGGTGCTGCAGCGCCAGCTCGCGCACCTCGTTCATGTCGATGCGCTCTTCCCCTGAGGTCACCTTGTACGGCACGAACCGATACAACTTGCCGCTGGCGTTGACGGGCGAGCCGTGTGTGAGATGGCCGCCGTGGTCGAGGCTGAGACCGAGCACTGTGTCGCCGGGCTGCAAGATGGCCTGATAGGCGCACATGTTGGCGTTCGCCCCACTATGCGGCTGGACGTTGGCGTGCTCGGCACCGAACAGTTCCTTCACCCGCGAGATGGCCAGCGACTCTATTTCGTCGACGATGGCGTTGCCGCCGTAGTAGCGCTTGCCGGGCAGACCCTCGGCGTACTTGTTGGTCAGGGCACTGCCAACCGCACGCATGACTGCCGGCGACGTGAAGTTCTCGCTGGCGATGAGCTGGAGCCCGGTGCACTGACGCTGCACCTCCGCATCGATCAGGTCGAAGATGACGGTGTCGGGCTTGGTATCGCTGGGAAACGGCATGTCAGGACTCCGGGTTGTCGGCGGTGTTGGCGCGGGCGGATTCGTCGCGCTCGATCTGCATCACTTGTTCGACCCGGCGCTCATGGCGGCCGCCCTCGAACGGGGTAGTGAGAAACAATTGGAGAATCTCTTCAGCCAAACCGGTGCCCACGACGCGACCGCCGATGCTGAGCACGTTGGCATCATTGTGTTGGCGGGCCATGCGAGCCGTGTAGAGGTCGTTGCACAGCGCCGCGCGAACGCCGTGAACCTTGTTCGCTGCCAGCTGCTCACCCTGGCCGCTGCCGCCGATGACAATGCCGAACCGCGCGTTGCCGTCGCGCACCGTACGACCCACCGATGCACAGATCTCCGGGTAGTCGACGGGTTCGGTGCTGTGTGTGCCGTGATCGAGCACGTCGTGCCCGCCGGCCTGCAGCACGGTCACGAGGTGTTGCTTCAGTTCGTACCCGGCGTGGTCCGAGCCAATTGCGATCAGTGACATCGGTGCGAGTGTAGGTGAACGCGCACAACCGGACCCCAGCCACACGCGCCCGAATCCCGCACCGGTTCGTCCGGCGACCTCTGGGCTTCCTACCCTGGCCGCATGTCGCTCGATCCCCGCACGCCCGTTCTCATCGGTGCCGGCCAGCTCGTTCACCGTGCCGCCGGTCTCGACGACGCGCTCGATGCCTCGGAGCTGATGTGTGAGGCAATCCGCGCGGCGGCCGTCGATGCGGGACTTACCGACGTGCCGAACCCGGACTCCGTGCGCGTCGTCGGGCTGCTGAGCTGGAAGTACGGCGACCCGGCATGGGTGGTCGCCAACCAACTTGGTCTCACGCCACGAGAAACCGCCGTCACCACGATGGGTGGCAACAGCCCACAGACGTTGGTGAACGGCACAGCGCTGGACATTCAGCGTGGCGAGTTGGATCTCGCAATTCTGTGCGGCGGCGAGGCCTGGCGCACCCGCATGAGAGCTCGCAAGGCTGGAGTCGACATGCACTGGCCCACCGCTCCACCCGAGCAGATGCCGCGACTGCTCGGCGAGGACCTGGAGATGAACCATCCCAGCGAGCGCGCTCGCGGCATCGTCATGCCGGTTCAGGTGTACCCGATGTTCGAGACGGCGATTAGGGCCGCCGCTGGTCGCACGGTTGAGGAGCAGCAGACGCTGAGCAGCGAGCTGTACGCGAAGTTCAGTGAAGTCGCCGCGACAAACCCGTACGCCTGGCTGCGCGATGCGAAGACGGCAGAGGAGATTCGCACGCCATCAGCGGGCAACCGCATGATCGGATTCCCGTACCCGAAGTACCTGAACTCGAACAACGACGTCGACATGGGTGCGGCGCTGATCATGTGCAGCGTCGAGAAGGCCGAGGCGCTTGGCGTGCCCCGCGATCGTTGGGTGTTCCCGCACTCGGGTGCCGACTGCCATGAACACAACTTCATCAGTAATCGATGGAGCTTTGCGGCCACCCCAACTGTCGAGCTCGGTGGGCGCCGCGCGCTCGAGCTTGCGGGCGTTGGCATCGACGACGTCGAGGTCATCGACCTCTACTCGTGCTTCCCGTCCGCCGTGCAGCTGGGTGCGCAGAGCCTGGGTATCTCGCTCGATCGTCAGGTCACCCGCACCGGCGGTCTCGCATTCGCCGGCGGCCCGTGGAACAACTACGTGATGCACGCCATCGCAACCGTGATGAACGATCTCCGCGAACGGCCAGGCGCACACGGGCTGGTGTGGGCCAACGGTGGGTACGCCACGAAGCATTCCTTCGGCGTGTACAGCACCACTCCCCCGGTGTCGTTCCAGCATGCGTATCCGCAAGACGAGGTCGACGCGATGCCACGCCGCGAACTGGCTGAGCCGGCCGACGCCCAGGGCCCTGCCACGATCGAGGCGTACTCGGTCATGTTCTCGCGTGACGGTCAGCCCGAAACGGCGCTGGCTGCGTGCCTGTTGGCCGATGGCCGGCGGGCGTGGGCGTCGTCGTCGGACGCGGCGATCGCGGCAGCGATGTGCGACGGCGAATGGGTCGGTCGCGCAGCCGAACTCGACGTCGCTGGCGCGCTCACGGTGTGACTGGAATGGCAAGCTCTGCGGATATGTCGACCGATCAACTGCCCGTCATCATCGATTGCGACCCCGGCCACGACGATGCCATCGCTCTGCTCGTTGCAGCGCACCACACGAACTTGCTCGGCATCACGACGGTCGCCGGTAATGCGCCGCTGGACGCAACCACGCGCAATGCCATCATCGTGCGCGATCTGCTCGGCCTGGATTGCCCCGTCCACTCCGGTGCCAACCGCCCGCTGACCCGGCCCGCACGCCATGCCGACTATGTGCACGGCGAGAGCGGTATGGACGGTGCCGACCTGCCTGAGCCTAGCGGCCCACCGGCCAGCCATGACGCTGTCGGATTCATCATCGAGACCTGCCGGGCGCAGGAGGGGATATGGCTGGTTCCCACCGGGCCGCTCACCAACATCGCCCTGGCGCTGCGCGCTGCTCCCGACCTCGCCGGCCGGATCGCCGGCATCTCGCTGATGGGAGGCGGCACTTTCGGCAACCGCACCGCAGCAGCCGAGTTCAACCTGTGGTGCGACCCGGAGGCGGCACACATGGTGTTCACGTACGGCGGGCCACTGATCGTGTCCGGGCTTGACGTCACCCACCAGTTCCAGGCGATTCCACAACGAATCGACATGATCCGCGCAGTGCCCGGTCGGCTGGCCGCGGTGCTGGCCGATCTGTTCGATTTTTTCAGCAGCACGTACACCACGCGCCATCACCACCTCCTGGGCGCACCGGTGCACGATCCCATTGCGGTCATGGCGCTCACCCATCCTCAGCTGTTCGAGCGCCAACTGGCGCACGTCCAGATCGAGACACAGGGTCGGCTGACTGCGGGCATGACAGTCATCGACCAACGCGACCTTCGCGAAGTTCCCGACGCGAACTGCGACTGGCTGACAGCTATCGACGCCGACGCGGCGTGGCAGGTCATCGTCGAAGCCGTCGCCGCCTCCTCCAAGTGAGGCAGTCCAACTAGTTCGGCGCCGACGCCCGACACCTACGCTGCCCGACATGCGTGCAGCCGTGATGAAGGACTGGCAACTTCGAGTCGACGACGTTCCAGACCCGGTACCCGGGCCCGGCCAGGTTCTCACCAAGGTGCTGGCGTGCGGAATCTGTGGGAGCGATCTGCACATGCTGCGCCACGGCGAGGAAGCACGGCGCCTGACGGACGAACTACAGGCCGGCGCACAACCCGACGCGATGGCCCTGAAGATGTTCGAAGCAGACGCCGACACAGTGATGGGCCACGAGTTCTGCTGTGAAGTCGTCGAGCTCGGCCCGGGTTGCAGCAACCTTGCGGTCGGCGATGTCGTCGTCAGCTTGCCCGTCGCGTTCGATGCCGACGGACTCCACGCACTGGGCTATTCCAACCGGTACAACGGCGGCTACGCCGAGCTGATGGTGTTCAACGAGCTCACCGGCATCAAGGTTCCCAAAGGGCTCCCCGCGGAGATGGCCGCCATGACAGAACCGCTTGCAGTCGGGGTGCATGCAGTCGCGAAGAGCCGCATCGCAGGCGGCGACAGCGCCATCGTCCTTGGTGCCGGTCCGGTTGGGCTGGCCTGCGTGGCCGAGCTTCGCATGCGGGGCATCGGCCCCATCGTGGTTGCCGACTTCTCTGCGAAACGACGAGAGCTTGCCGCGCTGCTCGGCGCCGATGTCGTCGTCGACCCGCGCGACACGCCCGCCATCGAGGCATGGCGAACGGTCGACGGCGTACGGCCGCTGGTCATCTTCGAGGCGGTCGGCGTGCCGGGCATGATCGAACAGGCGATGCGGATGGCGCCCAAGGACGCCCGCATCCTCGTCGTGGGTGCATGTATGCAGGAAGATCGCATTCACCCCATGCTCGGCATCGGGCGCGAGCTGAGCATCCAGTTCGTCTTGGGCTACGACCCAATGGAGTTTTCGGCCGCGCTGCAGGCAATCGCGGAGGGCAAGACCGACCTGCGACCGTGGCTGACGGGAAGCGTCGGCGTCGACGGCGTGCCGCAAGCATTCGCCGACCTCACCGACCCCGAGCATCACGCCAAGATCCTGGTCATCCCCGGCACCTGACCTGGCAGACTCGTGGCGTGACCGACACGTTCCCACGCCAGTACGCACGCACGCAGCGGTTCACCCTTGGGGACCCGCGAACCATCACGGTTTCCGCTGACGGTCAGCGCGTCCTGTTCGCCCGCAGTCGCGCCGGCGACGACCCGGTGAACTGCCTGTGGGTGCTCGACGTGGCAACCGGGGAGGAACGGTTGGTCGGCGATCCGCTGTTGCTGCTCGGCGTCGTTGACGACGAGGCGTTGCCGACCGAAGAGCGCCTGCGCCGCGAGCGAATGCGTGAGGGCGCCAGTGGAATCACCTCCTACGCCACCGACACCGCCGCCACCGTCACTGCGTTTGCGCTCGCCGGCAAGCTCTTCGTCGCCGGTCTCCTCAGCGGACAGTCGCGCGAACTCGACGTAGAGGGTCCGGTTTTCGATCCGCGTCCCGATCCCGTCGCCACACGCGTCGCGTACGTGTGCGGCCGCACTCTGCGCATTGCGGAGCTGGACGGCTACAGCTGGGAGCTGGCCGGCGAGGAAACACCCGAGATCAGCTGGGGTAGTGCCGACTTCATCGCGGCCGAAGAGATGGGTCGCCATCGCGGGTATTGGTGGAGCCCGGACGGCGCCGCAATTGCGGCTACGCGCGTCGACGTCGACAGGGTGCAGCGCTGGTACATCAGCGACCCAGCCAACCCCGACCAACCAGCCAACGAGGTTCGCTACCCAGCCGCCGGCACCGCCAACGCCGACGTCACCCTGCACGTACTCGCCCTCGACGGGGCCAGTACCGAGGTGGAGTGGGATCGCGACACCTATCCCTACCTCGCCGACGTGGCGTGGGCCGACTCGCAGCGGCTGCTGCTCACCGTCCAATCGCGCGATCAACGTTCGCTCATGGTGTTGACAGCCGACGCCCGCAACGGCAACACCGAGCCGCTGTTCGCCGACGGCGACCTGGCGTGGGTCGAGCTGGTACCCGGGACTCCGGCGCTCTTGGACGACGATCAGCTGGTGATGGCGTCCGTCCGAGACGGCGTTCGTCGCCTGATGGTGGACGGCTCGCCCGTGACCCCCGACGAGATGCAGGTGCGCGCCGTCGTCTCGGCCCATCAGGACGAAGTGCACTTCTTGGCCAATCCTGTCGACGACGCCACTGTGCAACACGTCTGGCGTTGGCGTACCGACGGCACGCTGGTGGCGTTGACCGACGAGCCCGGCGTCCACACCGCAGTCGTCGGCGGGCCCACCGTCGTGCTACGCACTGCAGTGCTCGACGAGCCCGGCGCCACGACCCGAGTGCTCGACGGAGCCACCCTCGCGTCGATCGCTCACCATCCGTTGGTGACACCGAATGTGACCATTCGACACTACGGCGACCACTCGCTGGCGACCGCCGTGTTACTGCCCGCCGGACGCTCCCCAGGTGACGGCGGCGCGCTGCTTCCCGTTCTGCTCGACCCGTACGGCGGTCCGCACGCGCAGCGCGTGCTCCACGCACACAACGCGTACCTCACCTCGCAGTGGTTCGCAGACCAGGGTTTTGCGGTCGTCATCAGCGACGGCCGCGGCACTCCGGGGCGCGGCAGCGCATGGGAACGGGCGGTTCACCGAGATCTGGCCTCGGTCCCGCTCGACGACCAGGTCGCGGCGCTACAGGCAACAGCCCGCGATTTCCCGTTGGATCTCACCAGGGTGGCAATCCGGGGTTGGAGCTTCGGTGGCTATCTGGCGGCACTCGCCGTACTGAGGCGTCCCGACGTTTTTCACGCGGCGATTGCGGGCGCGCCGGTGACCGAATGGCGGCTCTACGACACGCACTACACCGAGCGCTACCTCGGCGACCCAACACTCGATTCGACGGCGTACGCCGCCAGTTCACTGCAGCCACTGGCAGACCAGCTGACCAGGCCCCTGCTCCTCGTCCATGGACTCGCCGACGACAACGTGGTGGCTGCGCACACCCTGCAGCTGTCGAATGCGCTGCTGGCCGCGGGTAAGCCGCATGAGGTGCTGCCACTGGTGGGCGTCACTCACATGACACCCCAGGAGGTCGTTGCGGAAAACCTGCTGTTGCATCAGCTGGACTTTCTTCAGCGGTCGCTGCGCCTCACCAACTAGGTTGCAGTCACCATGAATCAGCGACTCAAGGATCTGTACGTACACGTCTCGGTGCATGCCACCGCGGACCGCGAGCACGAAGCTGCCATCGAGCTGCTGATGCTGGTGATGATGGCCGACCGACACATCTCGACTGACGAGATGGACGAGATTCGCAACATCAGTACTGACTCGGGATGGGAGACCGACACGTTCTCCTTCGATCAGTACATCGGGCCCGCCTCCGCAAAAGTGCGGTCGGCCCTGGCCACCCACAACGTCGAGGCGCTGCTCGACGACATCGACAGCAGGGTTGCCAGCACCGTGTTGCGCTCCGCGCTCTTCAGCGCCGCCCGCGACGTAGCCGGCGCCGACCACGAGGTCGATGCCGACGAGGAGTCACTGTTGGGCCAGATCGCAGCCCGCTTCGACTGATCGGCGGGCAGTTGCAATTCGGTCGTGGCCGGCCAGATCCGGCGTGACCGCGACCTGGGTCAAACCTGCGGAGGTCAGCACCTCCATGACACGAGCACCCTGTCCGGTTCCAATTTCCAGCACCAACCACCCACCGGGCCGCAGCCACACTGCTGCACCCTCCGCGATGGTGCGAATGTGCGCGATTCCGTCGTCGTCGGCAAACAGCGCCAGCGCCGGCTCCCACTCGCTCACGGCCTGTTCTACCGCTGGATCGCCGGGTGCGATGTAGGGCGGGTTGGCGACCACCAGCCCGAGGCAGCCCCTGAGGGCCAACGGTAAGGCTGCAAACCAGGCGCCGTGCCCGAACTGCACTCGTGCGCCGGCCATCCCCAAGCCAGCGGTGTTGGCACGGGCGACGTCGAGCGCATCCGGCGACACGTCGGTGAGCCACACGTCGACCATTCCTCGTGGTAACTCGAAGGCGAGCGACAGGCCGATTGCCCCGCTCCCAGTGCCGAGGTCGGCAACCGGGATGGGCCGTTCGGTACCCGCCGAAGCGTCGCTCATCAAGAGGTCGACGGCTGCTTGTGCCACCAACTCGGTCTCCGGGCGTGGGATCAAGACCCGTCGGTCGACCATCAGGTCGAGACGTCGGAACGACCAGTGCCCCAGCACGTACTGCAGCGGCTCACCCTCACGCCAGCGAGCCAACATTGCATCCAGGTGCGCCATCGACCCCTCGGTCACCGATTCGTCGAGAACCTCGAAGAAGTCCGGGCCGAATGCCCCGCTCGCCTCCTCGCAGAGCCAACGCGCCTGTGGGCGGCCTGTCAGCGCGGCGGTTTCATCCCACAGTTGACGCCAGGACACAGTGCCGTCGCAGGACACAGTGCTATTCCTCGCCGGACAACTGGCGGGCACGTTCCTCGGCCGTCAGCGCGTCGACAGTCTCGTCGAGGTCGCCGGCGAGCACGTCCTGCAGCCGATAGATGGTGAAGCCGATGCGGTGATCGGTGAGCCGGTTTTCCTTGAAGTTGTACGTGCGAATCTTCTCGCCACGACCGCCGCCGCCAACCTGAGAGCGCCGCTCGGCCGACGCCGCCGCCTGCTGCTCGTCCTGCGCCAACTTGAGCAACCGGGCGCGCAACACCACCATTGCTCGCGCACGGTTCTGAATCTGGCTGCGCTCGTCTTGCATCGTCACCATCACGCCCGTGGGCTTGTGGGTGATGCGCACGGCAGAGTCGGTGGTGTTCACGCTCTGGCCGCCCGCGCCGCTGCTGCGGTAGACGTCGACGGTGAGGTCTTTGTCGTCGATCTGCACCTCCACCTCCTCGGCCTCGGGCAGTACCAACACGGTGGCCGACGACGTATGGATGCGGCCCTGGCTCTCTGTGATCGGAACTCGTTGCACGCGGTGCGTACCGCCCTCGAACTTCAGCCGGCTCCAGGCCGTGTCGCCGTTGATCATCATGGTCACTTGGTTGACACCACCGAGGTCGCTGTCGTCGTGGTCCAACACTTCCACCGACCAGCCCTTGGCAGCCGCGAATGCGCGGTACATGTCGTACAGGTCGCGGGCGAAGAGGTTGGCCTCCTCGCCGCCCTCGGCCCCGCGGATCTCCATGATGACCGCGCGACCATCGTTGGGGTCCTTGGGCAACATCAGCAGGCGCAGCTCTTCTTCGAGCTCGGCGAGCTCGCCCTCGGTCTCGGCCAGTTCGTCCTTCAGCTGTTGCCGCTCGTCATCGGTGGCAACGGTGAGCAGCTCGCGGGCCGCTTGCGCGTCGGCGGTACGGGCGTGAAAGCGGCGAACGCAATCGACGACCGGGGTGAGATCCTTGTAACGGCGGGTGACCAGCCGCATCTTCGCCTGATCATTCACGATGTCGGGGTCGGACAAGCTGGCCTCCAGCGAGACGAACTCATCTTCCACGGACTTCAGTCGATCGAACACCGGTGTCAGAGGTTACGGCGTCAGTCGACCGTGACGACGGTGAAGGGCGGAGCGGCGAGTTGGGCAAGACGTCGCTGCACGTCGATTGCATCGCGGGCAGGCAGCACCACGAGGCAACCCTCCGTGCCGAGCGCCGTACGAGCGTCGATCGCATAGGGAACGAGGTCGAGGTCGACGCCGCTCGAGCACACCACGGCGACGAGGCGACCATCAACCGTGGCGGTCGCGATGCACGGCACCGGGTCTTTGAGGTTGCGGCGCGGAATCGGGGGTGCCACCGCGGCCACGTGCTCCGCCCCGATCAACTGCGGCTCCGCAAGCAGACGCGTGCGCAACGCACGTTCCTGAGCCAACAGATTCAGCGGGTGGCGTGGCGCACCGGGTTGTCGGTGCGTGCGGACAGCCTGCACGACGTCGGCCAGTGCGTCGGTGGTCGGCCGGTCGCCGTGCAGCATCTGAAAGGCCTCGCGATCGTGGGCGCCGACGCCGACCTCCAACCGCACCTCACCGGTGTACGCATCGGTGACGACGCGACACACCTCGAGGCCCTGCACTTCACCGGCGAGCACGCCGTGTTCGATCACGGGCGTTGCACCACCGTCAGCGATGACGTCGGCCCACACCAAGTGCTCAGCCGGCACGGGCAGCGCCACCGGCAGCGGCTCTGCAACAGCGGGCAAAAGGGTCCTGCCCTCCACGTGCCACACATTGATCGGCGCGGCGAACCCCTGCGACCGGCGGGCCAGGGTGCCCGTGCCGAGGTCGGCGAGAATGTTCAGTTCCGCTGCGTCGCGCCGCACGGCCCATGCCAACGCGGCTCCCAGGCCGCGCTCCGGCCGCTCGTCGAGCAGCACCCACGCAACCCCGTGATGGAGCAGCGCTGCGCCGCCACCAAAACCGTCGTCATCCACCGTCGGCATGATCTCATCGAGACCGAGATGGTCACGCACCAGCGCACGCAGTTTGATCACGTTCAGTTGCGAGCGGCGGGTCTGGGGATTCATCGCGCCACACGATACGGCCGCCGACGAATCTGGGGGCTACGCGGTGAAGTAGCCCACGACGTCGACCAACACGTCAGTGTTGCCTTGCCCACACGCCACCATGATGCGACCGTCTGGGCCGACGCGGGCAATCACGCTGTTGGCGCGAACTTTCCCTGCCCTGAGGTTCAGGTTGGATGCATTCGGCACGGCCGACCCGCCTGGATAGACGGTGAGGAATGTGTCCTCCGACGGGGACACTGCTGTCAGGTTGATCTGCACAGCGGCAACTCCCGTGGCCGGGAGGCCGCCGGCACCAGCAATCGCCACCGACAGCGGCGCACCCCCGACACGTGCTTTGGCGACACCGATGCCATTGCGTGTATCGATGATGCGGTACGGCGTCACCGGCAGGTAACGACCGCCGCTGCCCGCTACGAAGTAACCAGCGACGTCGACCAGCACGTGGGCGTCGCCACGTTCGTTGCGAATTCGAATCTTGCCGTCTCCGCCCAGTTTGGAAATCACGAGGTTCGCGACCGTCTGGCCAGGGCTTGCGTTGAGTGACGAGGTTGCCGGCTGGCCTTCGCCGTTCGGCCAGACCGTGAGGTACGTGTCGCTGCTGGCGCCGACGATCGTGACGTTGAGCACCGCCGCCGCACACGACTCGGGAACACCCCCGCGACCAGCGACCTGCAGATCGAACTCGGTCGCGGCCGAGAACATGCCGAGGTGGCCACCTGTTCCATCGCGGGTGTCGAAGATTCGGCTGGGCACCAGCGACGTCAAGGCCGTCGTGTCCGCCGTCCCGGGGCGGAAGTAGCCAACCAGATCGGCCAGCACGTGGGTGCTGCCAACACTGTTGAAGAGGCTGACCGCTCCGTCTGTTCCGATGCCGATCACGGCCAGGTTGGGGTCGGCACCGACGGGGACGACGTTGACGTTCGAAGTCGCCGGGATGCCTTGGGTCGACGGCCACGCGGTGAGGAAGGTGTCCGACGTCGCACCGGTGCCCGTGAGGTTGACAACAATGGCCGCCGCATCATTGGGCACACCGTTCAGACCTCGCACCGGCATTGACCACGTCTCACCCGCCGCCAGCGGCCGATTGTGCCCACCGAGTGCGCCACGCGTGTCCAAAATTCGCACCGGACTCAACGGCACGAATCCGGTAGCAACGCCGGTGATCGGCGGGAACACGGGCACCACTGGGACGTCGCCGCCGGGGGGCGAACGGAACACGTCGAACTGCTCGAAGGTCGCCCCCAGCACGGTGCTCGCGCCGCCACCGAGCCAGCGATCGAGCACCGTGGCATACAGCGAACGGAAGTCGACGCTGGACACCATTCGGTCCCACCGATCGAGCCCAGCCAAACTTGGTTGAGCGCCGTACAAACCACCTCGCACCGACGGGCCGATGATGAAGTGATTGTTGGTGGTGCCGTGATCGGTGCCACTGGAGTCGTTCGACCAACTGGTGCGTCCGAACTCGCTGTAGGTCATGATCGTCACCCGCGAGCGGTACTGCGGCAGCAACGTGGCGAAGAACAGTTGCAGCGCAGCGTCGAAGTCACCCATCAGCCCTGCCAGGTCCTGGGGCTCGCTGGAGTGGTTGTCGAATCCGTCCTGGCCGGTGTCGATCACCCGCATTCCCAGGTTCGCGTTGATCAGCCGCGCCACCACTGTCAGCTTCTTCGCCAAGTCATTGTCCGGAAGGGCGTCGACGAAGACAGGCGCCACCTGCTGCCCAACGTCGATGACGCCCTTAACCGTTGTCGCGATGGTGTCGTGCCAGGGCCCCCGCCCCGCCGATGCGCTTGCAAAGTTCCGCATGCCCTCATACATCCATTGCTGCTGGCGGTGATCGTTGTCGTTCGGGTCGCCACCAAAGCCAACTCCCCATTGCGGAATCGCGATGCCTCGCTTGTTGACACCGATGAGATGCAGTGGGAGACCTTGCCCCACGGTTGCCGCACGAAACGGGTCGTCGCCGTTGAGGCCGTCCAACCAACGCCCCACCCAGCCGCTGTTGGGTACGCCGTTGCCGGCCCTGCCATACATCCACAGGGCCATCGAGGTGAAGTGACTGAGGTCGGGGTTTGGGTATCCGACGCCCTGCATGATTGCCACCTGGCCCGCGTCGTAGAGCGACTTGAGGTATGGCAGGTTGGGGTGCAGACCGACTTGCGAGTTCAAGTGCAACGCCTGGTTTGCCGGAATTGCGACATCGCGGTGCTGGTCGTAATAGAGACCGTTGGCGTACGGCACGACGATGTTGAGACCGTCGCTGCCACCGAACTGGCCCACCAGAACAAGGATCCCTTCGTGGTCACCGACCGGTGTGGTGGCGAACGCCTCGCGCAGGTGACCCGGAAGCAGGTCGGCGGCGAAGGTCTCGCCGAGGCCGCCCATCATCGCGCCCGCGCCAACGCCCCAGCCCATCATCTGCAAGAACCGGCGGCGGTCCATGCTGAGCCGGTCGGTAGCCGTGTCGGTAGCCGTGTCGGTCGCGGGAACGGTGAGTAGCCGCAGTGCGTCGGCGGTGGAGATATCTGGGTCGATCACAGTTCGCCGTCCTTCAGGCCACGTGGAATTCGGGGGTCATCATGATCATCGTGAGGAGGTTGGTGTTCTCCCACCAACTGCCGGCCGACTCATGGGTACGAGAGGCAGTGACAAAGTTGATCATCGCGTTGCGCGTCACTGCACTGAGGGTGATGCCGTTGGTGGTGAGCCCGAACATCGCCGCCACGAAGTCGACGGCTTGCGCAGGCGTGCGGCCCTTGCCGACCTGATTGGCATCGTTCTGGCGAAGGTGCCACGTTGCGTCGCGGGCGAACTCCGCCCGCGAACCGAACACGCTGGTATTCACCCAGTAGCCATTGGTCTTCCAGCCGGCAACGTTCGGTGGGTTGAAGGGCACCTGCCCCATGCCCTCGACGTACCACTGCGGGTTCATGTCGGCGCCGCGATAGCCGGTGAAATAGAACAGGTTGACGATGAACTCGAGGGGGCTGCGCACGAGGCCCTGTACCGCCGCGGGGCTATAGAACTCGTCACGCATCAGCATCGCCTTCACCCATGGCTTGATCGCGAAGTCGTTGTCGTAGAGCACTTGCGCGAGCGCATCGACAATGCCCTGCGAGGGGGACTGATGTGCGAAGTGTTCCCACAGCTTCCGGCTGAGGTACTTGCATGCCACCATCTTCTTGGAAAGGCTCTCCTGCAGGATGTAGTTGATGATGTCGGGGCCGTTCCAGGCTCGACTTTGACCCATGAAGGTCTTCGTCCCGAAGTCGTGGTCGCTGGTCCAGAACTTGTAGAGATTGGTGTTCCAGTCGATGCCGTGGCCGGTCCACGCAGCGGCCGCCGCCGACACATCGTTCTCGCTGTAGTTGGGCTGACCGTTTTGGTCGACGACGCCCAGCGTGAACAGTTCCATCAGCTCACGCGCGAAGTTCTGGTTCGGCGACGTCTTCACGTTGTCGAGATTGTCGAGGTAGAACAGCATCGCCGGCTGGATCGACATCGTCTGTGTCATTGCGCGGAAGTTGCCGAACGCCGAGTCTCGGAAGAGCTTGTTCTGCTCCAACATTGCTCTCGCGCTATTGACCTTGTCCCAGCTGCTGCAGAAGTGGCCATGCCAGAAGAAGGCCATCCGTTCTTGCATGGGCTTGGGTGAATCCACCATCCGATCGATCCACCATTTGACGGCGAAAACCCACTGGTTGTAGCCCTCACCGTCGATGTCGTGATCGATGTAGGTGGGAATGCCCACCGGCGTGGTGACGTCGAGGATGTTGTCGATCGCCTCGCTGCGAGTCGCTGCCGCCAGCTCTGTCATGCGCGTCGGACGGGCGACGAATTCCGTGCGGCGCAACAGATGGGCAAGTTGCACTGGATCCACGACGTCGACTCCTTCATCACGATCGAGCGGACACCGCTCAGTTGTTCAGATGGTTATCGCCCGTCGCAGTCTGCAACTGAAGTGCTACCGGTCTCAGGAATCCGTCAAAACGACCACTGTCCGGCCGAATGGGCCGGACAGTGAGCAAATTGGACCGGTGACGGCAACGAAATGCGGCGCCGTGGTGCTGCCTTGGTGTTAGAGGATCACTTGCCCTTGCGCTCGCCGTAGCGCTTGTTGAAGCGCTCGACGCGGCCACCGGTGTCGACCAGCTTCTGCTTGCCGGTGAAGAACGGATGGCACTCGTTGCAGAGTTCGAGTGTCAGGTCGGTGACACGCGTGGAGCGCGTGGTGAACGAGTTACCGCACGAGCAACGCACGGTGACATCGGTGTACTTGGGATGGATCTCGGTCTTCATGGCATTCTCCGAAAGAAGTAGGCAAGTGAGTGTAGCGGCCGATGTGCCGAGGCACTCTGTCTGTTAGAGCGTCGGTTGCTTGGAGATCTCGTTGAGGAACTCGTCGTTGGTCTTGAACGTTTTGAGCCGGTCCATCAGCAGTTCCAGGCCGGGTGCAGCGTTGCCACCTTCGGCCAGGCCACTGAGCACACGGCGCAACTTCCACACCTGCTGCAGCTGCTTGCGGTCGAACAGCAGCTCCTCGTGGCGGGTGCTGGAGGAGTCGACGTCGATGGCCGGGTAGATCCGGCGTTCGGCGAGGCGGCGGTCGAGCCGAAGCTCCATGTTGCCGGTGCCCTTGAACTCCTCGAAGATGGCTTCGTCCATACGACTGTTCGTCTCCACCAGAGCGGTGGCGAGAATGGTGAGCGAGCCACCTTCTTCGCAGTTGCGGGCGGCACCGAAGAAACGCTTCGGCGGGTAGAGCGCACCGGCGTCAATGCCGCCGGACAGGATGCGCCCGCTGGGCGGGGCGGCCAGGTTGTACGCACGGCTGAGGCGGGTGATGCCATCGAGGATGATGACCACGTCGTGGCCTTCCTCGACGAGTCGCTTTGCCTTCTCCAACGCCAGCTCGGCAACATGCGTGTGCTCTTCGCTGGGCCTGTCGAACGTGCTCGAGATGACTTCGC
>JANLPB010000360.1:0-3011 GCA_031366885.1 Ilumatobacteraceae bacterium
AGACGACGACGAGTCCGACGACTGATTCTCACCGCGCGGCTGCCGAGCCTGGTCCTCATCAAGAACCCTGGCTCGTATGTCCTCGCTGAAAACCTCCCAAATTCGTAACGTCGCTCTGGTCGCCCACGTCGACCACGGCAAGACCACCCTGGTCGACGCATTGCTGCGTGCCACCGGCACCTTCGCTGCCCACCAGGCAGTCGTTGATCGAGTCATGGACTCCAACGACCAGGAACGCGAGCGAGGCATCACCATTCTCGCCAAGGCCGCTTCCATCACGTGGAAGGGCACCAAGATCAACCTGGTCGACACTCCCGGCCACGCCGACTTCGGCGGTGAGGTCGAGCGCGCGCTCACCATGGTCGATGGTGTGCTGCTGCTGGTTGACGCAGCCGAGGGCCCGCTGCCCCAGACCCGCTACGTCCTCCAGAAGGCACTTGCTCGGAACCTGCCAGCCATTGTGATCATCAACAAGGTCGACCGTCAGGACGCTCGCGCCGACGAGGTGCTCGACGAGGTCTATCAGCTGTTCATCGACCTCGACGCGGGCGATGAGCACATCGATTTCGAGATCATTTCGGCCATCGCCCGTGAGGGGAAGGCCATGCGCGGCATCGGCTACCCCGAAGATGACGCCGACCTCGGGCCACTTCTCGACACCATTCTGGAGGCCATTCCGGCTCCCGAGGGCGACATCGACGCACCGTTGCAGGCAATGGTCACCCAGCTCGACGCCAGCGAGTACCTGGGTCGTCTCGCCATCGGTCGCGTGGTCAACGGCATCATGAAGCGTGGCGAGACCGTCGCCCTGCTCGAGGAAGAATTTGCCGAGGGTCAGCCGCCGCTCAAACGCCGCCTCTCGCAGTTGATGGCCTTCGAAGGCGTCAGCCGTAATGAAGTCGAGGAGCTCAGCGCGGGCGACCTGTTCGTCGTCGCTGGCTTCCCCGAAGTGGAAATCGGCGACACCATTGCCTCGGTGATCGACCCCATTGCGCTGCCCCGTCTGGTCGTCGACGAGCCGGTGCTGCGGATGACCTTCGGTGTCAACACCTCGCCGCTGGCCGGTAAGGACGGTAAGTACCTCACCAGCCGCCACCTGATCGACCGCCTCAACAAGGAACTGTTGGGCAACGTGTCCATCAAGCTGTTCGAGACCGGGACGCCCGACGTCATCGAAGTCGCCGGCCGTGGTGAGCTGCAGTTGGCGGTGCTCATCGAATCGATGCGCCGTGAGGGGTACGAGCTGCAGGTCAGCCGGCCCGAGGTGATCACCAAGGAAGTGAACGGGAAGAAGTTCGAGCCACAAGAGCGTGGTGTGTGCGATGTCCCCGACGAGCATGTTGGCACCATCACGCAGGAACTGGCGCCCCGCAAGGGCCGCATCACCGACCTGCGCACCGGCGACGCCGGCCGCACCATCGTCACCTTCGAATGCCCCAGCCGCGGCCTCATCGGATTCCGTTCGCTGCTGATGACCGCCACCCGCGGTACAGCACTCCTGCACCAGCACCACATGGGCTGGATGCCGTGGGCCGGCGACATGCCCGACAGCCGTGGCGGCGCCATGGTCAGCGACCGGATGGGTGTCACCACTGGTTACGCGCTGGACAAGTTGCAGCTCAGCGGCGGCTTCTTCGTGCACCCAGGCGAGACGGTGTACGAAGGCATGGTCGTTGGCGAGTGCTCGCGTGAGGACGAAATGGTCATCAACGCTGTGCGCGCCAAGGAGAAGAACAACATCCGTACGCACAGTCACGACGATGCGGTGAAGTTGCCGGCGCCGAAGATCCACACCCTCGAAACCGCAATCGAATGGATTGCCGGCGACGAGTTGGTGGAAGTCACGCCGAAGTACATCCGTATTCGCAAGCGCCACCTCGGCCTCGAAGAGCGTCGCAAGTCCAACAAAAAGGGCGGCTGACCAGCTTCGGCGTTGAGATGCGGTAGCACCGCATCTGAACGCCGAACTAGTGGCGCGTGGCGGGATGAGGGAGCGGCGTCCATTTCGGGCGCTCGAGCAACTCGACCATCTGTTCGTGCGCTTCGGCGCCGACCATCTCGATGATTTCGTCGCGCAGGTATTGATAGGTGGGAACACCGCCGACGAACGCTTCGTCTGTCTCGGTGCACCACCAATGGAAGTCGGCGCCGCCGGGGCCCCAATCGCGTCGCTTCCACTCACGCAGGGTCGAGGTCACGTATCCGTGGTCGTCGGTGGTCTCTTCGAGGCGCAGAGGTAGCTGCCAGCACACGTCGGGTTTCCAGTCCATCGGACGCTCGCCAACCTCGAGCGCCGCGATGTGGAACGCGCACCCGGCGCCGCCCTCGAAACCTGGGCGATTGAGAAAGATGCACGCGTCGTCGACGAGCCGGGTGGTGGTGACACCGTCGACGACGTCGAAGATGCCGCCGGCCGTGCCCTTCTTCTTGAACTGCCAATGCCGCTTGCTGAGCCGCGCAGACGATTCGACGACGGTTTGCACGTCCGCATCATCGACGAAGTGGGCGCCGTAGCTGCAACACCCCTGTGACATCTCGGTCGCGTCCTCGTCCAGCACACCCTGACAGCCATTGCCGAAGATGCAGCTCCATCGACTCCGCAGGAACGTGGCGTCAAAAACCCACGTCCGGCGAGTGTGGTTGTCTTCGAAACTGACCCATTCATGCGTGTCGATCGGCACGTCGACCGACGCTAGCAATCGATCCACCTCAAAGCACACGTGCCGCAAACAGCGTGCTCGGTAAGCTTTGCAAACCATGGGTACGCCACCGCAAACTGCCGATCAGCTTCGAACCGCCTTCCTCGACTACTTCGCAGGCAAGGGGCACGCGGTCGTGCCCTCGGCCAGTTTGATTCCGCATGATCCGACGGTGCTGTTCACGGTGGCCGGCATGGTGCCGTTCAAGCCGTACTTCGTCGGCGACGAGGTGCCTCCCTTCAACAGGGCGGTGAGCTCGCAAAAGTGCGTCCGCGCCGGGGGTAAGCACAACGATCTCGACGACGTCGGTCG
>JANLPB010000031.1:0-6308 GCA_031366885.1 Ilumatobacteraceae bacterium
ATCGCGACGGTCGCATCGACCGGCTCGTCGCCGATCGGTGCGTTGAACTCCGCCGTGAAGACAAGCAGATCGCCGTCGGAAAAGCCGTCCAGCCATCCGGCGGGGCCAGTCCATGCCAGGTGGCCGCGGTCCGCAGAGAATTGGTCGAGCTCGCTTCCGCCTCCGAGACGAACGCTGTCGAAACGCAGGTAGCCGGCGAGGTCGACGGAGACGGTGAGCACCCCAAGCTCGCGTTCGGCGTCGTTGAGGCGGTGAGTGAATGTGCGGCCACCGATCGCGTCGAAGTAACCAACGGTCACATCACCGGCTAACCAATGCAGCGGGCCCTCCACGCGGTGGTCGAGCGTGCGCTCGACCAGCGTCTCCAGCAGCCCGCCAGTAGTGGGTGGGCCGAGCACGGCGACGGCTCGATCGACGTGCTCGTCGGCGGTGAGGCCAGGAGTGTCGCGGATGATTTCCACCAACACTTTTGCGATCTGATCGGCAGATGGCAACGGAAGAGCGTCCAGCGCGGCTGCCAGTCGCGCTGGGTCCACCGGCCCGCTGTTGGACAGAGCCTCGCGCAGGGTCTCGGCGATCGTCATGGCCAGCTGGCCAAGAACGTCGCTTTGGGCAAGCCCGGCCTCTCGCATTCGCAACGCCGCCCGCCACGTCTGGGGCGGGTCGTCATCCAGAATCTGTCGGACGGCGACCGTGCGAATTGCCAAACGCGCATCGCCAAGCTTCGATCCAGGCGGCAAGGGCAGGAACCGCTCAATCGCTTCTATGACGTCGGCCTCCACCGTGAGGTCGTACTCATCGAGTTCGGCAAGGGTCTCTTCGCCGAACAGGTAAATCAGCCGGTCACGTTCTTGCGCCATTCGTGTCGAAGATACCTCGGACCGACGTTCGATGGGTCCTCAGCCAGATGGCGTACCGCTGCTACGGGACAACACCGCGCACTTTTCGACCGGCAACACCGCGCAGTATTCGACCGTCACCGACAAGCGCTACGTCAGTCAGTGTGCCGCAGGTCACGTTAACCTCCGTCCTGCAACCTCGTTGGGCGTCGGAGTGGCGCTGACCTGGGAGTGTCTGAACACTTTGTTGTTCGCAACTTGGCGAGCCCGATGGATTCGGGGGCTGGTTGTCGGTGGTGCGGTGTGGGGATGGCAAGGGCGGGGGATACTGGGTTGCGCAGGGGGCGATGCATCGTCCTCGGGGCATGTAGGCCGACGGACCACGTCGAGGCTTCGGTCCTGAACCAGTGAGGTGACTGCGATGTATTTCAACGATCGACGCTCCAACTCGACCCGCTCGGCCGAGTCGGGTTCTGTGCTGCCACCCGATTCGGACAATGATCACGAAGGCCACGATGGCGATCGGTTGTACCGCCTTGTTCGCGCCGTCGTGTCTCCGTTCTATCGTGCGGGCTGCCGTGTGCGAACCGAAGGTCTCGACAACGTCCCCATCGACGGCCCGGTGATTCTGGCGGCGAACCACATGTCATTCTTCGACTCGGTGGTGTTGACCCTGTCGGTACCACGACGCACAAGGTTCGTTGGCAAAGCGGAGTATCTCGAGAGTTGGAAGACACGCTTTGTGTTTCCAGCGCTCGGGATGATTCCGATCAGGCGCTCCGCCGGCCGCGAGGCGCTGGCCGCATTGGACACTGCCGCGGCGGCGCTGGATCACGGCGACATGCTCGGCATCTATCCCGAAGGAACGCGCTCGCGCGATGGCCTGCTGCACCGCGGTCGCACTGGTGTTGCTCAACTGGCATTGATGACGAACGCAATGATCGTTCCGATTGGCCTGGTCGGCACTGAACGGGTCCAACCAATCGGCGCCAAGGTGCCACGACCGTTTCATTCGGTGGTGGCACGATTCGGAAAGCCGATCGACCCGTCGACGTACGTGGGAACCCAGCGCAGTCGGCGTCGACAGATCCGAGATGATCTGATGGACGCCATTCGCTGTCTGTCAGGCCAAAACGTGTCATCCGACTACGCATGACCCGTCACCAAAACCGGCGAACCTAGGTCGCTGGAGCGACGAGAGTCTGTTTGGGACCGGGACGGAACGGGTACCGCAAAGTTGAGCGCCTGCGAGCACACCCGATGAACACACTGGTCGGTTCAACGAACGGAGATCTCCATGGCTGGAGTCGCAATCATCACTGAAGCATGTATCACAATCAAAGACCGTGCGTGTGTTGACGTCTGTCCTGTCCAATGCATCTACGAATACAACCCATCGACGAGCCGTCTCGAGTCTGAACAGCAGGCAGGAAGTGGTGTCGTCGAGAATGACCACACTCCCGACGTCGATGCGATCGCCATCTTCGGCGACAGCATTTTGTACGTCAATCTCGACGAGTGCACCTCGTGCACAGCCTGCTACCAACCCGATGTCTGCCCAGTGGGGGCGATCTACTCTGAGGAACATGTGCCCGATGGAACCGAGGCCGTCAGGTACAACGCTGCCGACCCGAACAAGGGACACGACCACACATTCTTCGTAGCACAAAGCCGAGCAGTCTTCGCCGACTGACCTGGCCGAACGGATCGTCTACTGCCGAGCCATGGCTACTCGCAGGCGTTCTTCGGGGGAGATGAGGTGGTCTTGGTCGTCGGTTCCCTGATCGAGTTGCACCCAGTTCACGGTGCCGGTGAACTTGCTGGCGGGCGAGGTGTAGTCGTCGCTGACGGGCGACGCGTCGTCGCGGCCGATGTCGCAGGTTTCGTCGTAGGAGAAGAGGAATGCCTGTGTGGCGTCGACGTGTCCGCGGCCCACCTCGGCACCGTCGAGGAACAGGACGGCCTCGCCGCCTTTGCCGAGTCCCGGCCCTGCGTAGTCGAACTCAACTCGTACCTGGTGATGACCCGGGTCGACCAGCTGTGTGCCCTTGACCTTGAAGCGCTGGGCACCAAAGAGGTTGTAGCAGTACGCCGGCACGCCCTCGTCGAGGTACACGCACCAACCACCGAACTGCCCGCCCTGCGCCACCAGAACCCCGGTCGCTCCTCCGTCTGGCACTTCGATGTCGGCGGTGATCGAGTGCGATTTGTTCTTGAGGTTGAGCACGGTGTGCTCGGTGAGTCGACCCATGCCGCCGAACAGAATTTGCGACGTTCCCTTCACGAGGACCGGGCGACCGGCGCTGTCGGAATTCAGGCGCTCGACGCGACGATCGTCGAGCGGGAGGACGTTGTACTTGGTCGCCTCGATCAGGAACTGGCGTTGCATGGCCGCCAACCGAGCTGGCTGTTCGGCGGCGAGGTCGTGCGCTTGGGTCCAGTCGACGTTGGTGTCGTAGAGCTCCCACACATCGTCGTCGAGTGCGATGGGAGAGGACTGCGAGATCCACGGTGTGGCGTGCTTCGTCACCGCGGTCCACCCCTTGTGGTAGATGCCGCGGTTGCAGCCCAGCTCGAAGTACTGGGTCTCGTGGCGCTCCGCCGCCTGCGCGTCATCGAACGTGTAGACCATGCTGACACCCTCGATGGGGCGCTGTTGGATGCCGTGAACGAACAGCGGGTGCGGGATTCCCGCCGCTTCCAGCACGGTCGGCGCAATGTCGATGACGTGGTGGAACTGGTTGCGCACCTCACCGCGGGCAGCGAAGCCATTGGGCCAGTGCACGATCGTGCCGTTGCGAGTACCACCGAAATGCGAGGCGACCTGTTTGGACCACTGGTACGGCGAGCACATCGCGAAGGCCCAACCCACTGCGTAATGGTTGTACGCGTCGGGACCGCCGAAGTCATCGGTGTGGCCGACCATGAACTCCACCGTTTCCATCTCGGCGGCACCGTTGTAGAAGAAGTTGGCGTTGAATGTTCCGTTGATCTGGCCTTCGGCACTCGCGCCGTTGTCGCCGATCACGTAATAGATGAGCGTGTCCTCGAGCACACCGAGGTCGTCCAGCGCGTCGACCAGCCTGCCGACGTTGTGGTCGGTGTGCTCGAGGAAACCGGCGTAGATCTCCATCTGACGGGCGAGCACGGGCTTGAGTTCGTCGGGCATTTGGTCCCACGCCGGGATCTCGGTTTGGCGGGGGGTGAGCTCGGCATCTGGTGGGATGACACCGCTGGCCTTCTGGCCCTCGAAGGTTTCCTCGCGCAGCGCATCCCAACCAGCGTCGAAGCGCCCCTTGTACCTGTCGGACCATTCCGGGCTCACGTGGTGCGGCGCATGGGTGGCACCGGGCGCGAAATACATGAAGAACGGCTTGTCGCTCATCAGAGATCGCTGCTGACGCGCCCAAGCGATGGCCCTGTTCGTGAGGTCTTCCGTGAGGTGGTAGCCCTCGGCGGGTGTCTTGTCGGGTTCTACGGGCGTCGTCCCCTCGTACAGGGTGGGGAACCACTGGTTCGCCTCGCCACCGATGAAGCCGTAGAAGTGGTCAAATCCGCTTCCGGTGGGCCACATGTCGAACGGGCCCATCGGGCTGGTGTGCCAGGTGGGAACCTCGTGGCACTTACCGAACTGGGCGGTGGAGTAGCCGTTCAGGCGCAGCGTCTCGGGAAGCGGCGCCGTGGCCTTAGGGCGCACCGAGCTGTAGCCAGGAGCTGAAGTCGCGATCTCGGTGATCCCGCCCATCCCGACGGAGTGATGATTCCGCCCCGTCAGCAGTGCCTGCCGGGACGGCGAGCACAAGGCGGTGGTGTGGAAGCGCGTGTACGAGAGGCCGTTTGCGGCCAACCGCTCGGCAACGGGTGTGGCGCACGGTCCGCCGAATGCACTCGACGCACCGAAGCCCACGTCGTCGAGCAGCACCACGAGCACATTCGGCGCGCCACGCGGCGGGCGGATGTCCTGGATCGGCGGGAACACCGTGTCGGGGTCTTTCGCGTCGAAGGTCGTCAGACCAACGTGCACCGGGTCCGGGATCGGAAGATGAGTCCGGTGTGGCTCGTGTGTGGCCATGAGAAGATTTCTCCTGTGGTGAAGGGTGCGAGCAGGCCGATGGCGAACCCAAGAACTGTGTCCCGTCTCAACGCGGCGGACCTTACCTCAGGACCGGGATTAGCGATGCGGCGAGCACCGGCAGTTGGCCCGGCACCGCGATCATCGTGCGATGATCGAAGCCGCGCAACGAAAGCCGACGTTGCCGGTGGTCGACGCCGGGGTGGAACCCATCCGCGCGGCGACGCGATACCGACGGCAGTAGGACTCGTGGCACAGGTATGACCCGCCTCGCAGAACCCGCGCCTCGCCGACGGTTGGCCCGGTGGGGTCGATGAGGTCAGTGAGTTGGTGCTCGGTACCGAACCAATCAGCGACCCACTCCCAGACGTTCCCGGTGGTGTCAACGAGCCCGTAGGCGTTGGGCTCGAACGTGCCCACCGGCGATGTTCCCAAGAAGCCGTCGGCGAGGGTGTTGCGGGCGGGGAACTCGCCCTGCCACACGTTCATCCTGTGCGCTCCATCCGGCTCAAGGTCATCACCCCAGGGAAAGACCGCGCCAACAAGACCGCCGCGAGCGGCGTGCTCCCATTCCGCCTCGTTGGGGAGGCGCTTGCCCGCCCAGGTGGCGAAGGCTGAGGCATCGTTCCACGACACATGCACCACGGGGTGCTCGGGCCGACCGACGACATCGTCGTGCGTGCCTGCGGGATGACGCCAGTCGGCACCGAACACCTGTCGCCACCACGGTGCCTGCGCTACCCCACGCGTCTCCTCGAAGTCGTCGGGGAGCAGCCCACCAAATACAAAGGACCACCCGAAACGTTCGGCCTCCGTCGCATAGCCCGTCGCGTCCACGAAGGACCCAAACGCAGCATTCGTGACGGGCGAGCGGTCGATCGCGAACGGAGACACGGTGACTGCACGGACTGGACCCTCACCATCGTTCGGGTACGCCCAGCGGTCCTCGCTGCCCATCGCAAACGAGCCGCCTGCGAGCGTCACCATCAGCCCGGCGATACCCAGCGGGGCCATCCCCGGCGGGGCCATCCCCGGCATGGGCAGCTGCGCCGACGCGCCGACCGAGGGGGTCGTCGGGCGTCCCGGCGCGCAGCAGTTGTTGGTCACCGACACAGCCCCACGGCCGCAGCATACAGCTGACGCCCACCCCGTTGGAAAGGCAGCTTGCGCTGATGCTCGAGGTGGAGTTGAAATGCAAATGGGGCCCCGACAAAGTCTGGGTCAGCCTGCAAGTATTCGCATATAACTAGTTGACTAGTTGTATGATGCAGACATGATCGACTTTCGTATCGACGCGACGAGTGGGGTGTCGCCGTATCGCCAGCTGGTGCATCAGGTTCGTCAGGCGTTGTTGCTCGGGGTGCTGCGTGAGGGTGATCAGCTGCCGACGGTGAAGG
>JANLPB010000037.1:0-25965 GCA_031366885.1 Ilumatobacteraceae bacterium
CTGCCTCGCTGTTGGCCCGTTCTTCCCACCAGTGCCCGATGAGCATAAAAGAGCACAGGCCCATGATCTCCCAGCCAAGAATCAGCTGGACCATGTTGGGGGCCAACACCATCGTGAGCATGCCGGCGGAGAACAGGGTGAGGGCGGCGAAGAAGTGTGTAAACCGACGATCGCCGCGTACGTACTCGGTGGAGTAGATCTGCACCAGCGATGAGATGAACGCCACGAGGAACAGCAACATCATCGACAGCCCGTCGATGCGGGAACCGATGCTGATCTCGAGGTCGCCGATCTTGAACCAAGTCCACGACTTGGTCACTGCCTCGGCGTGCTCGGTGCTGCCAACGAGCTGGATCCATTGGTAGGCCGTGCCACTGGCGATGACCAGCGAGGCCACCATGCTGGCGATACCGATCTCGCTGCCGCCGCGAGGCAGGCGCTTGCCGATGCCGATGATCAGGAAAAACGCGATTGCAGGAATGACAGGGATCAGCCACGCGTGTTCGAGGAACCAGCCGGCGGCATGCACCGCTGCCTCAGTCTCTTCAGCGAGCATGCCTCAGCCCTTCATTTCCGACAGGTCGTCGAGCGCGATCGTCTTGCGGTTGCGGAAGATCAGCAGCACCATCGCCAGCCCAACGCCGACCTCTGCCGCCGCGATGGCGATGATGTACAGCGCGAACACGTTGCCGTCGAGTTGACCGCCCCACAAACGGTCGAAGGCGAGCAGGTTGATGTTGACCGAGTTGAGGATCAGCTCGATGCTCATCAGCACGAGCACCGCGTTCTTGCGCACGATCACGCCGTACACGCCGATGCAGAACAGCACTGCGCCAAGGATGAGGAACTGGTTGATGAGCATCGGTCAGTCCTTCCTGGCCAGCACGATGGCGCCGATGACGGCGGCAAGCAGCACGAACGAGAGCGCCCAGAAGGGCAACGCGTAGACAGAGAAGATGGTGTCGCTCAGTTGAGCGGTACTGGCCTGGGGCAGGTTGGGGTCGAGCTTGGTGTCCTCGAAACCCTTGATCAGCACGTACGACATCACACCCAGCAGCAGCAGGGCGACCGGCACGCCGATGAGCGCACCGCCCTTGTTGTTGAGATCCACGTCCTTGCCCAGCTTGGCGCGGGTGAGCATCACGCCAAAGAGGAAGAGCACCATGACGGCACCGATGTAGACCAGCACCTGCGTGACCGCCACGAACTCGGCGGCAAGCAGCAGGTACTGCGCCGCGGCGCCGGCCATCACGGCGATCAGCGACAGTGCAGCGTGCACGACATTGCTGCTGCGCACCACATTGACGGCACCAAGAATCATGATTGCGGCGATGATGCCGAAGCCGATGTTCTGGGCGACCTGAATGTCGGAAGCCAGCATCACTTCCCCTTCTTCTTCTCTGCGCCGACCTCGAGCGCAGGCGCCTCAGGCACCGTCTCCATCCACTCGCCGAGCTTGGTCCTGTCGTGCAGCAGGTCGGCGATGCGCGGCTCGCTGTACTCGTACTCCGGGCTCCAGAAGATTGCGTCGAACGGGCACACCTCGACGCAGATGCCGCAGTACATGCACAACGCGTAGTCGATGTCGAAACGGTCGACCTTGTTCACCTTGCGCGGCGCGCCGCCGGCGCGGCGCGGCGGTGCCAGTTCCTTGTGTGCCTCGATGTAGATGCACCAATCGGGGCAGCTGCGCACGCAGAGCATGCACGACGTGCAGTTGTCCTCACGCAAGGCAATGACGCCGCGCGCACGGATCGGCGGAGTTTCTTTCTCGTGCGGGTACTGAACGGTCGCGGCGCCACCGCCGAGCTTCTTGGGCTTGACGGTTTGCACCATCGTGCCCAGCGTGACGCCGAGGCCCTTGATGAGGCCGGGGACATGCGGCTTCGGCATTAGAAGGCCACCTTGAAGATTGCGGTGAGCATGATGTTGACGAGCGACACGGGAATGAGCACCTTCCACGCAAAGCGCTGCAACTGATCCTCACGGAAACGCGGGTAGCTGAACCGGACCCACATGATGATCGCGGTGAGCACCATCATCTTGGTGAACATGATCAGCGGGCCGGCAACGTTCATCCAGTTGTCGACCTGGGTGATGTCGTCCCAACCGAACCATGCGAACGGCACGCCCCAGCCACCGAGGAAGAGCACGCTGGCGATGAAGGCGAACACGCCGGCCGTCGCAAACTCAGCGATGAAGAAAATGAGGAAGCGGAAGCCGCTGTACTCGGTCATGTATCCCGAGACGAGTTCAGACTCGGCGATGGGCATGTCAAAAGGCGTCTGCGTCAGTTCGGCCTGCACCGCAATCATGAAGACCAGGAAGGCAACGAACTGGGTGAGGATGTATGGATAGCCGAGACCGTTCCAACCAAAGATGCTGTCGCTGTTCTGCTTGATGACGATGGTCTGCAAGTTCATCGACCCGGCTTGGATGACGACACCGAGCACCGCCAACACCATCGGCAGTTCGTACGCAATCAGCTGACCGGCCGCACGAAGACCGCCCAACAGCGAGTATTTGTTGGCGCTCGACCAGCCGGCCATCAAGATGCCAAGAGTGGAAATGCTGCTGACGGCGAGCAGGTAGAAAACCCCCGCGTCGAAGTTGGTGAAGTAGGCGTCGGGACCGAACGGCACCACCGCAACCAGCAGGAACGTGCTCATCAAGACGACGATCGGGGCTGCCCGGAAAACCTTCAGATCGGCGCGCTCCGGCGCGATGTCTTCCTTCTGCAGCCACTTACCGACTTCGGCGAACAGCTGCATGCTGCCGTACGGGCCGGCTTCCATCGGGCCGAGGCGGCTCTGCATGAACGACATCATCTTGAACAGGAACAGGTACACGATGGTGCCCGCAGGCAACAGCACCGCGACGGTGCCACCGAGTACGCGCAGCAACGATTGCGCCCAATATGGGAGGTCAACAGCGAAGATCATCTGTCGATGTCTCCCAAGATGAAATAGAGCGAGGCGAGGATGGAGATGATGTCGGGGACGTACACGCCACGCAGCACCCACGGCACGATGGAGATGTTGTTGAAGCTGGCCGAGCGGATCTTGACGCGGAACGGGCCCAGATCGCCCTTGCTGACCACGTAGTAGCCCATCTCGCCGAGCGGGTTCTCGGTGCTGACCCAGGCTTCGCCCTCGGGCACCTTGATGATGCGCGGCACCTTGGCCATCACCGGGCCGGAGGGGATGCCTTCGATCAACTGGTCGACGATGAGCGTCGCTTCACGCGTCTCTTGCAGCCGAATCCAGCAACGGGCGAAGCTGTCGCCGTCGGGGTGCGTCCACACCTTGAAGTTGACCTTGTCGTACGCCAGCGGCAGTTGCTGATCGCGGCGCAGGTCCCAATCCACACCACTGGCGCGCAGGTTGGCGCCCGAGAGGCCGTACTGCTTGGCGACGTCGGCGGGGATGACACCGATGCCACGGAGGCGGCTCTGGAAAATCTCGTTGCCGAAAAGCAGGTTCTCGATCTCGTCGCAGAAGTTGCGCAGCTTCTTCATCACCTGCTTGGTCTCGGTGAGCCAGCCTTCGGGCAGGTCTTCCTTGAGGCCGCCGATGCGGTCGAAGTTCGGGTGGAAGCGGCCACCGGTGGCGGCCTCGATCAGGTTGAGCACGTATTCGCGGTCGCGGAACGCCATGAACACCGGCGTGATGGCACCAAGCTGCACACCGAGATCGCCGAGGAACAGGCTGACGTTGGCGATGCGGCTGAGCTCGAAAAGAATGGTGCGAATCCACTGGGCGCGCGGCGGTGCCTCGATCTGCATCAATTTCTCTGCGGCCAGAATGAATGGGACTTCGTTGGCGAAGCTGCCCAGCCCATCGATGCGGTTGACGAGCGCTGTCACTTGCGGGAAGGTGCGGACCTCGGTGAGCTTCTCGTAGCCGCGGTGCATGTAGCCAGCACTGGGCTCAGCCCAAATGACCTGTTCGCCGTCGAGGCGGACGATGATGCGCAAGGTGCCGTGAGTGGCAGGGTGCTGCGGACCGATGTTGAGGGTCATGCCCTCGGTTTCGAGCTCGACGTTGAGGCGCGCGTCGGCGGCCTGCGCGGCGATGTAGCTGAGCTTTTGACGATCGGCGATATCAGTCACTCCGCAGCCTCTTCTTCATCGTCGCCACCGGGCAATGGTTCCACATCCACGATGCCCGGCCAGGGCTTCACGAGACGGGCCAGCAGGGGGAAGTCCTTGCGCAGCGGATGGCCCTCGAAGTCGGTGGGCAAATACATGTTGCGCAGATCGGGATGGCCATGGAAGCCGATTCCGAACATCTCGTGGCACTCGCGCTCGTGCCAGTTGGCGCCGGCGTAGACGGGGATCCAGGTGTCGATCATCGGAGCGGCATCGGGCACGTCGGCCTTGATGGTGACGCCGAAGTGCTTGCTGATCGAGCCGACCCGAGCGAACACCTGCATGCGAGTCTCGCCGCCGGTGTAGCCCTGCTTGATGGTCATGTCGCGCTCGACGGGCGGAGCCGTCGGGTCGTCTTCGCTGCGACCGAACGGGCTGGGCATCCAGTCGATGGCGGAGAGGAAGCAGAAGTAGTCGCAGCCCACGACATCGCGCAGCACGAGGCCGGCCTGCTGCCACGCCTCGGCGGAGACCCGCACCCACACGTCGTCGTTTGGCTTGATCAGGCTGTCGAGCAAGGCCTCTCCGAGTGCGTCGCGCAACGCGGTGACAACGCCTTCACGAAGTGCGTCACCAGGCAGGGCGAGTGTCTCGTTCGGTGTTGCGTCACTCAATTGGGCCACCTCCGACGATGATCGGTGCTTGGCGGAGGGCGGCGGTGGCCATGTTGACGTGACCTTCGCCGCGCCAGCGAGCGCCCATGTCCTCGTTCTTGATGCGCTGCTGCAACAGCACGACGCCCTCGAGTAGCGCCTCGGGCCGCGGCGGGCAGCCTGGCACGTAGACATCCACCGGAATGATCTGGTCGACGCCCTTGGTGACCGAGTAGCTGTCCCAGTACGGGCCACCGCAGTTGGCGCACGAACCCATGCTGATCACGTACTTCGGCTCCGGCATTTGCTCGTACAAGCGCTTGATGCTGGGAGCCATCTTGTCGGTCACGGTTCCGGAGATGACGACCAGGTCGGCCTGGCGCGGGCTGGCGGGCAGCGGGATGACGCCGAGACGCATCACGTCATAGCGCGGCGAACCAAAAGCAGCGCCCATCTCGATGGCGCAGCACGCTAAGCCCCACTGGTACACCCACAGGCTGTAAGAACGGCCCAGGTTGAACAGTGACGTGAGAGGTTTGGGCAAGCGCCCTTTGTCGACAAGACCCATGTGGTTACACCCAGCGCAGAACGCCCTTGCGCCACGCGTACACGAGGCCAAGGAGCAGGACGAGAACGAAAATGCCCATTTCAACGAGGCCGAACATGCCGTATGCCTCGAGTTGGGTGGCCCAGGGGAAGATGAAGACGGCTTCCACGTCGAAGACCACGAAGAGCAGAGCGAAGATGTAATAGCGGACCTGGCTTTGTGACCAACCGTCGCCCACCGGGTTGACGCCGCTTTCGTAGGCCATGTTCTTCTCGGCGCCGGGCTTGTTGGGCCGCAGGATTGCCGAGATGCCGAGCAGCAGGCTGGCCAACACGATGGCGATGGCACCGAACCACACCACGTTGAGGTAGTCGCGCAAGAAGTCAGACATCGGCCACGAAGCTACTACGCCACGTGAATCGCATCACAAATGGGCGGGTAATTGTCGCGACGGCATTCTCGTTGTGCCCAGTATTTGTGTGGAACCGCTTCCGATCTCTGGCCTGTCGCTGCGGCGCGCTGTGTTGGGAACTCTCCTAGCGGCGGGCGAGCCGTTGACCGCCCGCGAGGTAGCTGAGACTCTCGGTTGCTGCGGCGCGACTACCAAACCCATGCTCTTGAAGGGACCGAGCCGCGTGATTGCTGACCTTCTCGCCTATCAGGCACGCGTGGGTAAGGTGCGCAAGGTCGGCTCTGCGACGTTCGTAGCGTTGCCTGGATCGATGAGTCGGTCGACGCGGTGGCGCTGCCTCCATTGGCGCAACGAACTCGAGGCGCTCCGGGCCGCCATCGCCAGCCTCCCGCCCTACACACACTGGCCCAGTTCACCTCCTTCGGACGCGGCGACTCCCGCCAACAGCGCGTCCGAAAGAGGTGAAACGAGTCAAACAACCGGGCACGCCCGGGAGCCCGGAACCTACGCTCGCCACATGTTGCGCATCGACCACGCCTCGCTCGCAGACATCGACGAGCTCGTCGCCCTCGGGAGCAATCTCTTTGAAGAAGGTGCAGCACAACACGACACCTATATCGACCTCTCATGGGCAGCACGAGAAGGCCGGACCGACTTCGAACGACTGCTCGGCAATCCGGACTCGGTGGTCCTGATCGCCCGAAGTGATGATCGCATCGTCGGCCACCTCGTCGGCTACACCCACGACGCCTCGCCAACCCGGTTGCAAACCACCTACGCCGTCACCACACCTCAGGCTGGCGGCAGCGCCTGAGTGGCGTCGAGCCACCACGCCATACCTGCAGCGATCTGATCGCGCGTGACGCCGCCGGCGTAGAACGCGCCTGAGGCGGCCGGGGTGCCGACCTTCTCCTTGGCGTACTCGACGGCGGCGGCGAGGTCGATGGCGAAGCGCTCAACGACACCGTCTTGTGTGTTGGGGCGAGTCACGCAGAAGTGCAGGGCAGCCGGGCGCTGCAGGCCGTTCAGGCGCCACCGCTGCGACGCCAGGTAGTCGTTGATCAAGAAGATGTCGAGGCCGCTGTCGTCGGTGGCCGTGAAGGCGACGTTGAAGAACGGGGCGCCGAGTACTCGTACCTCGGGCACACCTTCGATTGCCGTCCGTAGCGACGAAGCGGTACGGAAGATGTCGTCCGCGATCGCCATATAGCCCTCACGGCCCAGCGTGACGAGCGCCGCCCACGCGGTCGCGATGATGCCTCCTGAACGCGACCCGCTCATGCCGGGCGACGTGTACAGGCCGCCCGACCAGTCGGGCACGATGAAGTACTGCAGGCGACGCAGCTCGGCCGTGCGGTACAGCAGCACGCTGCTGCCCTTCAGCCCGAAGCCGTACTTGTGCGTGTCGGCGCTCATCGACGTCACACCCAGCAGACGGAAGTCGAACGTGGGCACGGCATACCCGAGGTCCTGCCCCCAGGAGAGAATGAACCCGCCAAGGCAACCGTCGACGTGCAGGTTGATGCCACGCTCGAGCGCGAGATCCGACAACTCCTCGATCGGGTCGATCAAGCCGTGTGGGTACGTGCCGGCCGAGCCGATCAAGGCGACCGTGTTCTCGTCGATCAGCGAGCGCACCGAATCCATGTCGGCGATGTACTGGTCCGTCACCACAGCCTTGCGCAGCTCGATGCCGAAGTAGTGCGCGCCCTTGTCCAGCGCCGGATGCGCCGTCTCCGGCATCACCACATTGGGCTGAGTGATGCCGCGCTCACGACCCCACTCGCGATATACCAGCAGCGGGTTCATCAAACTCTCGGTGCCGCCGCTGGTGAGCACACCGAACGGTCCACCCACCTCCGCCCCGGGGCTGTGCAACATGTCGCCGGTCATCGCAATGATTTCACCCTCGAAGCGGGTCGCGCTGGGATACATGTCGCGCTGCAACACGTTGGCGTGGCTGTAGTGGCCGAACACCTCGTTGAGGAACTCGTAATGCTCCTGGTCGCCGCTGTACACGCTGCCACTGATCTTGCCCTCGTGATACGGCGAGTCCTCGATCTGCGACATCGACTCGATCTCGGCAATCACGTCCGCTCGTGCACGGCCCTTGTCGGGGAAGCCACGGGTAACGGGATAGCGGTCGGCGTAGGGGTACAGGCCCATGGGAAGCTCCTAGAGAAACGAATCGTTCCCCACTTTGCCAGACCCGCTCTGCTACACCTTGCGCATGGACAAGGTGGCGCTGGAAGCGTTGGTCCGGCGAGTGCCCGGTTGGCAGGACCAAAAGATCGAGCTGACACCGCTCCACGGCGGCATCACCAACACCAATTACGTGGCGGTTATCGATGGTGTGTCAGCTGTGGTTCGGGTGCCCGGCGAGCGCACCGAGCTGCTGGGGATCGACCGCGCCAACGAAGCGGAGGCCGCCGTGCGGGCGGCCGAGTTGGGCATTGGCCCTGCGGTTCTCGGCGAACTTCCCGACATCGGCACGCTGATCACTGCGCTCGTCCCCGGCCGGCATCTTGAGCCCACCCCCTTCACACATCGGCTGGCCGACGTCGTTCGGTTGTTGCGAACGTTCCACGACAGTGGCCCCCTGCGTGGGGCCTTCCCGATTCACCGGGTCGTCGAGTGGCATGCGCGTGACGCCTCCTCGTATGGCGTGGTGCCTCCTGTGTCGTACGGCCGCCTCCATCAGCAGAGCCGCCGGATCGAAGCAGCGTTCGCTGCCGCCCCGCTGCCAACGGTTCCGTGCCACAACGACCTGTTGCCCGGCAACGTGCTCTTCGAGGAAACGACATCGCGGGTGTGGCTATTGGACTTCGAGTACGCGGGCATGAATGATCGCTTTTTCGATCTGGGCAACCTCAGCGTGAACTGCGGACTCGACACGGCAGGTGACGAGCAACTGTTGCGTCTGTACTTCGGCGAGGTCACCACGGCTCGGATGGCGCGGATGCAGCTGATGAAGGTGATGAGCGAGTTCCGTGAGGGAATGTGGGCCGTGGTGCAGCAGGCCATCAGCACCCTCGACACCGACTTCGTGGCCTACGCCAACGAGCGGCTGAACAACTGCGAACGCCTGGCGGCTCGGCCGCAATTCGAGCAATGGTTGGTCGACGCGGCTTCACCCGCCATGTAGCCCGTGGCGCCCGAACACTTCCGCTCGCCGGGGCGAGCGGAAGTGCACAGACGCAGACGGAGTGAGTGCTAGATCGCCTTACCGTGTTCCACGGCATCAAGCTCGCGCTCGATGGCCAGCAATTCTTCCTTGGTACCTTGCACCTTAGGCCCGGTGAACCACTTCTTGCCGCTGAAACGCCAGTACAACATCACGAACAGGGCGGCGGAAAGAATCAGCGGTCCGGTGAAGTTGAAGTTGTTCTGGCGGAAGAAAGTCCCATCGCCGAAGATGTCGTTCTTCTCACCCCAGATCGGCCAGAACGGCCAGAACAGCGGGGCTACAAAGAGAATCGAGATGAAGGCAATCCAGGCGATTGCCGTCCAACCCACGATCTGGTGACGCCCCTTGAGGTTCCACGGACCGGTCTTGAAGTCGGGGTTGGTCAGCCGCAGGTAAATCGGAATGGCGTAGGCGATGTACAGGCCGATCACGCAAATGCCCGTCATCGCGAAGAACGCTGTCGAGTACCGGCCTGCGCCGCTCCCTCGAACGTAGAGCGAACTTGAGCCGACAATCGCAGACAGCACCACACCCAGCCATACAGAGTTCGTTGGCGTCCGGGTCTTCTTGTTGATCTTGTGCCAATACTTCGAGCCGGGAAGCGCTCCGTCGCGGCTGAATGCGTAGATCATTCGGCTATTCGCTGTCACCGAGGCGAGACCACAAAAGAACTGGCCCATGATCGCGATGAAGATCAGGAACTTGGCTGCCCCTGTGCCGAGCGAGCTGGAGATCAGACGTGGTGCGGCGTTCACAAGGAACGGATCGTTGGCGTCACCAAACGCGATTGCCGTGTACAACGCGTCTCCGTCGGGACCCTTCTTGGGCAGCGCCGCGATCATCGACAGGTTCAGAATCAACCCGGCAACGGCGGAGATGTAGATCGAACGAACGATGGCCTTCGGTGCCTCGGTGCGAGCACCGATGGTCTCCTCACTGACGTGGGCCGATGCATCGAAGCCGGTGATCGTGTACTGCGCGAGCAACAGTCCCAGGGCGAAGAGGTAGATCGTCACGAACATGCCGCCGGTCCAGCCGGTGAGGCCCGGAGGTGGGGCGTCGAAAGCGCCACCGATTCCGCGGGTGTTACTGGGAGAGATGAAGAGAACTCCCGCGATGATGACCACGCCGACAACGTGCCACCAGACGCTGATGTCGCCCATGATCTTCACAAGGTTGATGCTGAACGTGTTCAGCAGACCATGGATGACCAACAGGATGAGGAAGATGACGAACACCGAGCCGACGGTGAGTCGAAAGCTGTCGTCGAAGAGCCGGACGAAGTAGGCGACAAACACGGCCAACGCATAGTCAACACTGGCGATCACGCCAATTTGACCGATCAGGTTGAAGTAGCCGGTGAACCACGACCAGCGTGCCGCATTCTTCTTCGCGAGCTTCGCCGACCAGTAGTACAAACCACCGGCAGTCGGGTAGGCCGAGCAAATTTCGCCCATGGCCATTCCCACCAGCAACGCAAAGAACCCAACGATGATCCAACCAAGCGTGATCACCCGCGGTCCGCTGGTGACCATGCCGAGCCAGAAGCTGGTCATGCCACCGGCGAGGATCGAGATGATCGAGAAGCTGATTGCGAAGTTACTGAACGTCGACATGCCACGATGCAGTTCTTGGGCATAACCCATTTCATGCAAATGATCGCGGTCTGCGTCCACGGTGTCTGCCATGGAAACCCTCCCTGTGTAGGACTAATGGGGCTCGTCGGCCGCCAATGCCCCCACTCGCGGCCCTCGAGTTATCGCGTGTTTAGCACGTCGTGGAATTCACTCGGGACGATGGTCTCGCAGAACCAATCGACGATGCGGTCTGAATTCTCGCGACTCTCCTTCACGGAGGCATGTGTGGTCGCCATCAGCTCCTCCGCGCTCGAGCCGATACGCACCAATTCGTCAGCGCCAAAGCCCGTCGTCCACCGACGCAGCATGGCCTCGTTGGCCTCCGGGTGGAACTGGGTGCTGAACATTCGGCCAAGCCGCCAAGCCTGTGGACCGACGGCGCTGCGGGCCACTTCGGTCGCACGGCCGGGCACCGTGACCACGTCGTAGTGCCACTGCATCCAAGGCCCTTCGGCGATAGTCAGCGGCAGGTCGCTCACCACGTTCATCCAGCCGATCTCCGGCTCGCGGGCACGTTCGACCGTACCGCCGAGCGCATGCGCGAGCACCTGGTTGCCAAAGCAGATCCCGAAGATCGGTACACCGCGGCGGGCCGCCTCGTGGACCACTGCCACCTCGGCGGACACGTTGTCGGCCACCTCCGGCCAGTACACACTCCACTCGCTGCCGAGCATGACCACCAGTTCGCGACCGTCGAGCGACGGCCAGTCACCCGGATGCTCGCGATGGCATTCGTCGAAGGCATAGCCGCGCGAGCGGAAACGCTCGCCCACAAAACCGGCATCTGCGTCGTTGGCATTGGCAATGAGCAAGGCACGCACGGTCGTCACAGTACCGTTCCGAACTGGTTCAGTCAGTGGAGATGAAGACGTTCTTCAACTCGCTGTAGTGATCCAGTGCATGCATGCTGTGCTCACGACCGATGCCACTCTGTTTGAAGCCACCGAAGGGTGTCGCGTAGCGAACCGACGAGTTGGAGTTCACGCTCAGCGCGCCGGCCTCCATCGCCCGGGCGACTCGTAGCGCTCGTGCGCCATCGCGAGTCCACACCGAACCCGACAGGCCGTAGATGCTGTCATTGCAGATGCGGATCGCGTCGGCCTCGTCATCGAACGGAATGACGACAGCGACCGGACCGAAGATCTCCTCATGGCACACGGCCGCGTCGTATTCAGGCGTGGCGATCATCACGGGGTGCCAGTAGCCCGGGCCGCTAGGCGCCTCGCCGGTGAACACGGTCTCCAAGCCCTCGCTGTACGTGCGCACTGCAGCGAGGTGGCCGGCAGTGACGAGCGGCCCCATCGCCGTGTCGGCGGCCATCGGGTCGCCCACCTTCCAGCCCTTGGCGGCGTCGATGAACAGCTCCAAGAAGCGGTCGAAGACACTGCGCTGCACTAGCACACGGCTGCGGGCACAGCAGTCCTGGCCCGAGTTGTCGAAGACAGCTCCGGGGGCCGATTGCGCTGCCTTCTCCAGGTCGGCGTCGGCGAAAATGATGTTGGCGCTCTTGCCACCAAGCTCCAGGGTGACCCGCTTCATCTGGTCCGCACAGCCGACCATCAATCGCTTGCCAACATCGGTAGACCCGGTGAAGCCGATCTTACGGACATCGGGGTGTTCAACCATCCGCCAGCCGACCGAGGAACCGGGCCCGACGACGACGTTGAGAACACCCTCGGGGATGCCGGCTTCCAACGCCAACTCAGCCAGGCGCATCGATGTCAGCGGCGTGATCTCGGCCGGCTTCAACACCGCCGTGTTACCGGCGGCGAGGGCTGGGCCGATCTTCCACGAGGCCATCAGCATCGGGAAGTTCCATGGGGTGATCAGCCCAACGACGCCGAGCGGCTCGTGGAACGTGACGTCAATACCCCCGGCGACGGGGATGGTGGAGCCCGTGTGCTTTTCGATACCACCAGCGAAGTAGTGAATGGTGTCGGCGACGGCGTTGGCGCACCACTTGGCGCTGCCCAGCGGCATCCCCATGTTGCGGGTTTCCAGCTCGGCGAGCTCGTCTGCGTGAGCACCGACGGTGTCGGCGAAGCGTCGCATCAAGCGGGTGCGGTCGACCGGCGACAACGCTCGCCACGCCGGCGAGGCGGCCTTCGCACGCGCGACCGCGGCATCGACATCCTCCACAGTTGCGTGGGGCATCTCGTGGATGACTTCTTCGGTGGCGGGGTTGCGGAGCGTAAGCATCGATGACACGCCGATCGAGAGTAGCGGACAGCCCGGGCCGGTCGGCCAGACTGGGGACTCATGAGTCAACCACCGCCACTGATCGCCCTTTGCGCACGGGTGCTGACCTTCTCCGACGAGGGCAAGCGCGACGCGTACAGCAGCAGCCAGCCGTACTCGCGTGCCGTTGCTCGAGCCGGTGGCGTGCCCGTCATGGTGCCCCCCATCCACGAGCTGGCTTCGAATGCACTCACGGTGCTGCAACACTTCGACGGCGTCCTGCTGCCGGGTGGCGGCGACGTCGACCCGCGCCGATATGGCCAGGAGCCGTTGGACGAGAACCTGTACGGAATCACCGATATTCACGACGAGCTCGATATCGCTGTGTGCCTCGCAGCCATCGAGCTCGACCTGCCCATGCTCGCGCTGTGCCGCGGCATGCAGGTGCTGAACGTGGCGCTCGGTGGCACGCTGCAACAAGACATCGGCAACAGCGACCATTGGATGCGCGAGCACACCGTCGACCTGACCCCCGGCTCGCTGATTGCCGAGGCGTGTGGCACCGACCATTTGGAGCACTGCCACTCGGTTCACCATCAAGGCATTGAACGCCTCGCCGACCCGCTGGTGGCGTGCGGGTGGGCTACCGACGGCCAGCTGGAGGCAGTCGAGCTGCCGACGGCCACGTGGATCGTGGGTGCGCAATGGCACCCGGAGGACACGGCCTCACGCAAGCCGCAGCAGCAGGCCATCTACAACGAACTGGTTCGCCGCGCCGCAGCCCGAGCAGCCACCCACCCGTGACCGGTGGCGCCGTGTAAGAGTAGGTAGGTGCTTATGTTTAAGGATCACTCACCACTGCCCATTCGCTGGCGACGCGAAACCATCGGCGTGCTCGTCGGCCTTGTGCTCGTGGCCAGCGGCTGCTCCAGTTCATCGGCAAACAAGGCCTCGACTGCGTCCGTCGTGGAGACATCTGTCTCGTCAACCGCACCGGTTGAGTCCACCACCACGATCGCGGCTGAGGCGCCCACCACCACGACCGGCGCTGCCACCACGACGGAGGCACCCACCACGTCCACAATGCCCGCGGCAGCTCCGTTGACGCTTCGCAGCGACGGCGTCGGCAGCTTCGATTTCGGAATGACGTACACGGACGTGGCCGCTGGGATCACCGGCCAGTTGGAAGCAGTCACGGATGAAGCAATGGAGTTTCCCGTCGTCGATGAGTACGGCGGGTATCGAACCACCGACGAATCGCAGGGGTTCATCGCCCCCTTCGGCCGTATCGCCTGCTGGGCGGACGGAGCAACATCGAACTTCTGCGCCGCGTTCGGTGGCGCCGCGCCAGAGGCACTCTCGTTCGTTGGGTGGACGTACTCAGGCAGCGCCCTGTCGACCACGTCCGGCGTCACCGGGGGCTCGTTGTGGAGCGACTTTCCGACGATGCTCACCGCCGGCCAGGGCGGCTGCTTCCAAGAGAGCTCCGGCAGCATCGACGGGGTCACCGTGTCGGTCGTGTCGACCGGGGCACCGTTCGGTAGTTACGACGATGCGGGCAACCTGATCCCCTCCAACCCGGCGCCTACGGATGTCAGCGTCACCTCGCTCGATGCCGGCGACTATCCCTACGACACGCAGGCGGACTGCTGACCCGCCACTTATGCTGGCGCGGTGAATCCGTTAGTGCTGATCGTTGGTCGCCTCGCGACCGAGGCCAAGGGCGTGCGCGGCGAGCCATTCGCTGCAGGGCGTCGATACTTCGAGTCGGTCGCGCGCGCCGGGGGCATGCCTTTGATGCTGCCTCCGATTCCGTCACTGGTCCACGACATCGCCGATTTGCTGCGCCAGGTGGATGCCGTCGTGCTACACGGAGGCGGCGATGTCGACCCCCGTCGATACGGCCAGCAACCTACGGCCGAGCAGCTCTACGGGATCGTGCCGGAGCACGACGAGGTCGAGTTGGCGGTCGTATCTGCCGCACTCGAACTGGACGTGCCGATGCTGGCCATCTGCCGCGGAATGCAAGTGCTCAACGTCGCCATGGGCGGCACGCTGCAACAAGACATCGGCAACGAGTCGCACTGGTTCGCCCAGCATGAGGTGACGCTGGAGGCCGGGTCGCAGATCGCGAAGGCCATCGGGAGCGAGACGGTGAATGCCGGCCATTGCGTGCATCACCAGGCACTCGATCGCGTTGCCGACGGCCTGCGCGTCGTGGGTCACACCGCCGACGGCATCGTCCACGCGTGCGAGCTCAACAGCGGTGCGTGGGTGGTCGCCACACAATGGCACCCCGAAGACACGTCGGCGACCGACGTCCAACAGCAATCCCTGTTCGAAGCACTCGTCGCCGCCTGCTAACCGACGTCTCCGCGCTCGGACACCGCGCTAGGGCGTGATGTCGATGAGGCGGCCGGGCAGGAAGCCGATCACCAGAGTGAACGCAACCGACAGGCTGATTGCGACGCCCAGCAGTGCGGGCACGTGGACGCGTTCGCGAGCATCGTCGCCGGCTTCGGGTTCGATCACCCACATGCTGACCATGATGCGCAAGTACAGGAACGCAGCAATGACCGCCGACACCATGGCAATGATCGCGATCGCGTAGCTGTGCACGTCGACGGCCGCCGTGATGACACCGAACTTGGCGATGAAGCCGCTGGTCAGCGGTACGCCCGCCTGTGCAAGCAACAGCACCGTCATGCCGAGCGCAAGTACCGGTTGGTTCTTTCCGAGCCCACGGAAGCCGGCCAAACCTGTGGCGGCATCACCCGTGCGACCGACCGCAGCCACCACACCGAACGTGCCCATCACCAGCACCGAGTAGATCAGCAGATACAGCAACACCGATGACACGCCGGGGCTGGCAAGTGTGGCACCGCCTTCGTGGGCAGCGGCCTCGACGCCGACGAGAATGAAACCGGCGTGGCTGATCGACGAGAACGCGAGCATTCGCTTGACGTTCGTCTGTACGACCGCCATCACCGAACCGCCGACCAGGGTCAGTACCGCAATGACCCACAGTGCTGGGCGGTAGTCGTCGCGCCAGTGCGGCAGTGCCAGCAGCAACACTCGCAACATCGCGCCGAACGCGGCCGTCTTGCCGACCGACGCCATGAACGCGGTCACCGGCGTGGGTGAGCCCTCATAAACATCGGGCGACCAGAAGTGAAACGGCACGGCTGCGACCTTGAACGCAAGCCCCACCAGCAGTAACGCAACGCCGGCGAGAACCAGCGCGTCGTTCTGGCGGTCGAGCTGAACCGTCGTGTCGAACGCAGTCACGATCTTGTCGAAGTTGGTGCTGCCGGAGCCGCCGTACACGAGGGCAACGCCGTAGAGGAAGAACGCCGAAGAGAACCCGCCGAGCACGAAATACTTGAGACCGGCCTCTTGGCTTTCGATGCGCTTGCGATGGCTGGCCGCCATGACGTACAGCGCTATCGAAAGGATTTCGAGTCCGAGGAAGAGCACGATCAGATCGTTGGCGGAACTCATCACGATGCCGCCGAGTGCAGCGAGGAGGTAGAGCACGTACAGCTCGGGGCCGTCGAGACCCTCACGCCTCAGGTAGTCGTCGCTGACGAGCGCAGCAAGAAACACACCCACGCAGATCGTGATGGTCAGCCACACCGCAACCTTGTCGAGCGTGAGCGCATTGCCCACCAACGACATCGGACCCTTGTCATCGATGCGGTGCCACAGCAGCACACCGAACACCCCGCCGGCGAGAGCAACGGCCGCGGTGAAGAGCGCATAGCCGCGCTTGGGCCACGCACGCGTGAGCGCACCGCCAACGAGCAGCACCATCGCACCGCCGAGCAGAATCAGCAGCGGGCTGAGCGCGAACCAATCAACCTTGGGTCCTTGCAATGTCTCGGCAGCGAGCAACGCGGCCATCACCCTTCTCCATCCTCAGTCACGACTTCTACCGACGGCACGCCGACGGCAGGCTGCGGCGAGCGCCAGTCGCCGTGCTCCTCGATGTGTGCAATCAGCTTGTTGACCGACGGTTCGATTCGGGTGAGCATCGGCTTGGGGAACACGCCGGTGAACACGATGATGGCGATGAACGGCAGCAACAGGGTTGCTTCCTTCCACTTCAGCTCGGGGAACGCTCTGTTGTCATCGTCGGGCTCGCCATGGAACACACGCTGGTACGCCCACAGCAGGTACAGCGCAGCGAAGATCACGCCGGTCGCCGCAACCGCCACCCACCAGCGGGCCGTGCCGAAAGAGCCGATGAGGATCATGAACTCGCCAACGAACCCGTTGAGCCCGGGCACACCGATGCTGCTGAGCATGATCACCATGAACGCTGCGGCAAATACCGGTGCCGCCTTCTGTAGGCCTCTCAGCTTGCTGATCTCACGCGTGTGTCGGCGTTCGTAGATCATGCCGACCATCAAGAACAATGCGCCGGTGGACAGGCCGTGGTTGACGTTCTGCATCACCGAACCGGTGAGCGCAACCGTCGTGAACGCGAATGTGCCCAACACGATGAACCCAAGGTGAGCGACCGAGGAGTACGCGACCAAACGCTTGAGGTCGGTCTGCATTGTGGCCGCAACAGCGCCCCACAGAATGCCGATGACCGCAAGCGTGAGGAACAGCGGGCGAGCCCACACAGCAGCCTCGGGGAACAGGTACACACCGAAACGGAGCAGTCCGTACGTGCCCATCTTCAGCAGCACGCCGGCCAGGATGACCGAGCCGCCGGTGGGAGCCTGCGTGTGCGCATCGGGCAGCCAGCTGTGCAATGGGAACAACGGCACTTTGACGGCGAACGCGATCGCGAACGCAAAAAACAGCCATCGCCCCGTCGACGCTGCGAATGTCGCGTTCTCCGCGATCTTGATCAGGTCGAAGGTGACCGAACCTCCCGGCCCGGCTTTGGCCAACACGGCCGTCGCGACGATGCCGACCAACATGAATGCCGAACCGACCATCGTGAACAAGAAGAACTTCGTTGCCGCGTAGATGCGGTCGTCGTAACCCCAGCCACCGATGAGGAAGTACATCGGCACGAGCACGATCTCGAAGAAGACGAAGAACAAGAACAGGTCGAGGCTGATGAACGAGCCCATGACGCCAGCTTCGAGCAACAACATCCACGACAGGTAACGCTTGTGGTCGTGGTGCGGGTCGATGCCGATGATCACCAGTGGGAACAGCACACCGGTCAGCGCGACGAGGAACAGCGAGATGCCGTCGACACCGAGGTGCCACGAGATACCCCACGGCTTGATCCACACGTGTTGCGAGACGAACTGGAAGTCGGCCTCGTGTGACTTGAACGCGAACAGCACCCACAGCGCCATCGCGCCGGTGAGCACGCTGCTGATCATCGCGACGATCTTGACCAGGTCTGGTTGACGCTTGGAGATCAGTGCCACCGCGGCAGCACCGACCGCCGGTACCAGGACCAGCAGCGTGAGGATTGGAAACTCGATCACAGGATCCCCCGCACGACGACGAACCACGTCAACAACAGCACGACGCCAGCGCCGATGGCCGCCGCGTAGGTGCGAACGTTGCCGGTCTGCAGCTTGCGGACCTTGCCAGCGGTGCCGCGCACCAGCTCACCGGCGCCGTTGACGGCACCATCGACGATGTGCGCGTCAGCCCACGCAATCCCATCGAATGCCTGGCGTCCCGGCCCACCCATGAAGTTGCTGACGGCGCGGTCGTAGCCCCACGCGTCGGCCAAGATCTGCGGCTCCACCGCCTTCACACGGTGCTTGGCATAGACCATGATGGCCAGCGCAATCCCGACCAGACCGACCACGATCGCAACGATTGCCAGCGGCAACTTGGACGTGTCGCTTTCGCGCACGACGATTGCCGGTTCCAGCCACGTGACGAGCCGCTCGGACTTGTGCGAGAACGGCAGGTTGATGGCGCCACCGACGATGGACAAGAAGGCCAGGACGACCAGCGGCGTCACCATCATCCACGGGCTCTCGTGGGGTTCGTGGTCGTTGGTATGAACGTCTCCGTGGGCGCCGTGCTCGTCGTGCGCGTCGTGCCAGCGGGCCTCGCCGAAGAAGACCATGATCACCTGACGAGTCATGTAGTACGCGGTCAGCAACGCCGTCACCAGACCGACCGCCCACAGGATCGGGCTCTTGTCGTAGGCGAACAGCAAGATGTCGTCCTTGCTCCAGAAGCCGGCAAAAGGCGGCACGCCAGCAATGGCCAACCAGCCGATGATGAAGGTGATGGCGGTGATGGGCATCAGCTTGCGAAGAGCACCCATACGGCGCATGTCTTGCTCGTGATGCATGCCGTGGATCACTGAACCGGCACCAAGGAACAGCAGCGCCTTGAAGAAGGCGTGCGTAATCATGTGGAACAAGGCGGCTGTATAGGCACCTGAGCCAACGGCCAGGAACATGTAACCCAACTGGCTGACGGTGGAGTACGCGAGCACCTTCTTGATGTCGTTCTGGGCTACCGCAACGGTGGCGGCGTACAGCGCCGTCGCAGCACCGATGATTGCGATGATCCAGCCCGCGTAGTCAGATGCAATCTCGAGCACCGGGCTGATGCGGCACATCAAGTACACACCAGCGGTCACCATCGTGGCCGCGTGGATGAGCGCCGACACTGGCGTAGGGCCTTCCATCGCATCGGGCAGCCACAGATAGAGCGGCAGCTGAGCGCTCTTCCCGCAGGCACCGATGAAGCAGAACAGCGCAATCGCAGTCGCCGTCGGGGTGGAGAGTACCGAATGATTGATGACCGAATAGTCGAGCGAGCCAACGGCCCAGAAGGCGAAGAACATCGCCATCATGAAGCCCCAGTCGCCGACGCGGTTGGTGACGAACGCCTTCTTGCCGGCAGTCGCAGCGCTCTCCTTCTCGTGCCAGAACGCAATCAGGAAGTAGCTGCAGGTGCCCACGCCTTCCCAGCCGAGGAAGGTGACCAGCATGTTGGAGCCGAGCACCAGCATGAGCATGCTGAACGCGAACAGGTTGAGGTAGAGGAAGAACTTGCTGAACCGCGAGTCGCCGTGCATGTAGCCGACCGCGTAGAGATGGATCAGCGTGCCAATGCCGGTGACGAACAAGCACATCGTGATGCTCAGCGGATCGGCAAGGAAGGCAAGGTCGATCTTCAGCGAGCCGACGGGAATCCATTGGAAGAGCGTGCGCACGTGGCTGCGCTCGTCCGCCGTCTTCGACATCATGTCGAGGAACACACCAACAGTGACGAGGAACGAGGCACCGACCATCGCGGTTGCGAAGTAGCCAGCCTTGGGATCGCCCAGCTTGCGGCCGAGCAACAAAATGCACAGGAATCCGGCCAGCGGCAGCGCGGGAATGAGCCAAACGAGGTCGAGCATCACATCAGCCCTTCAACTCGGCCATGTCGTCGGTGGTGGCGTTGGGCTTGCGACGCAGAATTGCAACCACGATGCCCAGGCCAACCACCACTTCCGCGGCGGCGACGACCAGCACGAAGAACACCGTGCTCTGGCCGCCAATGTCGCCGAGCCGACGGGCGAGCGCGACGAAGGTGAGGTTGACGGCGTTGAGCATCAACTCCACGCACATGAACAGGATCAGTGGATTGCGGCGCACCATGACGCCAACGACACCAATGGAGAAGAGCATGGCACCGAGCAGCAGATACCAGGTGGTGGTAGGGACGGCGATGGCGGCACTCATTTGGCGGAACTCGGTGTCTCGATGATGAGCAGCTCGCCCGGCTTCGGCTTGCGGGCCAGCATGACGGTTGCAACGACAGCAATCACCAGCAGCACTGAGGTGAGTTCGAACGCGAGCACGTGGTCGCTGAATACGTCGCGAGCGAGCGCGCGGATGTTGCCGTCATGAGGGTCGAGCGCCGCGTCCTGTACCGCTTGGCTCTGCGTCACCACCGGCACGGCAGCCTTACGGGACACGATGATGGCAAGACCGATCATGGTGACGAGCGCCGTACCGATGACGGCCGCGACTGGCCGCTGCACCCTGAACGGCTCGATGTGCATGTCCTCTGCGTTGTCGACGCCGAGCAGCATGATCACGAAGAGGAACAGGACGACGATGGCACCCGCGTACACGATGACCTGCACGGCTGCCAAGAAGTGGGCGTCTTGCGCAATGAAGAGCACCGCGATTCCGAAGAGGGTCATCACCAGGCTGAGCGCCGCGTGCACTGGGTGCTTGCGCACCACGACTCCAACCGCGCCAGCCAACACCATTGCGGCAGCGACAACAAAGACAAACAGTTCCATCAGTCGGCCGGCCGTTCGGCTTCGCGTAGGCCATAGCCCAACTCGTTGCTCCAACCGACCTGGCCAACGAAGTTGGCATCGCCGCCGGCCGCGGTGGCGCGCATCCAGCCACTGGTCAGCAGATCTTCGCCCTCTCGCCAGTCTTCCCACGGCATCTGCTGCGGCTTGCCGTCGTCACCGACGACCAGCTCCGCCTTCGTATAGATCGCGTCGCTGCGGTTGGTGAAGCTGAACTCGAACAGCTTGCTTTCGGTGATTGCCTCGGTGGGGCAGGCCTCCACGCACAGGTCGCAGTGAATGCAACGCAGGTAGTTGATCTCGTACACGAAGCCGAATCGCTCGCCCGGCGACGTCGGGTTCTGTGGGTCGTTGTCGGCGCCGCGCACGTGAATGCACTTGGCCGGGCAGACACCCGCGCACAGCTCGCACCCGATGCACTTCTCCATGCCGTCCTCGTACCGGTTCAGGACGTGGCGACCGTGAAGGCGCTCGGGCTTGTCGATCTTCTCGTCGCGGCCGTCGGTCGGCTTGCCCTTCTTGGCAATGCGTCCACCGGAGTAGTTGGTGGTGACGCGCTCGCCACCAAATACTCGGTGCTGTTTCAGCGTGACGAGGAATCCGTCGAGGTAACCCATCAGAACATCGCCCCCTCTCGTTCACGATTGCGGGCACTGACCCGCGTCGCCAGTCGCAGCAGTCCTGCACAGGCGAACAACACGACCAGACCGATTCCGCCGGCCACGAAGCGCTCGGCTTGCGACCAACCCTTGTCGTTGCCGACGCGGAACACAGCGATCAGCATGAACCAGCCGAGTGCCAACGGGATCATCAGCTTCCAGCCCAGGTTCATCAGCTGGTCGTAGCGAAGCCGAGGCAGCGTGGCACGGAACCACACGTAGATGTAGAGGAAGACCAGCACCTTCAACAGCATCCACACTGTGCCGCTGAGCGGCCCGAGGAACGACAAGATGTTGGCGTTGCCGAGGATCTTCAAGGGCTGCGGGCCACCGAAGAACAGCGTCACGATGACGCCGCTCATCGTGATGGTGTTCATGAACTCGGCCAGGAAGAAGAGCGCGAAACGAATGCTGGAGTACTCGGTGTTGAACCCGCCGACCAGCTCCTGCTCGGCTTCGACGAGGTCGAATGGAGGGCGGTTCAGTTCTGCAGTGGCGGCGATGAGGAAGATGAAGAACGGCAGAACCCCTGTGGCCACGACGTGCCAGCGGCTGAAGCTGCTCTGCGCTGCCACGATGCCGCTGGTGCTGAGTGTGCCCGCAATCAGAATCACGGTCGCCAGACTGAGACCGAGGGCAGCCTCGTAGCTGACCATCTGCGCCGAGGCACGAACCGAACCGAGCAGCGGGTACTTCGAGCCCGAGCTCCACCCAGCCAACATGATGCCGTAGACCGCCACGCTGCTGAGTGCCAGCAACAGCAGCACGCCGACGGGTGGGTCGGCCAGCTGCAGCTTGGTGGTGTGTCCGAGGATGCTGACCGAGCCGTCCTTGCCGTTGCTGAAATCGCCGCCGAGCGGGATGATGCTCCACACCAAGAACGCCGGAACGAACGCAAGGTACGGCGCCAGCTTGAACACAAACCGATCGCTCTTTTCGGGGATCAGATCTTCCTTGAAGAACAACTTGATGCCGTCTGCCAGCGTCTGCAGCAGGCCCTTCGGGCCAGCCTTGTTGGGGCCGACGCGGTTCTGCATGAACGCGATGACCTTGCGCTCGAACCAGACCATCAGCATCGTGCCGACGAGACCGACGACGAAGATGACCACTACCTTGATCAGCACCACCAGGAAGGCGGTGCTGAAAGCCGTGATGCCGTCGAGGAGTGAATCGACCGCCAACATCACACGTTCTCGATTCGAACATCGTTGATGGCTGCGAAGCAATCGATCAATTCGCCAACATTCGGGCCCGGGTTGTTGAACGGGACGAAGGCGGTGCCGCGCCGCACCGACTCGTCGGCCACTGTCATGAAGATCACGGTGGAACGCGGGCCGATGACCTTGACATCGGTGCCGGCGGTGGTGCCGACGCGCTCGATGTCGAGCGGGTGGAGATGCAGCACCGAACCGCGTGACAGGTGTGCGAGCGACGGCGACATGGCAGTGCCGACAGCTTCGTCGTACAGCGTGCGGCTGACGACCAGGCGGAAGTCGTAGGCGTTCCGCTCGGGGACAACGACCTCCGTGTGATTGATCGGGTCGATACCCGAGGGCACCCCGGCCAGCACACCGTTGCCGTCGGCGGCGAGCGCTTCAGGGGTAACGCCGGCGAATCCATTCACCTTGTCGGCGATATCGGCGGTGACGTGCTCGACGCTTCCGTAGCCGAGGTCGTCGCCCAGTTCGAGCGCCAGTTCGGTGGCGATCATCCAGTCGGGTCGGGTGGAGCCGGCGGGCGTGACCTGACGAGCGACCGTGCTGACCCGACCCTCCAGGTTCGTGGTGGTGCCGGCCTTCTCGCCGTAGGCGCTTGCGGCCAGGACGACGTTGGCGAGCGAGGACGACTTGGTGAGAAACGTATCGACAGCGATGATCCGGCGAACGCCGGCCATGGCACGCCGGGCCAGGTCCGTGTCGGGGAAGTCGGCAAGCGGATCGGCGCCGACCAGCACGAGGCACTCGAGTTTGCCGTCGGCCGCGGCCTGCAGGGTGCCGCGAGTATCGAGCCCGCCCTTGCCGGGACGGAACCCGACCTGCAGAGCACCGACCACGTTGCCACGACGGAATGCGGGCAGCACCTTGGCGCCGGGGGCCGCAGCGAGCACCGTGTGCAACGCGGCGACGGTCGCGGCTGACGACTCGGCGAGGTTCGCGCGACCCGCAACGATGACGACCGAACCCTTACCGAGCTGTTCGGCGATGGCAGGGTCCGCCAACGCAGTCTGCACCGCTGACACCTGGGTGCCCGGTTCGTAACCAACCTGACGCCAGGCGTACCGGCTGAGACCCGTCTGCTTCGGCGCGAACTCGATGATCCTGCTGCGCTTCTTCTCCGCTGCCTCGCGCAGGCGCAGATACAGCACCGGCAGCTCTTCCTTGAGGTCGGGCCCGAGCAGGATGATGGTCGTGGCCGTCGCGGCCTCGTCGATGGTGGCTCGGTCGAGCCCGAGCAGCCCGACCGGCAGGCCGTCACCCATCTGCGAGTAGACGTTCGGCGTTCCAATGGTTTCGTGACCGAGTCGGGCCCACGCGAACGCGTCTTCGTTGGTGCCGCGGGAGGCGCCGATGACGGCGATGCTCTCGGCACCACCGGCAGCCTTGGCCTCGAGGATGAGCGATGCCGCGTGCGCATACGCCGTGCTCCACGACGCCGCTTCCAACGCATCGCCGTTGCGGACCATTGGTTGCAACACGCGCTGGTCGCTCTTCACCGATTCGAAGTTGAATCGGCCGCGGTCGCACATCCAGCCGTGATTCACGGGGTCGCTGTCGACGCCCATGTAGCGCAGCAGTTCGTCCTTGCTGCTCTGCACAACGGTTCTGCAACCCACCGCGCAGGTGGTACAGGTGGATTCCTGCTGGGTGAGATCCCAGGGGCGAGCCTTGAAGCGATACGGCTTCGCAGTCAGCGCACCGACCGGGCAGATCTGCACGGTGTTGCCGCTGAAGTAGCTGCTGAACGGCTCATCGGGGTAGGTGGTGATGTACGTGTTGTTGCCACGACCGCTGAAGTGAATGAGCGCGTCGCCCGCAACTTCGTCGGCGAAGCGGGTGCAGCGGTCGCACAGGATGCAGCGCTCGCGGTCGAGGTACACGATGTCGCTGATCGCGATCGGCTTCTCATAATGCCGCTTCTCTTCGACATAGCGGCTCTCGCCGGGGCCATTGCTGACCGTCTGATCCTGCAGCGGGCACTCGCCGCCCTTGTCGCACACTGGGCAATCGAGCGGGTGGTTGGCGAGCAACAGCTCCAGCACGCCCTCCTGCATCCGCTTGGTGTTCTCGCCCTGAGTGTCGATCTTCATGTCGGGCGCCACGGGCACCATGCACGAAACGGTGACGGCCGGGCCGCGACCCGAGTCGCACTCGACCAGACACATGCGGCACTTACCGACCGAGGTCATCCGCTCGTGGTAGCAAAAGCGCGGGATGTATTCGCCGGCGTCGGCAGCGGCCTCGATGACAAGTTGGCCCTTGCGTGCGGTATGGGGCACACCGTTGATGGTGACCTGTACAGCGTTGGGGTCCGGCGGCGGTGCGTCGGTTTCGATGATGGGCCCAGTGGTCGTCATCAGTGCGCTCCGACTGCTTCCACGCTGACAGGAATTCGTTTCCGTTCGACGATCTTGGCTTCGAACTCTCCGCGAAACAGCGTCAGCGCCGAGTGGACCGGGGCGTACGCCGAGGGCCCGACGAAGCAAATGGTGGTCATCTTGTACGGGAACGGTGCGGCCGTCAGCCCAAGCTCGGTGCTGGCCGCGTGCGGGAACGTGCCGGGGCAGATGGACTCGCCGATTTCGAACATCTGGTCGAGGTCGGCGTGGGTGCCGTGGCCGTCAACGACACGGCTGAGCACACGCTCCAGCCAGGTGCCACCTTCACGGCAAGGCGTGCATTGGCCGCAGCTCTCGTGGGCATAGAAACGGGTGAGCGTCAGAGCCGCAGCAGGTATGTCGGTGGTGTGGTCCATCACCATGATGGCGCCGGAGCCGAGCATCGAGCCGGCCGCGCCGACCAGCTTGCCTTCGAACGGCAGGTCGAGTTGTTCGGGTGTGAACCAGGGTGCGGAGCCACCGCCGGGTACGAACGCTTTCAACTCGTTACCGTCGCGGATGCCTTGGCAGAACTCGTCGCCATACAAGAGGTCGCGGAACGTAGTGGTGCCGTTGATGATCTCATACACGCCCGGCCGCTTCACGTGGCCGGAGACGGCAACCATGCGAGTACCGGGGCTGGTGGCGGTGCCGATGGCGGTGTAGGCGGCCGAACCGTTGACCATCAGCCATGGCAGATTGGCCAGCGTCTCGACGTTGTTGACGATGGTCGGGCGACCGTAC